>CP082962.1:306666-613333 GCA_021730285.1 Desulfovibrio sp. JY
GAAACGGCGCTTCGGTGAAAAGCATGGTCAGGTTGGCTGCAAAACGCGGCATGGCATTCTCCTTGGTCGCATAACGCAACGCGAACTCAGACGGTTTCGGCCGCAGGGCCGGGGGGGGACCAGGCGGGATCGAAGCAGGGCGCGCCCGAAAGAAAACAGGCCACCATGGCGTCGATGCTTGCCTCGCTGACCATAAGCATATCCGTCTGGCGGGTGAACTGCAAAAGCCGGCCCATGTGCCCGAGCTTCTCCGCGATCACCTCAGCCGGGAATTTCTGGAACCGGCCGGCCACGCGGTCGGCGGCGGCGTCGACCACGAAACCCAGCGCCTCCAGGATGCGGCCGATGGCCTTGGCCCGGCGGGCGCGCTTGACGTCGTCGGCCGCGCCCCCGGCAAAGGAAAAGGTGATGTAGTTCTTGTTGACCGTGGCCCCGCAGTAGCAGTCGAGCACGCCGTAGTGATAGCCCACGCGGGAGCTGAAGTTGAGGTACTTGTCCGAGATGATGGCGTAGGACTTGTCGCCGAAGCGGTCGGTGCCGGCTCCGGGCTGGGAAAACATCTGTTCGGACATGACGGAGAAAAACCCGCCGAGGTTCACCGGCCGGGCGATGCGGGCTTCGCCGGTCAGCACGAGGCCCGTCAAAAGCGCGGCAAAGGGGCGCGAGGCGATATCCCCGGGCACAACCCGCGATTTGCCGGCCGCCTCGTCGCGGATGCCGCCGCCAAGGTCGATGATGTGCAGGTCGAGGCCGGTGTTGGCATCGAGGGTGACGCTCCCCCCCTGCCCGCCCGAGGCCAGATCGCTGACCGCGAACATCACGCCGTAGGACCATTCGTGGAGCAGCCTGGTTACGTCGTGCACGGTGCGGCAGCCCTCGGGCTTGAAGGAAGGGGCCTTGGGGTCGAGCAGGGTCAGCGGCACGACGCGCTCGGCCACATCGGTCAGGATGGCGTGGACTTGCGTGCCGGCCATGAACGTCGCGTCGGCCGGAGCCGTGGCCAAAAGTGCCTCCACCCGGCCCCGGTAGATCCGGCCCGAGGCCGCATCCACGGTGACGACCTCTCCCGGCGTAAGGAGGCTTGTCGCGCCATCGAGCCCCAAAAGCGTGGGCACGCCGAATTCCCGGGACAGCGAGGCCATGTGCCCGGTGACGCTGCCGTGGTCGGTGACGATGGCCGCCGCCCGGCGCATGGCCACCATGAACCGGGGATCGCTGTGGGGCGCGACCAGGACCGCGCCCTGGGGAAAGGCGTCCAGGTCGTCGTCGGCCATGATCAGATGGACCGGGCCGCAGCCGACGCCCGAGCAGGCCGCCTGCCCGCCTTCCACGAGGATCGCGGCGCCGGGCACGGGCGGCGCGGGACGCGGGGCCGCGGCCGACAAGGCGGTCAGCTGGCGCGATTGCAACACCAAAAGCCGCCCCTGCCCGTCGACGGCCCATTCCATGTCCTGGGGCCGGCCGAAATGGCGTTCCAGGGCCAATCCCCAGCCGGCCAGGGTCCGGGCGTCGTCGTCGGAAAGGCTCGGTTCCCGGCGCTTGTCCCCGGGCACGGGCACGTCGGTAAGCCCGCCCGTCGGCGACGGCACGAGCATGCGCGGCTTGTCCGTGACCACCCGCTCGGCCACGGCCAGGGTGTCGCGGTCGATAAGGAAGCTGTCCGGGGTGATGACGCCGTCCACGGCATAGGGCCCGAGGCCCCAGACGGCGTTTATGAGCACCGCGTTGCGGTAGGGGTCCTCGGGCAGGCGCGTGTAGAGCACGCCGGCCGCGACGGAGGGCACCAGGACCAGGCAGGCCACGGCCATGGCCACGTCGTCGTCGGGAATGCCCTTGAGCAGCCGGTAGGACATGGCGCGGGGGGTGAAAAGGCTGGCCAGCACGAACTTGTAGGCGCTGGAGATACGGTCCGGGGCGACATTGAGCATGGTGAGATACTGGCCGGCAAAGGACAGCTCACCGTCCTCGCCGATGGCGCTCGAACGCACGGCGAAGCGGACGCCGGCGTCTCCCGCCGTCGCCGTGGCCACGGCCGCGTCCATCTCGCGCGAGACGGCCTCGGGGAGTTTCGCGCGCAGGATGGCGGCCTGGATGTCCTCGGCGGCGGCGGCCATGGAGGCCGGATCGTCGGGCGCGATACCCAGGCGGATGCTGGCCACGGTCTCGAACAATCCCGCTTCCTCGAAGAAGGCCCGAAATGCGGCGGTGGTCACGGCGAACCCGGGTGGCGACGGCAGTCCGGCCTTGCCCGCGATCTCGCCCAGGTTGGCGCATTTGCCGCCCACCTGGTCCACCATGTCGCCGGTTATTTCCGCCATGGGGATCACGAGCCGGCCGCGATAGGGATTGACCCGGCCGGCGATGACCGTCTTGATCTCGGACGAGAGCCGTTCGACCAGGGCCAGAAGCGTGGGCTGGGGCTTGCCGGAAAGGCGCTCGAAGCTTTTGATCATGCGGATGGCGTGGAACACGGCGCGGCTCGTGCGCGAACGGATAAAGGCCATGCCGAACACCTCGCGGCCTTCGAGCATGACCTCGATTTCCGAAAAGATCTTGAGCAGCTCGGTGTTCGACTCGAGCAGCGACTGGAAATGGTTGTATTTTTCCCGAAAGATCGCGGCCGTCTCCTCGCGGGAGATGACCGGCCGGCGGGAAAAAAAGCTTGTGACCAGACCGCGCAGATCGGAAACGACGGTGCCCATGGACCTGCTCCTTTGTCAGGGCATTCCCTTTTGCGCCCGGACGTCTTCCCCGTTATGGTGCCCCGACCGGCCCGTCCGGCCGAACAAGGGAGGGACTTATGGGCGCCAATCTGGCTATCGTGATGCTTGTCCTCATCTTCTCCGTGGCCATCGGCCTTTTCATCGGGAGCAAGATACGCCGCAAATGACCGTACCGGCCAGCCCTTACCGGAGACAAACCGGCTCGGCCGGCGAGGCGAAGACGTCTTCGTCAAGCCCGGCTTCCCGGGACAGACGCCGCAGGACCTCCAGGGCCTCGGCGAAATCGTAGCGCGTAACGGCCCGGCGCAATTCCGCCAGGCCCTTCGCGCCGACGTGTCCGGAAACGGCCCGGCCAAGGGCCGCCACGTCCTCGTCGGCCTCAATGCTGCCTTCGGCCAGATGCGCGGCCAGACGGCGCAGCAGCGGCGCGTAGTCCGCCGGTTTTGCCGCCGGCTTTGCCGCGGCGTCCCCTTGCGCCTCGGACGGCATCGCCGCCGGCACAGGCGTGCGGCCTTCCATGACGCGGCCGAGCGCCGCCAGCAGTTCCTCCCGCTCGAACACCTTGTGCAGGCAGCCATCCATGCCGGCCTCCAGGCAGCGCGCCAGTTCCGGGGCCGTGTCGTGGGCGGTCAGCGCCATGATGGGGATATCCGGCGGACATGGCGGGCTCACCCCGTCGGCCAGCAGCTTGCGGATGATGCGCGTGGCCGCCGGGCCGTCCAATTCCGGCATCTCGATGTCCATGAGGATGCAGTCGAAGGGGCGGCCGGAAGCCTTTTGCCCGAAAAGCGCCCGACAGGCGTCCTTGCCGTTGACGGCCGTTACGACCTCATGGCCGGCGCTGCGCAAAATCTGGGAAAAGATGGCCCGGTTGAGCTTGGCGTCGTCCACGAGCAGCACTTTCCAGCAGCCGGTCATGGCGCACTCGGGCGGGGAATCGGGCGGCGGCGTCAGCCGGGCCGCAGCCTCGACGGTGTCGGCCAGGGCGGCGGCATAGGCCTCGAGCGCTGCGTCGGGCGGCAGTCCCCCCCTGCCCAGGGTGACCTCCAGTTCCCGCGCGGCATCGGCCAACGCCTCGGCCGCGATATTGCCGGCCACGCCCTTGACCGTGTGGGCCAGCCGCCGCGCGCCGTCCAGGTCCCCCGCCGTCAGCCGCCGGGCCAGGGTCCGGCCGCTGGTGGCGTAATCGCGCACGAACTCCGCCGCAATGCTCGCAAGGAGCGCCCCGTTGCCGCCGAGCCGCTCCAGGGCCTTGGCCGCGTCCAGGCCGCAGACCTCCGGCGCATCGCCCCGGGGCGCTGGGGAGCCAGACGCGGCCGCGTCCGCAAGAGCCGCCATGTCCCGGCCCGCCTCGACCGCCGGCGCGATCCACTGGCCCAGGGAAGCAAGCAGCCGCGCCGGATCGATGGGCTTGGTCAGATAGTCGTTCATACCGGCTTCCAGGCAGCGCAGCCGGTCGCCGGAAAGCGCATGGGCGGTCAGGGCCACGATGGGCAGATCGCCGCCGCCGGGCAAAAGCCGTATGGCCCGCGTCGCGGCCAGACCGTCCATGACCGGCATCTGCACATCCATGAGCACGGCATCATAGAGGGCCAGCCCGACCATCTCCACGGCCTCGCGGCCGCCGCCGGCCACATCCACCACCGCGCCGAAACGTTCGAGGATCTCCCGGGCCACCTGCTGGTTGATGGAATTGTCATCCACAAGCAGGATCAAGGCGCCGGCCAGGGGACCGGTCGCGCGGGAGGGACCTTCGGGCGCGGCGGGGTCTTGCGGCGCGGTCTGGGCCGGGGGGACGGCCGGGGCGGGGTGCCGCCCGGTCCTATCCTCCTCGAAGGGACAGGTGAAAAAAAAGCGGGAACCCTGCCCCGGTCGGCTGGCGACTTCCAGCCGGCCGCCGAGCAGTTCCACGCCGCGCCCTACCAGGGCCAGCCCCAGGCCCGTGCCGCCGTAGGGCCGCGACAGGGAGCCGTCGGCCTGGGTGAAGGAGTCGAGCATGGCCGGGATGGCGTCGCTTTCCATGCCGATGCCCGTATCGGTGACGGCAAAGGCCAGCCCGACCCGGCCGTCCCGGCGCTCCACCAGCTCCACGGCCACGCGGATCGAACCGTGCTCGGTAAATTTGACGGCGTTGCCGACCAGCTGGCCCAGCACGCCCTCCAGACGGGCATTGTCGCCGACAAGCCGCGTGGGGACGCGCAGATCCAGGTCCAGCTCCAGGGACAGTCCCCTCCCCCGCGCCGCCGCGTCGAAGCGCCCGATCACCCTGCCAAGCGCCTGCCCCAGATCGAAGGCGACCGGGACCAGCTCGGCCAGCCCTTTTTCCAGCTGGGCGAAATCCGTGATATCGTCCACCACGCCGAGCAGGCCGGTGGCCGAAGCGGTGATCTGGGACAGATAGTCGCGGACGCGCGGATCGGTCACCAGGGGGACGGCCAGATTGGCCAGGCCGATGATGGCCGAAAGGGGCGTGCGCAGCTCGTGGGTCATGCGGGCCATGAAATCGGCCTTGACCTGCATGCCCGCCTGGGCTTCGCCGCGCAGCCGCTCATTGGCAGCCTCGGCCTCCCGCAACGCTTCTCGTAATCGGTCGCGCTCGGCGGTGACAAGCCCAAGGGCGTCGGGCAAAGAAGCGTCGTTGGCGGCATCGCTTGCCATGCGGACTCCGATGCGCTCCGGCCGGGGCCGAACCGCCCGTGAAGGTTCACCTCTCTCCCTGGAAGAACTGGCTTTTTCCATCCCCGGCGTCAAGGCCATGGCGCGTCGGCCAGCCATGGACAAGGCGGCGCGTTGCCGCTACCAAGGGGGAGATCCACAGGAGTCGCCATGCCGCCGGATACGGAAACCCTGCTCGCCTTCGCGCTTACGGCCGTGGCCTGTGTCGCCTGCGCCGTCATCGACATCCGCACCAAGCGCATCCCCAACGCCATCACCTTTCCGGTCATGGCCGCGCTCGTGGTCCTGCACGGCGTTTTTTCCGGCACGGCCGGACTTGGCGAATCGGCCCTCGGGCTCGCCGGGGGATTCCTCGTTTTCCTGATCCCCCACCTTTTCGGCGTGCTCGGGGCCGGCGACGTCAAGCTCATGGCCATGGTCGGCGCGGGGCTCGGCACCCAGGCGCTGCTGACGGCCGTCCTTTTCACGAGCCTCGCCGGGGGCGCGCAGTTCTTCGTCTGGCTCGCCTGGATGCACCTCGCCGGCACGCGCAAGGGTCGGGGCTACCGCCTGTGCTACGGACCGGCCATCGCCGCCGGGGCCCTGGGCACCATGGCCCTCAACCTGGCCGGTCAGCCCTACCTCAGCCTGGTCCTCCCCCACTTCTGAGAACCGAGGATTGACCCTTTTGCGCTCTCTTTTATAAATTTGCCGCCATGCCCACACACGCCCCAAACATCGCTAAACGCCGCCGCATTGCCGGCGCGATTTTTTGCGGCCTGATCCTTTTGGGCGCGTTCGGGCTTATCGCGGTGTGCTGCGGCACGCCCGAGCGCGGCGCGCGGCTGTACGACCAGGGCAAGGGCAAAGAGGCGCTGCCGCTGCTCGAAAAAGCGGCGGCGCGGGGCTCGGCCCCCTCTTCCTACCGGCTGGGGCTGTTGCTCGAATCCGGCCGGGACGCGCCCCGGGACCTGCCCCGGGCCTTGGCGCTTTTTACGGCGGCGGCGAAAAAGAACCTGGTGCCGGGCATGGTCAAGGCCGGCGACCTGTCGCGCGCAAAGGGCGAGAACGCGGCGGCGGTGGGCTGGTATCGCCGGGCAGCCGATCGTGGCAATCCGGCCGGCATGGCCAGACTCGGCGAGATGCTGCTTGCCGGCCGAGGCGCGCCCGCCGATACCGACAAGGCGCTTACGCTGCTGCGTCAGGCCGCGGCCAAGGGCGACCGGCAGGCGGCCATGGACCTGGGCCAGGCCCTTGTCGCGCTCTCCGAAGCCGGGGACGCGCGCGGCGACGCGGCGGCGGCGGCCCGGTATTTCCAGGCGGCCGGCGAAGCCGGGGACGCGGCGGCCATCGGCCGTCTGGCCGACCTGTACGCGGCCGGCCGGGGCGTGCCCAAGGACCTGGGCAAGGCGGCCGATCTGCGGCGGCGGGCGGCCGACGCCGGCGACGCTCCCGCGGCCTACGCCCTGGGGCTGGCCTATCTGTCCGGCCAGGGCGTGACCGCCTATCCCCTGGAAGCGGCACGACTTTTTTCCAAAGCGGCCGACGCGGGCTACGTGCCGGCCATGCTGCGTCTGGCCGACATGTATTATGCCGGGCTCGGCGTTTTCCGCGACCCGGACCGGGCGCTTTCCCTCTACGACAAGGCCGGGGAGGCGGACGACGCGGCGGCCGGCCGGCTCTGCCGGCTTTTCGCCGCCGGCGACAAGGAACGGCGCGACGCCGGGCGGGCCGTGAAATTTTGTGACAAGGCGGCCAAGTCCGGCGATGCCGGCGCGGCCACACTGCTCGGGCTCGGCATGCTGCGCGGCCGGCTGCCCGGGGACGCGGCCACGGGCACGCGGCTGCTGTCCCAGGCGGCCTGGACCGGCGATCCCGAGGCCATGTACGCCATGGCCCTGCTCCATCTGGCCCAGGAAGGCGTGGCCGGCAATCCGGCCGAGGCGTTTCGCTGGTGCCGGCTGGCGGCGGCGGCCGGTCTGCCCGAGGCCAAGACGCTGCTGGCCGCCCTGTCCGAAGAAGAATTCCCCAGCGCCGCCAATCTGGCCAAGGCCATGGATTTCTACCGCGAGGCGGCCGGAGCCGGCGATGCCGAGGCCGGATTCGCCCTGGGGTCGCTGCTCTCCAAAGGCCTGGCCGGGCCGCCGGATTTCAGCGCCGCCCGCAAATGGTACGCCATGGCGGCCAAGGCCGGCGATTCGCGGGCCCAGTTCAACCTGGGGCTCATGTACCTGACGGGCAAGGGCGGTCCGGCCGACGACGCCAAGGCGCTGACCCTCATGCGCGAGGCGGCGGACCAGGGCGATCCCCACGCGCGGTGCAACGTGGCCACCATGGAACTGACGGGCCGGGGCACGACAGCCGATCCCCAGGAGGCTTTTCGCTGGTATCGCCTGGCCGCCGGTCAGGGATTCCCCCAGGCCCAGGCCATGCTGGCGACGTTTTATTACGACGGGCGGGTGGTGCCGCGCGATTTCGAAAGCGCGCTCTTCTGGCTGACCCTGGCCAGTCGCGATCCGGGCGGCGACGCGCTGCTCATCCGGGCCGCCAAGGCCAAGGCGTCGCTGACAAGGCGGCTCACCCCGGAACAGCTCGAACGCGTGCGCCAGCGCGTGGCCGACTTTTCACCGGCCGCCTACGATCCCAAGGCCGAAAAGGCGCTGCTCGCATCCATCAAGTTCCTGCCGCCAAGCGCCCGGGGACCGGGATTCGCCTCCGCGCCGAAAAGCGCCCGAAACGTCGCCTCCGAACCGCCGCAAGTGGATAAAAGCGAGGACAAGGCATTATTTTAAAAAGATTTTGGGGATGATATCCGGGGGGAAACTTTTTTGAAAAAAAGTTTCCCCCCGGACCCCCTTTCAAAAAACTTTAACGGTTACGCTATTATTACGTTCAATCATACGTAACCATTGAAAGTTTTTGGGAGGGGAGAGCGCGAGAGGGGGACCCTTTTTTCAAAAAGGGTCCCCCTCTCGCACACTCTTCCACTCTTCCACTCTTCCCTCCCCCTATGGCACCGGGACATGTTCCAAAAGCGTCTGGACGACGGCGTCGGGGGTGAGGCCTTCTGCCTGGGCCTCGTAGGTGAGCAGGATGCGGTGGCGCAGGACGTCCGGGGCCAGCGCCTTGATGTCTCCGGGCGTGGCGTAGTCCCGGCCGTCTATGAGCGCCATGGCCCGGGCCGTGCGCGCCAGGGCGATGGAGGCGCGCGGCGACGCGCCGTAGGCGATCTTGCCGATCAGCCCGGCAAGGCCCGGGAGTTCCGCCGCACCGGGATCGCGCGTGGCGCCGACCAGGGCCACGATATAATCCAGAAGCCGCGCATCGAGCCGCACCGCCGCCACAAGCGCCCCGAGCTCCAGCACCTGCTCGCCGGTCAGCACCGACTCGACCGCGACCGGCTCGTCGCCGCCCCCCCGGCGCACGATCTCCTTTTCCTCCTCGGCCGAGGGGTAGCCGAGCACGAGCTGGAAAAGAAACCGGTCCACCTGGGCCTCGGGCAAGGGATAAGTCCCCTCCTGCTCGATGGGATTCTGGGTGGCCAGGACGAAAAACGGCTCGGGCAGGGAAAACGTCTCCCCGCCGATGGTCACCCGCCGCTCGGCCATGGCCTCGAGCAGGGCCGACTGCACCTTGGACGGCGCCCGGTTGATCTCGTCGGCCAGCAGGATGTTGGCGAAGACCGGCCCCTTGCGCACGGAAAACACGCCCGTGGCCGGCTGGTACACCTCCATGCCGCAGATGTCGGCGGGCAGCAGATCCGGCGTGAACTGCACCCGGCGAAACTCGCCGTGCACGGCCGCAGCCAGGGTCTTGACCGCCAGGGTCTTGGCCAGTCCCGGCACGCCCTCGATCAGCACATGCCCCCGGCATAAGAGCGCGATAACGAGCCTGTCCACAAACCCGGCCCGGCCGACAAGCACCTTGGCCATCTGGGCGCGCAAGGCCAAAGCGGCCTCGCCGACGCCGGCCAGACGCGCCGGATCGATCATGGTCATGGGAAATCTCCGAAAAGCGGATCAGTGTCCGATGGTATTGCGGAAAATCCAGTCGTTGATGAGGAAGATGCCGTCCTTGCCCACGGTTGTAAACCGTACCAGCTTGTCTCGGCGCACCTCGCCGGCCTCGGTGAACTGGAAACCCACGTATTTTTTGTGCAGCTGCGAAAAATCCCGGATGCTCTTGGTTTCCAGACGCAGCCCGAGCTTGAGGTCCGGCAGGTTGACCTGCCCGGTCAGGTGCAGGAAGGCCAAAAGCGGGTAGTCCTTGTTGCCCTCGACGAAATAGGTATACGCCGGGGCCTCTTCGTTGATTTCGAGCATCAGCCCGCCGGCGGAAAGGTCCCGGATATGGCACTGGGATGCGCCGTCGGGAATGATGCAAAACGGGGCGGGCCAGTGCTTCAGGGCGGAAAATTCGCTCCAGTCCGCGCCGAGGTTGGGGGAGGACAGCTCGAAGGAGGCCAAATGGCTGGGGTTGAGCGGCAGCCGCTTGTGGGTGCGACGGGTCAGCGCGAACGCGGCCGGAAAGGCCAGCTCCACCAGGGCGTAGTTGGCGTCCACCGCCCGCACCCCAAGGACGTTGGTTCCGAAATCGCAGTACGTGCTTTTCTGCTTGCGGTCGGTGATGGCGAAATAGCCGTGGACCTCCTGACCGCAGGCGGCCTCGTTGAGCCTGTTGCCGCTTGGCGACTGGAGAACCATGGAGTCCTCCTTGATCGCCTTGATGTAACAGGGATTTATGGCCGAATTGTCGCGAGCGTCCATGAGGCGGAAATAGAGGATGCTTTTCTGCTTGTAGGCGCTTTCCAGGACCGTGCGCTCCTCGACCAAAAGCCCGCGGGAGGGCACGGCCTTTCGCTGCTGGATGGCCTTGGCCGCCTCCAGGGTCCTGCGCAGCCAGTACATGGCCGCGATCCGGTTGACCAGACTCTGGGGAGGCTCCACGCCCATGCGGAACCTGGCCTCGCAACAGCCGTCGGGGCAGTGGCCGTCGAAGCGCTCGAGCATTTCCCGGAAAAGCTCCAGCACACCGATATCGGGGGGAAATGCCTGGGGTTGCAGCGTCATGGCCGCATTGCGGTACTCCTCCAGGCCGAAGGCCTTGGGGATATCGCCGATGACCAGGACGCCAAACCGCCCAAGCGCCGGTCCATGGAGAGCCTTGTCAAAGATATTTTTAAACAACTTCAAGATGAACGGCTTCTTGTATTTCGCTTCCACCAGCCGGGAGGTGAAGTCGAAAACCGGACGACTGGCGAATTCCATCAAGGTGGCCGTTCCTAGGGAACGAAAGTACCAGTCGCGGACCGCGCGGTCGTTGTGCGAATTCTCAATAATATTGCTTTCGAATTTCAGCACATAGTCATAATTATTGAGATGCATGCAATACTTGTTTTCCCGGGAATCACCCACGAAATGGACAATCCAATGCTTCCTTTCCTCTTCATTTGTCCAGGCCCAGCAATGATACAGAAGTTCGCTGCTCAAATAATCAAAAAAACGCCTTCTATTGAAGTCGTTTTGCAAAATATGCATCACGGCTGGTTCCAGCTTCGCCCGATTGTTCTGGCAGGCAACCAGCCCCTTGTTGACCAACCACACGGGCAAGGCCGCGTTTCGATCGAATATGTAGCGCTGCACGCTGGCGTCGATGGCGCCATCCGTGGATCTGTTCAGGAGATTATTGGAAATATGGCGTACAAGGCGCGAGGCGGCGCCGACAAGCGTCGGATATGCGGCGGGTTCCGGCGGCAATTTGGCGAGCCGGCCGAAATGCATGTCCAGGCTGGTATTGACCACAGGGGTCAGGGCATCTTTCATGAAACGAGGTCCTATACGTATGGCCTTCGAAGAAAGATTGTCGATCGATAGCACATTGCCTTTTTTTCGCAACCGCCCGGGACGCGCGCAAAAGGGCACCTTAGCGCGGCAATGCGGCAACTGTGTTCCGATCGACCCAGCCCGCCCGAATCGGGCCGCCACCTTCCGTCACGACGCGTACAAAACCGTTTCGTGACGGACCGAGGGTGACGACCGTGCCGGGAGCCAAAGGAAAAAGCGTCTCGGCCCCCGGCTCCGGGGCGCTTCCGGCCTGGGCGGCGCGCAGCATCACGGCGCGCGGGAAAAGAACCGGCGACAGCGCCCCCCAGCCGACCGCCAGCCACAGCACGGCCACGAGCGCGGCAACCCAGGGGACACAGGCGACAGCCCGACACGGCCGGCGTGGCCGCCGCGCCCGGAAAAGCCGCGACCCGGCCAGCGAGAGCCAGAAAAGCGCATTGGCCGCCAAAACGAACGGCCACAGGAGGCGGGCCGAAACAAACCGGGCCAGAGGCGCGTCCACGGCCGTGACGTCCAGGCCGGCGGCCGCCAGGGCGGCGGCAACCGCCCCATCGGCCGGGTCCAGGCGGCGCGCCCGGTACAGCCACCAGGCGGCCCGGCCGGGATCGCCGCCAAACCGGCTGGCCGTGGCCGCGTCCAGGCACAAGGCCGTGTCGACCAGACCGGGCTCGGCCGTGGCGGCAGCGGCAAAGGATGCGGCGGCGGCGGCGTAGCGCCCGGCGGCATAGTCCCGCACGGCCGCGTCCAGCGCCTCCCGCCCGGGACCGGCGGCCAGGGCCGCGCCAAGGGCCAAGAGCCATACGACCACGGTGAGGGGAAGGAGCCGCCTCATGCTTCAAGCTCCGCCAGGGCCTTGGCCGCCGCGTCCACGGCCTGCCCGAGTTCCCGGTCCGAGACGGGCCGGCCGTCGTAGAGCACCGCGTCCAGCCGGCGCAGGGCTATCACGGCCGCCGGCGGGCATTCCCCGCCCTTCCCCGCCTCCCGGGCCAGCCGGTCCCGCAAGGCCTCGGCCAGGGCGAACGGCGAACCGAAAAAGGTCGCCCGGGCCCGACGCGGCCGGCGCGGCAAAAACGTCAACGCATAGGCCAGGGGCGGCAGCAGGGCCAACACCAGCCGCCAGAGCCAGGACGGCGCGGCCTGCCTCCCTTTGTCTCCAGACACATGGCGCAACGGCGGGGCCAGGGAGGGATCGGCCGGGACCGACGCGGCGGCCGGGACGCGGTAGGTCCGGACCGGGGCCTCGATTTCCGTGTATCGCCCGCTCGCCGGGTCGAACACGGCCAGCCGGGCCGGACCGAAGACGTAGTCCCCCGGTTTCGCGGCGCTGACGGCGTAGCGAAAGGTCCGCTGGCCGACGTAGCCCGACCGGCCGGCATCGCCACCGCCTGCCGCCTCCAGAAACCGCGCCGTGGCCCCGGGCGGGGGAACGACCGGCGGCGGCGGGGCATCGGCCAGATTGCCCCGGCCCGCAAGCGTGAGCGTATAGACCGCCTCACGGCCGGGCGCGCCGGCATCGAGCCGGGAAGCGAGCGTCATGCGCCCGACAAGGCCGGTAAAGGGCGCGTCGCCGGCATAGTCCGGCAGAGGCCGCACGGTCACGGGGACGGCCGGTCCCTTGACGGTCACGTCGCGGGCCGCCCCGCCCTTGCCCGGCACGCCCCGGCAGACGACCGTGGCCGGCGGGATGGTCGCCTGTCCGGGACTTGCGGCCAGAAGCAGATACTCCGCCTCGGTCACGGCATAACGCCGGCCGGCGAATTCGATCTCGCCGTCGCGCTGCCCAGGCAGAGGCGTGACGTCCATATCCGGGAAACGCGGCGCGGCAAGGCTTATGCCCGAGGCCGTCACGGCCCGGTAGAGGCGCAGGGTGTAGACGAAAAATTCTCCGGCGTAGGGATCGGGCTTGGAAAGCGTGGCGTCGAGAAAGATGTCCTGACCGGCCAGCGCCTTGGGCGGGGTGGGGCGCGGGCGCACGAGGGCCTCCAGGGGCGCGGTGCGAGAGATCCGGCCGCCGGATTCCACGGTAAGCGCCGGTATGGCCAGCCGGCCGGCCCGCACCGGGATCAGCTCGAACCGGTAGGCCGTGACCGGATCGCCGGTTCCCGGTCCGCGCAAGCCATGCACCCGGCCGCGCGGCACCACCGTCCAGTCGGCCAGCCGGGGCACGGTGATGACCGCCGTGGCCTCGCCCGGGATGTACACGCGCAGCATCAGGCTCTGGCCCAGATAGATGTCCCGGGGCTCGAGTTCGGCCACGGGCTCGCTTACAGGCATGGCCGCCGGACCGGGCGGCCCGGCAAGGGCCAGGCTCCCGGCCCAAAGCAGTATGGTGAGGAAAAGCGCGAAAAGACGCATCACCAGTCCCTGGCCACGCTCGGGCGGCCGTACAGCGGCGGCGTTGGCAGCCCGGTCAGGTCGGGCACGCGGTCGAGGATCGGGTCCCCGACCTTGCCGGCCGAACGGGCCTGTTTTTCCCCAGCCTTTTGACCGACCGCGCCGGCAACCGGCACGTTCGCCGGGCCGCCTCTCCCGGCCGAAGGCGGCGCATCGGCGGAGGCCTGCCCGTCCGGGCCGTCCCGCTTGCCGCTGCCGTCGTCGTCACCCACCGGAGCCGGAGCCTTGCCCGGGGCCTCGGCCCTGCCCTCACCGCCGGCGGCCGCGTCCGGCGTCGGGCCGGACTTGGAGCCGGATCTCCCGGCGTCCTTGTCGGCCTCGCGGCAGGCATCGTTGCCGGCGCGCACGCGGTCCAGGTTGGCCCTGGCGTCGGCGTCGGCGGGGACAAGGGCCAGGGACGCGGCGTAGAGCCTGGCCGCGCCGTCGGCGTCGCCCTGACGGCAGACGGCGTTGCCCTGATTATACAGTGCCCGAGCCCGAAGCGCCGGGGAAGCGGCGACCGCCGCCCGGGCGAACATCCGGCCGGCTTCGTCGAAGCGGCCCAGGCGGTAATAGGCCGTGCCGATGTCGTAGAGAATCTCCGGGCTGTCCGGCCGCCAGACCCGGGCGGCCAGAAAGGCTTGCAGGGCCGTGGCCGCGTCGTCGGCCGCAAAGGCCGCGATGCCGCGCGAAACGTCCTTGCCGGCCGGATCGCCGGCCCGGGCCGGGAGCGCCGTCGCCCCCAGGGCGGCCAGGGCCAGAATGGCAACGGGCAGGCCCTTGCCGACCGGCACCAGGAGCAGGTCGAGCAGCAACAGCGCCAGCCCGGCCGCGTAGCACAACGCCGACCGGTCCGCCGGAGCGTCCACGGTCGAGTCCGCATGCCCCCTGGGAGCAGCCAGGGCGGCCAGGGCGGCGGCGATTCCCTCGGCCGGCGAGGGCGCATCCGGGGCCAAGCGAAAAGAGCGTCCCCCCGCGTCCCGGGCCAACCGGGCCAGGCCGGCCGCGTCCACCCCGACCAGCACCGGCCCGCCCTCCCCGTCGCGCAGCACGCCGCCGCCCGCTTCGGGAGGCAGCGGCACGGCAACCGGCGTGGCCCCGCCCACGGCCACGGTGAAAACGGGCGGATCCCCCGGCCGCGAGCCGGCCGCATCGCGCACCGGCACGGTGTCCTCGCCATCGGAAAGGAGCAGGATGGCCCCGGACCCGGCTCCGGCCAGGGCCAGACGGCAGGCTTCCAGGGCGGCGGCGACCGAAGTGCCGCCGAGCGGGGCCTCGGCCGGGGACAGGGCGTCGAGGAAAAGGGCCAGGGCCGGCCGGTCGGCCGTGACCGGACAGGCCAGCCAGGCCCGGCCCGAAAACCCGACCACCCCGGCGGCCACATGGGGCAGTTTGGCCAATACCGCGCGCACGAGCTCCTTGGCCGCGGACAGGCGATCCGGGGCCACGTCGCGGGCCAGCATGCTGCGCGAGCAGTCCACGGCGACCATCAGCCGCAACGGAGCCGGCGGCACGACAGAAGCGGCGACATGCCCCGCTTGCGGTCCGGCCGCGCCAAGGGCCAACAGGGCCAACCCGGCCAGAAAGAGAACGGCCTTGACCCGGCGAAGCCGGCCATGCCGGGAAACGCCCGGGAAAAAGGCGGCCAGGGCGCGGCGTCTGGCTCCGGCCAGCCACAGGAAAGACGCGCATACCGGCACGGCGGCCAAAAGCGCCAGAAATTCCGGTCTGGCAAACGTCATGGCAGCCTCAAAAAACGCGTCGCGGACAGGCCGCAGGAAAGGGTGAGCAGGCAGATGGCCAAGGCCGCTGCCAGGGGGGCAAACGGCGTCTTTTCGGCCGTGGGCACGGGCTTCATGTCGCTGGCCGTCCGCTTGGACACGGCGGCGACCGCCTGGGCCAGGGCGGGTGCGTCCTCGGCCCGGAAAAACGCCCCGCCCGAGAGCGTGGCCAGCTCGGTCAAGGCGGCGGTGTCCACGGCGGCGTTTTCGCGCACGATCTCCTGACCGAGCAGGGGATGGTTGACCAGAAACGGGGCCGGGCCGTTGCCGCCGACCCCCACGGCGAAGATCGGAATACCGCGCGCGGCGGCCGCTCTGGCGGCATCGGCCGGGCGCACTTCCCCGGCGTTGGACAGGCCGTCGCCGAAAACCACCACCAGTTTGGCCAGCCCCGGCGCGCCGGCCAGCTGTTTGACGGCCAAGCCCACGGCATCGCCCATGGCCGTGCGCCGGCCGGCCGCGCCGACGGACAGCCGGGAAAGGGCCTGGGTGAGCGCGGCCCGGTCGTCGGTGGGGGGCAGCACGACATAGGCCCGCGAGCCGAAGGCGACCAGGCCGATGCGGTCCCCGGGCCGGTCAGCGGCAAAGCGGGCGGCCGCCTGGGCCACGGCCTCGAGCCGGCTGACCGTGCGGTCGGGAAGCGGCATGTCCAGCGCGGCCATGGATTCCGACAGATCGACCGCCAGCATGATGTCCACCCCGCGCCCCCGGTAGACCGACGTCTCGGTCACAAGCCGCGGTCCGGCCAGGGCCACAATCACGCCGGCCAAGGCCAGCAGGCGGCAGGCCATGGGGAATGCGGCCGTAAGCGGCGGTCTGCCGGCGGCCAGGGCCGGACCGACATCGGCCACGCCAAGGGAGCCGCGCCGCGACACAAGACGGGGGACAAGGGCCAGGGGAAGAAGAGCGGCGAGCGCCAGCGCCTCGGGCCGGGCCAGGGTCAGCATGCCCCGCGCCTCCCGGCCAGCCAGGCCACGACCAGGGCGTCGCCGCGCCGGTCCGCGCCCGCGACCTCCCGACCGGCGTAGCGCGCCCCGTCGGCCCGCGCCAAAAGCGCGGCCAGGGCCGTACGTTCGGCCTCGGGCAAGGCGGCCAGATGCGGGATGATTTCGGCCGTGGTCATGGCCGTGGCGGGAAAGGAAAACCGCACGACCAGGGCGCGACGGGCCAGTTCGGCCAGCCGGTAGTAATAGTCCCGGTCGTCCAGGCCGGCCGCCTCGGTCGCCAGCGCGGCAAGCCCGGCGCGTATCCCGGCCAGGGCGCGACGGTCGGGCAGGCAGCGTTCCCGCCGCCAGCGCCACATGGCCAGCGCCAAAAGGGCCAAAAGGCCAAGGGTCGCGGCCAGGCCCAGGCCGGACAGGCCGCCCGGGAGCGCAACCGGCCCCTTGATGTCGCGAATGTCGTCCATGGCGGCTGGACCTCTTATGCCCGAAGGGCTCCGGGGCGCGCCCGGTGGCGGAAATAGGCGTCCAGGGCCGGCCCTGGCGCGTCCCCCACGGCAAGCTCCAGCACGCCGACGCCGGCGGCGGTAAGGGCGGCGCGCAACGCGGCATCGCGCTCCCCGGCGGCGCGCGCATACCGCTCCCGGACCCGGGCCTTGCCGCAGTCGAGGACCGCGCGCCGGCCGGTTTCCACATCGGTCAGATGCACCAGACCGTAGGGCGGCAACGCGGCCGCCTCCCTCCCGCGCAAAAGCCCGAGCGTGACTTCGTGGCGGGCGGCGAACGGCCCCAGCACAGGGGCAAACGTCGCGCCGAGACAGTCGGAAAAAACGAACAGCAGGCAACGGCGGCGCATGACGGCGGCAAGCAGGTCCAGGGCCGGCCGGGGATCGGTGCGCGCGCCGACCGGAGCGGCCTCGGCCAGGGCGGCGGCCACGGCATGGGGCTGTCCCCGTCCCTTGCCCGGCGGCACGAAGGCCTCCACCCGGTCGGAAAAGATGACCAGCCCCACCCGGTCGCGGCTGTCGGCGGCGCTGACGGCCAGGGTGACGGCGGCCAGGGCGGCGGTAAAAAACGGGGAGGAACCGCCCGCGGCCACACGCATGGAAGGGCTCGCGTCCACGGCCAGCATGACCGTGCGGGCGCGTTCCTCCCGGTAGCGCTTCACAAAGGGGCGGCCCAGGCGGGCCGTGACCTTCCAGTCGATGGACGCGGCGTCATCGCCCGGGGCGTATTCCCGAAATTCCTCGAATTCCAGGCCTGCGCCGCGAAAAGCCGAACGATAGCCGCCGGCTGTGGCCTCGGTTGCGGGAGCGTGGCCGCGAAGGCGGACACTGCGGGCGGCGGCCAGCAATTGCCAAGCCTGCATGGATGCTTTCGAGCCTCCGATCCGAATGGGCGTTGCGACCGCAGGCACGGTAGCAGCACCGCGCCCGCTGGGCAATGCGGCCCTATTCCTGCTCCAGGGTGCGCAGCCGGCCCACGATCTCGCCCGTCTCGGCGGCGCAGGCCAGCATGCCGTGCATGAAGCTGAAAAAGTGCATGACTTCGCTTAGGCCGTAGGCCGCCGGAGCCCGCTCCCGGCGCATGGCCGACAGTTTTTCCCGCGCCCCGGCCACGGACGTCTCCAATTCGGCCAGGCCGGGAAGCGCGCCGTCCCCGCGCAAATGCGCGGCCAGGCCGGAGAGCACCGCGCCCACGGACTGGCGCAGCCCGGCCAGTTCCCCGGTCAGCTGGCTTTGCAGCCCCTGGCCGTGCCATTCGGAGGCGATGTGGTCCATGGCCAGGATATGCTCGAACAGATGCTCGGCGCGGAAAAGCAGCAGAAGCTGGGCGGCCGCGGCCTCACCACCCCGGCCTTCCAGATTGGCCTCCCGGCGCAGATCCCGGCAACGGGCCAAGGTGCGCACAATGCGGTCCTTGAGCGCGAAGGCCTGCCGGTCGTTGTAGACGTCCCGCACCAGCCCCTCCAGCACCAGGCTGAAAAACGCGGCCTCGTCCTGAAAAATCTTGGCCAGCCCGAAGGACACCGCCTTGCGGGCCCGGGAAGGGAAAAACGACAGGGAAACGGCCAGGGCCGTGATAATGCCGACCGCTATCTCGAAAAAACGGTCCAACCCAAGGGTCAGGGCGGACACGTCGCCATGGCCGGCCAGAAGGACGATGACCGCCGTGATGCCGCCGACCCGGGAACTCTCGCGCAAAAACGGCACGGCCGTGCACACCATCAGGGTGGCGAAAACCGCCATGCCCAGCGCCGGCCAACTCGAGCCGCCGACATGGACGGCCACGATGCCCATGACCGCGCCCACCCCGGTGCCGAGCAGGCGGGCCCAGGCCGCCCGGATCGAGCCGCCGATGTTGGCCTGCATGACGATGACCGCCGTGATGACCGCCCAATAGCCCTGGGGGAGGTTGAGCACCGTGACCACGAGTTGCGTAACCACGGCCGCCACGGCGGTACGGCCGGCATGGCGTACGCCGAGGCGTTTGACCAGGCGCTTTATGAGCGGGAACAAGGTCGATGCGGACATGAAACTCCTCCATCAGGCAAAGGAAAAGCGCCCTACCCTTCCCGGCCCTTTTTGGGAAGCCCCCCCGGTGGAGGGGAGCGCGGACACGTTGTGCCTCGCAACCGGATATGCTATCATGTTTTTTGCAGTCCTGACTATCCGGTCGCGCATGCTTCGTGGCCGCCGGAGGGAGTCGATTGCCGTGATCGCAGTACGACATTTCGGATATACGCCGGGAAGCGGCGGGCCGCGCCCCATCCTGTCCCACGCGCCATGCCCCGGAGTCCGGCCATGACCGGCGGCCGGCTGTTTGTCGCCGGGAGCCCGGAACCCGATCCCCGGGAGCTTTCGGCCGGGCTTTGCGACGCCCATCGCCGCGCGGCCGCGCTATCCTGGGCCGCCGCCTTGTCCCTTCCCCTGGACACCCTGCCCGACGTGGCCGTGGTCGCCCTGACGGCGGCGGAAACGTCGGACGTCCCCGCCCGGCTGCTGGCCCGCCTGGACGGCCTGCCCGGGCACGTGGTCTTTCTGGCCCCGGCCGGGGCTTGCCCGCCCGAAGGCCTTGGCCTGCGCCACCTGCCGGGGCTCGACGCCCGGGGCCTCCTTGCGGTGCTCGACATCCTGGACGAGCACAACGAGGAAACCCTGGCAACCGGCAAGCACGAGGCCTGGCATACCGCTTTCCTGGCCGCCTTTCCGGGCATCATCCTGGCCTGCGACGCCGCCTCCCGCGTGGTATTCGCCAACGCGCCCCTGTCGCGGCGCGCGGGCTGCGATCCCGTGGACATGCCCTGCCACGTCGCCCTGCACGGCCGGGAGAAGCCCTGCCCCTGGTGCCCGCGCCAGGAGGTCGCCAAGGGACAGGCCGTGAGCATGGAGATCCAGAGCCCGCTTGACGGCCGGTTTTTCGCCGCCACCAGCGCGCCGCTCAATCTGCCGGGGTGCCCGCCGCTTATGCTGACGTTGTGCAACGACGTCACGGACCGCAACATGGCGCTCTCCCGGCTCAAATCCCTCAACCGCGACCTGGAGCGCCGGGTGGCCGAGCGCACCGACACCCTGGCCCGGCAGGCCGAGGAACTCGCCGAGGCCAACGCCCGCCTGCGGGAACTCGACGCCCTCAAATCCGGCTTTCTGGCCACCGTCACCCACGACCTGCGCACGCCGCTGACCTCGGTCCTCGGCTTCGCCAAGCTGACGCGGCGGGACTTCATCAAGGATTTCATGCCTTTTTCCGAAGTCAGCGACAAGCTGCGGCGCAAAGGAAATCGCATCGCCGACAATCTGGCCATCATCGAGACCGAGGGCGCGCGCCTGACCCGGCTCGTCAACGATTTCCTCGACCTGTCCAAGATCGAATCCGGCCGGCTCAACTGGAACGACCAGGATACCGACCCGGCCGACGTGATCCGCTCGGCCGTGGCCGCCGTGGGCGGCGAGTACGAACAAAACGAGCGGCTGGCCCTGGTGGTGGATATCCCGGGAGCCCTGCCCCGGCTGCGCCTGGACCCGGACCGGCTCATGCAGGTGCTGGTCAACCTGCTCACCAACGCCGCCCGCCATACCGGTGAGGGCGAGGTCACGCTCTCGGCCAGGATGGTGTCCAACGACCGGATGCAATTCAGCGTGGCCGACACCGGCCCGGGCATTCCGGCCCAGGAGCGGGAGCGGATTTTCGATAAATTCTACCAGACCCGCCAGGGCGACACCACCGCCCAGACCAAGAAAGGCACCGGGCTCGGGCTCGCCATCTGCAAGCAGATCGTCGAACGCTACGGCGGCATCATCCGGGCCGAGGATCGTCGGCCCCACGGCACGGTCTTCGTGGTGGACCTGCCGACGGGCCGGTCGGACCAGGGCGACGGCCTTCCCGCCGACGACGCGCCCCTCCGCCCGGGCCTGCTGTCATCCTGACGCGACGGTCCCGCCACCGAAAGCACGTGGCGGGACCGTCTCCGACATCTCCAACGCGTATCAGATATCGTTTAAGTCGATGACCTTGGGCGCGGCCTTGGCCTTGCCCGGCTCCTTGGCGGGACCGGCCGACGGCCCGGACGCGGGCGAAAGCTCGGAAGGAGCCGGCGCGGCGGACCTGGACGCGGCCGGCGCGGCCACCGCAGCGGGAGCCTTGCGCGCGCCGCAGACCAGCCGGACCGACTGGAGGCGGGATTTGGCCGGGGCAAAGGACGCCTCGCGGGCCAGCGCCTCCCTATAGGCGGCAAGGGCCTTGTCGCACTGGCCGGATAACAGCTCGGCGTCGCCAAGGGCCAGGGCGGCGCGCGGGTCCTTGCCCCCGGCCTTGGCCGCCGCCTGCAGCATGTCCCTGGCCCGGGAAAGGTCGCCATCGGCCAAGGCGGCCATGCCGAGGCCCTCCATGGCCGATGCGTCGCCCGGAGCGGCGGCTGTCGCCGCTTCAAAGGCGGCCACGGCCTTGCGCCGGCCGTCACGCAGGCAGGCGTCGCCGGCGCGGCTGAGGCCCGTCGGCCCGGCGGCGGCGCCGGCCTGGGACAGGTCGCGACAGGCGGCGGCGTAATCCTTGTGATCGTAGGCCGCGTTGCCGGAAGCGACCAGATCCTTGGACGGTTCCGACGAGGAAGACATCTTCAAGACGCCGCAGCCGGAAAGCCCTCCGGCCAGACAGACAAACAGCACGGGCGCGACAAGGGTGCGAAATTTCATGGCGTCACCTCCGGATCGCTGTGGAAAGGCACGCCAGGGCTATCCCAAAGCGCGGCCGGATTGTCAAATCCCGACCGGGCTGCTAGGTCTGGCCTTAACTGCCAGGCTGGTGTTACATATCACTGCAACCGGGAGGAATGCCATGACCCGGCTCGCGCTGCTTTCCCTCGGCTGCGTCCTTCTGGCCTGCTCGGGCGTTTGGGCAGCGGACATCGCCCATGTCGCTCGACCGGGCGACACGCCCGCCCGCATCGCCAAAATCTACCACGTGCCCCTTGCCACCGTCATGACCCACAACAAGGGCCTCGATCCCTGCCGCATCAAGGTCGGCGACGTGATCCTCGTGCCCCGGCCCGCCGAGGACGCCCCGCAAACGCCCGACCAGGAGGCCAAACCGGATCCCACCGCCCTGCCCGACGAGGAACCCCTCGGCGTGCGCTACGTGGTCGTGCCCGGCGATTTTCCCGCCGCCATCGCCGATCGCTTCGGCATCCCCCTGGGCGACCTGTCCCGGGCCAACCCCGGACTCGACCCGAAAAACCTGACCGTCGGCCGGGTGCTGTCCATCCCCCAGGGAACGGCTTGCCCGCCACCGGTGCCCATCGAGCGCGACGGCGCGCCGGCAAAACAAGCCGCGCCCCTGGTCATGGACTTCCAGTAAGGGACCAGGGACGCGGCAACCGAGGGTTGGGGGGCAAATCAGGAACGCACGCGCACCGCTTCCACGGCCGGCACGCCGGGCATCAAATCCGCGACCGGCGACGCGGAGACCGTATCGCGACGGGCATAGCGCGAAGCCAGCAGGGAGCACACGAACAGCTGGAGCGGATGGTAGAACATGATCGGCAGCACGATCAGGCCCAGGGCCGGATTGGCGCCGAAAATAAGCCGCGCCATGGGCACGCCCGAAGCCAGGGTCTTCTTCGAGCCGCAAAAAACCGCCGTGATCCGATCTTCCACCGGCATCCCCATCCGCTTGCCGATCCAGCTCGACAGGAACAAGGCCAGGGCCAGAAGAAGCGCCGCGCCGCCAAGGGTCACCACCAGCACCTCAAGGCCGGTATGCGTCCACAAGCCGGATTTGACCGAGTCGCAAAAGGTTCCGTACACAAGGACCACAATCACCAGCTTGTCGAAGGTGTTGATGAACTTCTTGTGCCGCGAGGCCAGCTTGCCAAAAAAAGGACGCAACACCTGGCCCAGGACGAAAGGCAAAAGCAGCATCAGCGAGATGTTGACCACGGCATGGCCGAACGACAGCCCGCCGACCCCCTGCACGCCCTCGATCAGCTCCACGATGGAAGGCGTCAGCACGATGCCGAGCAGGCTCGACAACGTGGCGTTGAATATCGCCGCCGGCACGTTGCCCCTGGCAATGGCCGTCATGGCCACCGACGAGGACACCGTCGAGGGCAGGGCGCACAGATACAGGAATCCAAGCAACAGCCCCGGCGGCATCAACCCGCCGAAAAGCGCCCGAAACGGGAAATACAAAATCGGAAACGCCACAAAGGTCATGGCCTGCACCAACAGATGCAGCTTCCAGCGTGACATGCCCCGGCGCAGATGCTCCGTGGAAAGCGCCAGGCCATGCAGCAAAAAGATCATGAAGATGCCCCAATTGGACACCTGCTCCGCATGCATGGCCCCACCGATCGACCCGAATTCCGGAAAAACCGTGGCCAGCGCCACCGCCAGCACCATGCCCGCCAAAAACCAATCCTTGGCCATTTTCTCGAGTATCTTCCCAACCATGTCCGTCTCCCCGGCCCATACGGCCGTCTTCCTCCAATGCTCAAATCGGCGCGTGCCCTCATGGCCCGCGTTGACCAAAACCTAAGCATGGACAGACGCGCCGTCTCGCGCTAGAAAGACAATATATAGCTGGAAACAGACATGACCACGGAACGTATCGCCCCCACCCTCCAAACCCTGCCCCGGCCCGTCTACCCGCGCAGCGAAACCCTGCCCGCCGGGTCCGTGTCCCGGGCCCACGCCCACCCCTTCGGCCAGCTCTCCTTCGCCGGCGAAGGCGTGCTCCTCGTGCGCACCGAAACCGGCAGCCACGTCGCCCCGCCCCAACGCGCCGTCTGGGTGCCGCCCGGCATGGCCCACGAAGTCGCCGCATCGCGCCGCTCCGAAATGCGCGGCCTCTACATCGGCTGGGACCAGGACATCTTCCGCCCGCTGCAATGCCTCGTGCTCTCCGTCACGCCGCTGGCCCGCGAACTCATCCTCGCCGTCTGCGCCCTGCCCGTGCTCTACGACGAACACGGCCCAGACGGCCGGCTCGTGGCCGTGCTCCTCGACCAGCTCGCCAGCCTCCCCGTCGCCGACTTCAGCCTGCCCTGGCCCAAGGACCCACGCCTGACCAACATCTGCCAAGCCCTCACCGACAGCCCCGACGACAGCCGCACCGCCAGCGCCTTCGCCAAATCCGCCGGCATGACCGAACGCACCCTCGGACGCCTCTTCCTCGGCCAAACCGGGCTGACCTTCGGCAATTGGCGACGCCGGGCGCGACTGCTCGCCTCGCTGTCGCTGCTCGAATCCGGCAAATCCGTCACCACCACCGCCATCGAATGCGGCTACGACTCCACCTCCGCCTTCATCGCCGCCTTTCGCGAAGCCTTCGGCATCACGCCCGGGGCATTCGTACGCGGCGTTTAGGCAACAGGGACAGGGAGGCAGGAAAGGGAGGAGAGGCAGGGGCGCTGCCCCTGCGACCCCGCCAGGGCTCCGCCCTGGACCCGCCGGGGGACTTGATGTCCCCCGGACCCCCTTTTACCGGGTTGGGATGATGCGGCGGGAGTGCGAGTCGGTGCGGTCGGTGGTGTCTTTCTTGTTGCCGCAATCGGCCCGGCGACACGAGGCGCTTCGCGCCTCGACGCCGGACGCGATTGCGGCAACAACCACGCCAGCGGCGAAGCGCCGCATTTTAAGAAGATGTGATTGTTCTAAATGTCGCCCCAACGGGGCGACCGGCGTGGTGGCGGCGGAATTTGCTTGGGACGAGCTTGTCGCGAAGCGACATGCACCGTCCCGACAAATTCCGCCGCCATCTTCTCACACTCCGCCTACCCGCCAGCCAACCCCGCTCCCGCTCGCCAAAGCACACCGGATGGGGGGTCCGGGGGGCGCGCTCGCCTCCCGGCGGGTCCGGGCAGCGCCCGGCGAAGGGGCTCCGGGGAGGCCGCGCCTCCCCGGGCGGGGTCCGGGGCAGCGCCCCGGCTACGACGACGACGCCTGCTCGTCGGGCAGCACCTTGATGGCGACGAGGGTGACGTCGTCTTCGGGCTGGGCCTCGCCGAGAAAGGCGCGCAACCCGGCCAGAACGGCGTCGACGATTTCGGCGGCCGGGGCTCCGTGGTGCTGTTTGAGCAGTTCGCGCACGCGGTCCTTGCCGAACATTTCGCCGGCGGGATTGCGGGCTTCCCAGAGGCCGTCGGTGGCGAGCAGCGCCACCTGGCCGGGCTTCATGCCCGCGGCGCTGTTTTCGGCGTAGCGGGCTTCGGTGACGATGCCCAGCGGCGGGCCGCCCTTGTCGGGGATATCCTGCACGAGGCCGGTTTCGGCGTCGTAGAGGATGATGGGGTCGTGTCCGGCGCGCACCCAGTGGATGCGTTTTTTCTCGATATCGATGGCGAGGTAGAAAAGCGTCATGAACCGGCCGGAATCGGCCAGATCGGCGCACAGGAGCTTGTTGACGTCGTCGATGACGGCGGCCAGGGAGCCGGGCTGGAAGGAGCGCATGCGCAGAAAGGCCCGGGCGGTGGTCATGAGCAGGGCGGCGGCGATGCCGTGTCCGGTGACGTCGCCGATGATGACGCCGAAGCTGCCATTTTGTTCGTTGGGTTCGTGGATGAAGTCGTAGTAGTCGCCGCCGGTTTCATCGCTGTAGAGGCTGGTGCCGGCGATATCGAAACCGGGCAGTCCCGGCGCGGCCTGGGGCAGGAGGTTTCGCTGCACTTCCTCGGCCAGGGCCAGGGCCTGACGCAGCAGTTCGTTTTTGCGCTGGATTTCCAGGCGCGCCTCGTTGATTTCCTGGTTGATGGCCCGCATGAGCGCCTGGGAGCGGTCTTTTTGGGCTTCGAGGCGTTCCCGGGAGCCGTTGGCGCGTTCCAGGGCCCGGGTCAGGGAGCGGATTTCCCGGCGCAGGGATTCGGCCTCGCCGGTGGGGCAGAGATCCTTGGCCTCCAGGGGCGCAAGACGGGGCGTCACGACCTCGCCGCCAAGCACGAGGCTCACGAGGGACCCGTTGTGCAGGTGCAGGGGCAGGTCCCTGGCCGAGGGGCCGAGTTCCCCGAAGCAGTAGAACCCGGCCACGGGCGTGCCCGGCGGCAACGCGGCGACCATCTGGGAAACTTCCTCGTCGGCCCTGGTGCCGAGGATGTCCTTGCGGGTGGAGCAGGAAAGGAGCAGTGCGCCGGCCGGCGTGAACGTGCCCCTGGCTTCTTCGGCCAGTTCCCGGCTCCTGGCGCGGATGTCGGCGAGCATGCCGGGTCGGTCGGCCTCGGCCAGTTGGACCATGGCCCCTTCGGGCACGCCGGCCGCGAACTGGATGCTGCCGTCGTCCTCGCTGTAAAACCCCGGCGCGCGCAGGTAAAAATCCTTTTTCACCTCGCAGGCCACGGCCAGGGGCAGCTCCGTGGCCGGTTCGGCATGGGGGCCGAGGTAGCGGCGGTAGAAATCCAGGGCCGTGCCGTCGCCGATACGGCTGACGACGCTCCCCGAAACCCCGGTCACGCGCGACAGGCCGCCCACGGGTCGCCAGCCCCGCGACAGGCGCATGGCCGAGGGAATATCGCCGGTCAGGAGCATGAACGGCGCGGCATGGATGAGCACCTCGCGGCCGAAAAACTGGCGCACGGGCCGCCGGTCGGCGAGTTGCCGGGCGGAGATGCCGCCAAGGACCATGCAATCCGGACCAAGGGCCGCATCCAGGGCCTGGCCGAAGGCCTGGACGCCGCCCCGGCCGCCGTCCGGGAACGTCAGGCACAGGGAGGCAGGCGCGGCGATGCCTTTCCGGGCCGCTTTCAGGGCGTCGCGGGCCTGGGCCGCCGTATCGACATCCGGGCCGGCGAAGTCGCGGACAAGGCCCACGGAGCAGCCGATGCCGTCGCCGCCAAAGGCCACGAGCAGCACCGAATCGTCGCTGATGCCGCCGATGGAGGACATCTCCCCGGCCGAGGTCGTGCCGACAAGGGGCACACCCGGAAAGGCCTCCTCGATCACGCGCAAAATCGCGCCGTGGTCGTAGCCGACCCCGGTAAATAAAAGCAGCCCGACCGGGGCCGCCCCGCCAAGCCCCCGCCGGCAGGGCTCCACCGCGCTCCGGGCGGCGCAGTCCCCATCCAGGCACTTGCCGTGTCCGACCGCCATTCGCAACATGGACACCTCCTCGCGTCGCCCCGCGCCTGCCGGGATAACGGACAGGGCAAGGGAGCATAGTGCATTATTGGTCCGATTTGGAAAATGGCAAGGGGGGTAGGTGCGGCGCGACCGGCCATCACGGCCGCCACGGTCCGGCCGAACCCACAATTCGCAACCGTAACGACGCCATTGCCTTGCGTTTCACACCGACGGGCCGGCCGGGTCCGTCAATTCGCGGATGATGCCGCATTGGTCGATGGGCGTGGCCCCGGTACAGCGCAGGCGCAGGGCGCGCAGTTGCGTCTGGAGGGCCTGGAGCCGGGTGATGCGCTCGGTGATGTGGCCAATGTGCGTGTCGAGCAGCGTGTTGACCTCGCCGCAGTCCGGGCAAGCTCCGTCCGTGAGGGCGAGCAGGGCCCGAATTTCGTCGAGATTCATTTCCAGCGCCCGGCAGTTGCGGATAAAGGCCAGCCGGGCGAGGTGGGTGGCGTCGTAGAGCCGGTAGTTGCCGTCCGAGCGTTCCGGCGCCGGCAACAGCCCTTCCTTCTCATAGTACCGGACCGTATCCGGCCGGCAACCCGTGCGTCTGGCCAGTTCGCCGATGCGCATTCTTTTTTCCTCCGATACGGATAAGGGCTTGACCCTGGAGCAACTCCAAGGTGTGTCATGGGGGCGGACAAGGCAAGGAGGATTTTCGATGTCACACCATGAACATGCCCATGCCCCCGATCATGATCCGTTTGCCAAGCCCTGCTGCTGCGGCCACGAGGGTTGCCAAACGTCCGCAGGCACGCCCGCAGGCGACGACAATATCCCGGAAACGGCCCAAAAGGACACCTTCCGCATCGAGGCCATGGACTGCCCCACGGAAGAGGCCATGATCCGCAAGGCGCTCGGGACCATGCCCGGCGTGGCCGGCATGCGCTTCAACCTGCTGGCCCGGGAGCTGACGGTGCACCATGACCTGCCGGACACCATCGGCATCGTGGCGGCCATCGCGGCGCTCGGCATGGAGGCCGTACCGGTCACGGCCGAGGGGCCGCCGCGCCTGGCCGCCGGGCCGACCGGACCATGGGTGAGGCCTGTCCAGGGCGCGGCCCTGGCCGTGGCCGTGGCGGCGGAGGTGACCGAATGGCTGGGGCTTTTCACGCCCTGGCTGCCCCTTGTCTGCGCGCTCGCCGCCATTTTGGCCTGCGGCCTGCCCATCTACCGCAAGGGATTCACCGCGCTCAAAAAACGCGAGCTCAACATCAACGCGCTCATGAGCATCGCCGCGACCGGCGCGGTCCTGCTCGGCCAGTTCCCGGAAGCGGCCATGGTCATGGTGCTTTTCGCCATTGCCGAACAGATGGAATCCGCATCGTTGGCCCGGGCCAGCCAGGCGGTCACGGCGCTTTTGTCCCTGGCCCCGGAGCAGGCGACCATGCGGCGGGAAGACGGGACGTTCGCGACGGTTCCCGCCCGGGACGTGCCGGTCGGCGCGACGGTGCGGCTCATGCCCGGGGAACGCGTGCCCCTCGACGGCAAGGTGGTCGCCGGCCGGTCCTCGGTCGACCAGTCGCCCATCACCGGCGAGAGCCTGCCCGTGGAGAAGGAACCGGGCGCGGCCCTTTTCGCCGGCACCATCAATCAGGAAGGCGAGCTGATGATGGAGACGACGGCCCTGGCCGACGACTCGACGCTTTCGCGCATCACCCGGGCGGTGGTGGATGCGCCGGGCAAAAAGTCCGGCACCCAGCGTTTCGTGGATCGGTTCGCCGCGGTCTACACCCCGGCGGTCTTCGCCGTGGCCGTGGCCGTGGCCGTGTTGCCGCCGCTTTTTTGGGGCGGCGCATTCGTGGACTGGATCTACAAGGGACTGGTCATCCTGGTCATCGCCTGTCCCTGCGCCCTGGTCATCTCCACGCCGGTCTCCGTGGTCAGCGGGCTGGCCGCCGCCGCCAAACACGGCATCCTGGTCAAAGGCGGGCTGTTCCTGGAGCGGGGCCACGCCCTGCGCGCCCTGGGCCTCGACAAGACCGGCACCGTGACCACCGGCCGGCCGGCCCAGACGGACTTCGAAAACCGCGCCGGCGAGGCGGACGCCAACCGGGCCGTGGCGGCAAGCCTGGCCGCGCGTTCGGACCATCCCGTGTCCCGGGCCGTGGCCACGGCGGCGGCCGGGGACGGGATCGTGCCGCGCCACGTGGCGGATTTCACCGCCCTGCCCGGCCTTGGCGTGCACGGGACCGTGGACGGCCGCGTCTTCCACCTCGGCAACCACCGGCTGATCGAAAAGCTGGGCCTGTGTTCGCCGGCCCTGGAGGCGCGGCTTTCCGCCCTCGAAGGCGCGGGCAAGACCACCGTGCTCCTGGCCGACGCGGACGGGGTGCTGGCCCTTTTCGCCGCCGCCGACGCGGTGCGGCCCCACAGCCGCGACGCCGTGGCCGAACTGCACGCCCTCGGGGTTTCCACCGTGCTCCTCTCCGGGGACAACACCCACACGGCCGAAGCCATCGCCCGGGAAACGGGCATCGACGAGGCCTACGGCGACCGGATGCCAAAGGACAAGGCCGAGGCCATCGCGGCGCTTCGCCAGGAGCAACAGGGCAAGGGGCTGGTCGGCATGGTCGGCGACGGCATCAACGACGCCCCGGCGCTGGCGGCGGCGGACATCGGCTTCGCCATGGGCGCGGCCGGCACCGACGCGGCCATCGAGACGGCGGATGTGGCCATCATGGACGACGACCCGCGAAAGCTCGCCGCCTTTATCCGGCTGTCGCGGGATACGGTCGGCGTGCTGCGGCAAAACATCGCCCTGGCCCTCGGGCTCAAGGGGCTGGTGCTGGCGCTTACGGTCGCGGGTTACGGCTCCATGCTGTTAGCCGTATTCGCCGACATGGGCACGAGTCTGCTCGTCATCGGCAACGGACTGCGGCTGTTGCGCAAATAACGGGATGCTGCGGTCTCATCGAAAAGACCATCAGACCTAGAGTTTTTCGCGCCTCCCGCCGATAGGCAATATGATACCGAACGCGGGAGGCCGGACATGGAGATCACAAGCGCGACATCGTCCTTCACGGCGCGTCTTGCCGTATCGCAAAAAACGGCCACAACCGGGACGCAACAAGCCGATGCGAGCGCATCCCCGACCGACGCCAGCCCCGCGTATCAGCGGGCCATGGGAACAACGGCCGGGGGCGCATCGAATGTCCTGGCCAGTAATTTCGTCCAAACGAATTATGAAAGATCGAAATACCTCACGGCAACGATCACGAGTCTTCAAACGGACATGAGCTTCAGCGCCAAGATGGGTTCCTTGATCGGGAGCCTCGACGCGCAGTATGCCGCCCTTACCAGCAGCGGCGTTTCAAGATATGCCGCCGACGCCATCATGCAGCACAAGGTGAAAGACGGCGTCAAGCAGGTGACCAACGACGAATATATGGACCAATCGGCCGACACTTTAAACGACCTCAAGGACGACATCGAACAGCGGGCCGAAGAGGCGACCCAGCCCAAAGACGCCAGCCAGGGCGACACGTCCGGGACCACAGACACGAACGCTTCGACCGATGCGGCCACGACGCCGACCGATCAGGCCGCGTCCCCCGGGCAGGACGCCGCAGCAACAGCCGACACGGAAGAAAACGGCGGACAGCAAGACACTCCTTCACCCGATTCCTCCGTAGCCGCCCCCGCCGCCGATGCGCAGGGAAACGCCGGTCAGCAGGACGCAACCGCTGCCGTATCCGCCACCGAGGAAATCGCACAGGCTGCCGCGGCCGCCGCCTCGTCCGCTGCCGTGCAAGGCAGCACCACAGCACGCGAACCCGCGCAAGCTCCCGCCCAGACGCAGCCGACGACCGCATCCGTGGATATCCTGGTCTGAGATAAAAACGCCCCGGGACCGGGGCGCATGAAAAAGGAAGCGCTCGCCGACGAGGCGCCCCTTGAAAACTTTAGGAAGGGGAGAGCGCGAGAGGGGAAACCCTTTCTTGAAAGGGTTTCCCCTCTCGCATTTTCTTTTCTTAAAACGGCACGTCATCCATGCCCGAGGCTTCGGAGGGGAAGGCCGGGCCGAGGTCTTCGTCCTGCTGGCGCGGCTGCTGCTGGCGGGGTGCGCCGCCCTGCTGGCCGCCGGCCGGGCCGCCGTAGCCGCCTTGCTGGCCACCCTGCTGCCCGCCGCCCTGCTGCCCGCCGCCCTGATAGGACCGCCGGCCGCCCTGCTGGGGCGCGAAACCCTCGTCGCCCATGGGCGCGTCCGCCGCCATGCCGCCGCGCGAATCGAGGCCCTGGACGGTGTGTCCCGGCCCGGTCACCACCACCTCGGTGGTGTAGCGCTTCTGGCCCTGCTGATCGTCCCAGCTGCGGGTGCGAAGCGTCCCTTCGATGTAGACCAGCCGGCCCTTGGCGAGGTAGTTGCCGCAAAATTCCGCCGAACGGCCAAAAACGGCCACCCGGTGCCATTCCGTGCGCTCGACCTTGTTGCCTTCGCGGTCCTTGTAGGATTCGTCCGTGGCCACGGAAAAGTTGGCCACCGGACTGCCCGAGGGCAAATAGGTCAGCTTGGGGTCCTGCCCGAGCCGGCCGACTAAAATGACCTTGTTGATGCTGCCGGCCATATCGTGCCTCCTGCGCCCGCGCCGAAGCGCGTCTTTCGAAAAATGATTACGGTTTGGGAGCGAGCTTTTCCAGCTCGCCCAGGGCGTCTTCCAGGGCGTAGCTCAGGCTGTCCGCGCTCTTGGGATCGCGGTCGCCAAGGGCCGCTTCCAGGGACGCCTTGAGAGCCATGGCCTTTTCCACACCGGGCAAAAGCGCCTGACGATCGGCCCCGGGCAGATCGCCTAGACGCACCTTGTCGTCGAGAGCCTGGGTCAGTTCCAAAAGGCCCCGAGGTTCCGCGGCCGGCGTGGCGGCCACGGGCCAGGCCAGGGCATACAGCCTGCCGTAGCGAGCCTCGGCCGCCGCCTCGTCATAGGTCGTCGCCGTAACGCGGATCTGCAGGTACTTTCCCATGGCTACTCCCTTTCCTCCCAGTCCGTGCGAACCCGGTTGACCACGTCCTGGATGAGGCTTGTCTGGGACTCTGGGCATACGCCCACAAGGGGCGCGCCCTGGTCCACGTTCCGGTCGTGCTGAAAATACACCGCGTAAATGATGCCTTCCGGCCCTTCATAGGTCAGCGGCTTTTCCCGTTTCATACGCGAAACGATGAAAAGCTCCATGCCGTCCTTGACCGTTACCGAACGCGGCCCCGAGGCCTTGACCTTCTTGTCCACGCTGGGAATGAAATAATACTTGGCCCGCTCCGGCGCACGGAAAAGATAGAGCACCTGCTGGAGGATGGAGGCGATGACCTCGTCCTTGGACAGGTAGTGGCGGATGACGGCAAGCTCGGTCCCGGCCTCGACGAAGGCGCCTTCGAGTTCCCGGCGCATCTGGCCGACAGCCCCCTTGGCCTCGGCGTAAATGGGCTTGTCGTTGTGCTCCCGGGTCAGCTTGGCCAAAAGCGTGCCCGGCTTTTCCCCATAGGTTCCCGAGGCGGGCACCACCCGGGCCCCGGCCTCGATGTCGGCGAAACGGACCACGCCCGTATGCGGCGCGGTGACCACGATCTCCTCGTAGGGCGAGGCCTTTATCTTTTCCAGCAAAGCTTTGACGTCTATCACGCGCTTCCCCTGTCGGCCTCTTCCGGCGCGACCTTGGAATTTCGAACGGTGTTACATTGGCCCCGGCGCCCTGGCAACAACGCCCCTGATCGAAGGGGCCGGGATTCGCCTCCCGGCAAGGAGGTCCAAGAGACCTTGTCGTCGGCCGGCGGGGCTGTTCGCGGCCGCGCGCGGCGCATATTCGAAGAATACGCCTTCGCGTCCCCGAACAGCCCCGCCGGCCCTGGCCAACACGCCTCATCTTCGGGGCGGCCTTCCCCCGGTCTTCTTTGCAAAAATGACCGGGCCAGACCCCATATCCCCTTTAAAAGTTGTTGAAGGGGGGTCCGGGGGGAAACTTTTTTCAAAAAGTTTCCCCCCGGCCGCCGGAGGCGTCATCATCCCCCCCTCTTCCCTACCGATAATACAAATTCCGGCCGCCGATGGTGAGGAGCACCTGCTTGAGATTCTTGCGAATCTCGCGGCGGTCCCAGATGCCCTGGATATGGCCCCGGGCCAGGGCGTTATGCGCCCGGTGGTAATCGGGCGGGATGTCGATGCCGGTGGTTTCCTTGATGACGCCCGGGCCGGCGAAGCCGATGTTGGCCGAGCGCACGGAGAACTGGTAGGGCGAGCAGCCGAGGAAGCTCGCCACCGGGCCGGCGTAGGAATTGGTGTCGTAGAGCACCACGTAGAGGCCGCCGCTTTCGATGTAGCGCCGCACAGCCATGGTGACGCGGGGCATCTGGATCAGGCCGTTTAAGCTCTCCTGGATGCGGATGCCGGCCGTGCCGTGGACGTAGGCCAGAAACGGATAGTGCCGCCGTCTGGCCCGGGCCAGGGCCCGGATGAACTTCTCGCCCTCGGCCGCGCCGACCGAGCCGCCGCGAAAGGCCGAATAGAGCACGGCGCACACGAGTTTGACGCCGTCGATCTTGGCGTCGATGGACACGCAGGCGGACTTGCGGCCGGTCTTTTTCTTGGCGGCCTCGATCTTGTCCTCGAAGCCCGGGTAGTCCAGCGGATTGCCGGCCTCGATGTCGGCGTCGAACTCCACCACGGATTCCGGGTCGAAGACGTTGCCGAGCACCCACTGGTATTCCATGGGAAAGTGGTGGCCGCAGTGGACGCACACGCCGGCGAAGTCGCCGTAGAGGTCCGGGGCCCAGAGGTCCGGGCAGCCGTAGGTCTTGGCCTCGGGGCAGGTGACGGCCTTGTCCTCGGCGGCCTTGGGGCTGACGTAACGCCAGCCGAAGTCCTCCAGGCAGGCGCCCTGCTCGGGCTGGGACAGCTCCACCAGCATGCGGCTTTTTTCCGGATCGCAGGTGACGGGGGCGTTCTTGTCGCGGCCCTTGCGCAGGGGCGCGGTCAGCCGGCTGGCCACGAGCCGGGCCTCGGCCTCCAGGTCGCCGACGGTCTTTTTAAAATTCTTCAGATACTTGCCGACGAAGTCGTAGCGCAGAAAAGAATAGCCCGACCACAAGACGCTCTGGGCCCGGGAGGCGATGCGCGCGCCGGAGGGACGGCTGTCGCGGTAGGCCGTCTCGGCCATGCGGCGGTACTTGCAGTAGCGCTTCCAGACCAGCCGGTCGGCGGCGGCGTCGTCGAGGGTCCAGCGCACGAACATGCCCTCGGCGTCGTCGGCCTTACGTTTGGAGGCGACCAGGGCCCGGTAGAGCTTGAAGCCGGCGATGCCGAGAAAGACCTGGTCCGTGGCCTGGATGACCTCCTGGCGCAGGTCCTTGAAGAAGTCGTAGTGATGGGGCCGCGCGCCAAGGGGCGGCTCCTCGATGACCTTGTCGACGTAGCCCATGCGCAGGTTGTCGGCGGCGGTGATGTTGAGCCTCGTGGCGCACTGGGCGATCAGGTCCGGGCTGACCCGCTGGCCCTGCCGGATGCCGGCCTCGATGGCGGCCGCGCCCTCCGGGGAAATGACGGAGTAGTAGCCGCGCGAGAGCATCATGCGCACGTCGGACAGGCCGATGGCCTCGGCCCCGCCCGAGCCGCCCTCGGAAATGACCGACACCACGGGCACCCGCAGTCCGGCCATCTCGTAGAGGTTGCGGGCGATCTGCTGGGCCGCGCCGGGAAAGTCCTCCACCGGAAAGGCCCCGGGGGTGAAGACGTAGGTGTGGATGGGGATGCGCTCGGTCTCGGCCACCTTCATGTATTGCAGGGCCTTGGCGTTGCCCCAGGGCTTGACCGAACCGCCGTTGCGAAATTCCTGGCCGTGGCCCTTTTCCTGGCCGATGACCATGACGGGCTGGTTTATGACCTTGTCGCCCTTGCGCCGGGTGATGTAGGCCCGAGCGATGAGCATGCTCGGGTCGATGGAGTACTCGTCCTGGCCGCCGATCTCGGTGTAGTTGTCGTAGACGTTTTCCAGGATGTCCTTGAGGCTCACCCGGGCGGGATGGCGCACGATGCGCACCATGTCCATGGGGACAAGCTCTTCGTCGAGCTTTTTCTCCAGAAAGGCGAACAGGTCTTCGATCTGGCGCAGCATCTGGGCTTTTTCGCCCGGGGCGGACTTGTCCCTGGCGGCCAGTTCGTCGAGGCGGGACTGCATGAGCGCGATATTGGCGTTATCGCGCCCGCCGAAAATGTCCTTTATGTAGCTTAAGCGATCGGCCAGTTCGACGACGCGCTTTTCGATTTCCATATGGCGTATTCCCAGGCGTCCCGGCGTGCGTCCGACCTCCGGCATGGGCGGCTGGCGGTCCGGCGCGCGGGCCGGGGGGCTCGTGCCGCGTCCGGCAATTTCCCGAAAGTCTTGTCGTAACGCAACGAACCGAGTTTATAGTTTAAGTTCACGAAAAACATGCATGTTTTTGTGAACGGGCTGCTAGAATTGCAGGATGGTGGCGGTCTTGTCCCGCAGAAACCGGACGTTGGACTTTAGCTCCGTTTTGGAGTCGTCCTCGCCGGACAGGGTCAGCTCGTCGAGATAGGCCACCCCGCGTTTTTTGGCCTCGGCCAGATCCTTGCCCCAGACGATGGCCAGGGCCAGGTTGGGGTCGTAGTCCGTGGGGATCTCGTAGGGGGCGTCCATGGGGATGTGGGTGTAAAGCTTCGCCCAGGGCAGGCTCGGGGCCAGAAACTGGTCGATGCGGCCGACCCAGGGCGTGAAGCGGTTGGCCGGATCCTCGGCGATGATGCGGTATTCGATGCCGACGCCATCAAAGGTCACGTCGGACTGGTCATAGCCCAGAGGCTCGCCCAGGCCAAGGCGTATCTGCTCGGCAATGAGGTTGACGTCCCCGTTGCCCCGGATGCGCGAGATGGCCGCGGACACGCCGTTTTCCACCTGGATGCGGGTGTTGACCTCCATGAGGAACGGCTGGCCCGTGGGCGAGACGATCCACTCCCAGGTGCCGACGTTGTCGTAGCCCACCTCGCGGGCCATGGCCAGGGAGTAGCCCACGATGTCGCCCAAGACCCTGGCCGCGTCGAAAGCGTAGTCCACCTCTCCCGGGCGGAACCCGGGAGCCACCTCCAAGCGCTTTTGCCGGCCCGTGGACTGGATGGTGCAGTTGCGCGTGCCGAAGTGCACGATGCCCTTGCCCGTGCGGTCGCCGACGATCTGCACCTCGAGGTGGTTGAAGTCGAAAATGCGCTGCTCGATCAGCACGCCCTCGTCGTGGAACTGGCGCTTGGCATAGTTGCGCACGCGCCGGTAGACGGTCTTGAACTGATCGATGTCGTAGATTTCCTCGATGCCCATGCCGCCGCCGCCGGCCGAGGCCTTGACCAGGACCACGGAGTTGACGATGCCCTGCTCGGCCTGGAAGGCAAACAGGGTCTCGGCGATCTCCTCGGCCTCCATCTCGTCGTAGACCGGGCGGTCCGAGCCGGGAACCGTCGGGATGGACAGGCTTCTGGCCAGGCGCTTGGTGTTGATCTTGTCGCCGAGCGACCGGATGATGCGCCAGGAGGGTCCGATAAAGACCAGCGGGCGCGAGCGCTCGGACACGCGGCGGGCGAAGCGGAAATCCTCGGCGAAAAAGCCGTAGCCCGGGTGGATGGCGGTGGCTCCGGCATGGTCGGCCACGGCCAGAAGCTCGTTGGCGTCGTGGTAGGAGCTTATGCGGTAGGCGGCCTCGGGGCCGCCCAGGGACCGGGCCAGGGCCAGATGGCCCGAAGCCGCGTCGGCCTTGGTATGGACGCAAACAAAATCCAGGCCGAGCGAAACGCAAGCCTGGATGATGCGCATGGCGATCTCGCCCCGGTTGGCAACCAGGACCTTATGTTTATTCGTCGGCACGATCCGTCTTTTTATCCTCAAGTTTATCGGCCATCTCCCGCGCCTTGCGCAGGTCGATGCGCCGCTTTTGAATCTCCAGCACCAGCTTGTCGAGCCAGGCTTCCTGGCGCAACGAAAGCTCCCCGAAGGCCAATCCGGCCAATCCCTTCGCCCCGGTCCGGGCCACCGTGACCGGCAGTCCGGCAATAAGCGCCTTGGGGCCGATGGCCAGACTCAAAAGGCCCTTGCGCCCAAGCGCCAAGCCTCCCGCGGCATCGACCACGGCCAGACCCGCGGCGCTGACATCGTGGACCGCATAGGCGGTCTCGTCGCCCTCGAAGCGGGCGAACAGGCCGCGCACGCGCTCCCTGTAAGCGGCGCGCTTGCCGACCTCGCCTTCCAGCTTGAACGTAAAGTCCATGCCGGGCTCCTACTCGCCGATCCAGCGTTCCAAAACGAACTCCACGCGCTGGTTGCGCGCCCGATGCTCCGGGGTGTCGTTCGGATAGAGGGGTTCTAAATCAGCTAATCCGGTGGCTGTCAATCGGTTGGGGGGCATGCCCAAGGAGACCATATAGCGCAGGACGGCAACGGCCCGCAATGAGGAAACCTCCCAATTGTCGCGGAAACGGCTCCCCGCCCCGGGCGGTTGGTTGTCGGTGAATCCCCGGATATTGACGCGCTCCCCCGCGGTCTTGATGAGAAAGCCGTACAGCGTGCGCAGCCTTTCCTTGCCCTGTTCGGTCAGGTCCACGCCATCCTTGGGGAAAAGCACGCCGGCGGGAAAGGCGATGGTGATCTTGCCCGCTTCGAGGGTGGCGGCCACCACGCCGTCGAGGCCCTTGGTCGAAACGTAGGAGCGGAACTGGTCGTAGACGCGGCGCTGTTCGCCGATGATGCGCTGGCGGATGCGGGCCTGCTCGACCAGGGTGGACATATCGGGCGTGGCGATGGGAGCCGAGGCGACGGCCTTGCTCTTGTTGCCGAGCGCGTTTCGCACCGAGGAAAACGAATCCGTGAACTTCTTGACGTCCAGGCTCGACATGGAAAAAAGCATGATGAAAAAGGTCATGAGGAGCATGGACAGGTCGGAGAGGGTGGTCAGCCATTGGCTGGAAGTCTCGATCTCCTCGTCGTCGTCATCAAGGCCGGTTTGCTCATCGTCGCTCATAACGGCGCTCCCGTGGGGCAATAAACGAGGACAGCTTCTCGTAGACGAGCCTGGGGTTGTTGTTTTCGAGAATGCACTTGGCGCCCTCGAAAATGATCTCCAGCTGGAGGGTTTCGTTCAAGGTGCGGGCGCGCAGCTTGCCGGCCACGGGCAGGAAAAACAGCGTGGACATCATGGAGCCGTAAAACGTGGTGATGATCGCCACGGCCATGGCCGGCCCCAGGGTTTTGGGGTCGTTTAACCGGGTGAGCATCTGGACCAGGCCGATGAGCGTGCCGATCATGCCGAAGGACGGCGCGTAGCCGGCCAGGGACTTGAACACGGCCTCGCCCACGGCGTGGCGACGCTTCATGGAGCCGATTTCTATGCGCACGGTGTCGCGGATCAGCGCCGGGTCGGCGTTGTCGGCGATCAGCTGACAGGCTTTTTTGAGGATGGCGTTTTCGGTGTGGATGTTTTCCAGGGCGATGAGCCCTTCGCGACGGCTGATCTCGGCGATGCGCACCATCATGTTGACGACTTCCGCATCGCGGACCTTGCGCGAGGAAAAAATCTGCATCATGGCCGCGAAGGCCTGCCGGACTTCGCCCATGGGGTAGGCCACACAGATGGAAGCCAACGTGCCGCCGACGACAATCATGATGCTCGGCCCATTGACGAATTCCGTCAACGTGCCGCCCATGAAGATGGCCCCAAGCACCAGGGCGATGCCCGAGGCAAGGCCGAGAAAGGTTCCGAGATCCATGGCCCCGTCCGCTGTGCGCTTGCGTTGGAAAGCGATGCCGACGGAAAAGGCCTCCCCCTTTCCGACCGACCGTCCCCATGCTAGTGGGTCTGGGAACGGGAGCAAGATATATGGTTTATGATGAACATGCAAAGGGTACGAACGCGGTCCTGTCCACCCTCGGCCCCTGCCCGGCAGGTGCGGTCGGACTCGTTGCCGGCACCGGCCTTGGCGGCATTGCCGCGGCGGTTGCGGACAGGCGGGAGATGGCCACGGCCGATATCCCCGGCTTTCCCTTTTCCACGGCCCCGAGCCACGCGGGAAAGCTGGCTTACGGCACGGTCGGCGGCCGGCCGGTGGCTTTGCTCTCGGGCCGGCTCCACCTCTACGAGGGCTACGCCCCGGCCGAGGTGGCCGCCGGCGTGCGCCTGCTCGCCGGACTCGGCGTCAAGACGCTCCTGCTCACCAACGCCGCCGGGGCCCTTGATCCGCATTTTCAGGCCGGCGGGCTCATGCGCCTAACAGACCACATCAACCTGACCGGGAAAAACCCGCTGGTCGGCCCCAACGACGAGGCGGCGGGACCGCGTTTTCCGGACATGAGCAAGGCCTACTCGCCGCGCCTCGGGGAAATCGCCGACAAGACGGCGCTCTCGCTCGGCATCCGGCTGGAACGCGGGGTCTATGCCGGGGTGCTCGGCCCAAGCCTGGAGACGCCGGCCGAGACCCGGATGCTCAAGCTCCTCGGGGCCGACGCCGTGGGCATGTCCACCGTGACCGAAGTCATCGCCGCCCGGCACGCCGGCATGGAAGTGCTGGCCATCTCGTGCCTGACCAACGTCAACCTGCCGGACTGCATGACCGAGACGACCCTGGAAGCGGTCATCGCCACAGCCCAAAAGGCCGAGGCGACCCTGACGCGGTTGCTCGCGGCCGTGATCCCGGCCTGCTGACCAGGGCGGGGCCTAGCGCATCTTGACCTTCTGCACGTAGTCGATGCCGGCCAGATCCCGAATGCAGCCGACGGCCTCCAGGCAGGACCAGTCGCAACGCAGGGTGAAGCAGTAGGTGGAAAGGCCATCCGTGACCTTGGTCAGGCTCAGGTTCTCCACCTCGAGGTCGCGGGCGCGAAAAAAATGCAGCAGATTGTCGAGGGTCTCCCGGGTCTCCTGGCAGGTGACGCTGATCACCCGGACGACCTCGCGCCGGATCAGGCTCTGGAGGTGCTTGAGGATGGTCAGGGAAACCACGCCGAGAAGGGTGCAGGAAACCGGGATGAGCACCATGCCCGCTCCAAGCGCCATGCCGACGCCGGCGTTGAACCACAGGGTCGCGGCCGTGGTCAGGCCGCGAATCGCGCCCCGGTCCTTGAGGATCACGCCCGCCCCCAGAAAGCCCACGCCGGAGACGATCTGCGCGCCGATGCGCGAGGGATCGAGGCCAAGGGGGATCATCCCCGGGTCTTCATCATTCAAGTAATAGAAATACTTCGAGATAACCATCATGAGGGCGGAGCCGAGGCACACCAGCAGATTGGTGCGCAGGCCGGCGCTTATGCCGTGGCGTTCCCGCTCGTACCCCAGGATCGAGCCACAACAGACCGCAATGACAAGACGCAGCATCAATTGCGCTTCGTATGGATACTCGCTCATGGGCGCTCTCCCGTGTTGGCCATGATGGCGGCGCGGTTTTGCGTCCGGCCGCCGAAAGCCGCCCCCGGGATCGCCCGCCAAAAGGCACGCCCCGGAGACCCCGCAAAGACGCCTGACCACCAGGACCGTCGACAGGCGACGATGCCGGGCGGTCTTTCCAGGAGGTCGTCCATCGAGAGGGAAACGTCAAGAGGGAGCACGGGTTACGCATGGCGTAGGCCATGCGGGCAAGACGATGCGAGAGGGGAAACCCTTTTTAAAGGGTTTCCCCTCTCGCGTTCTCCCCTTCCTAAACTTTTTAGCCTTGCTGGCGCGTTACCGACAACGAGCCATTTACTATTATACGTCTTTGGAAAGGGGGTCCGGGGGGAAACTTTTCTTCAGAAAAGTTTCCCCCCGGTCTCTTCCATTCCCTACACCGTCAGTACCTGCCAGCCTTCCTTCATGTAGCCGGCCAGGAAGTCGTCCGCGTCGATGAGGGTCAGGCCGTAGCGGCGGAACTGCTCGGCCAGGCCGTAATCCGCGACGCTTTCCCGGCAGGCGAAGGTTTCCACCCCGGCCCGACGGCAGGCGGCCACGGCCTCCCGCAAATCAAGGTCGCAGGCCAGCATTTTGGCCGACGGCCCCCAGACGATCAGGATCACCCGTTGCCAAAGACCGTTTTCCCGTGCTTTCCTCGCATGGGGCAGCGCCATTTTGAGCGCCGCCTCCCGGTCGCGGGAGGTCCAGACAACCACCAGCCCCGCCTCGTGTCCCATACCGATTTCCCCTTTTAACGGCGCTTACGACCGGGACCGGCGCGGGTCCGGCCGGCGCAGACGCTCCGGTTCCACCGGCGCGATCCTGTCGTAAATGCCGTTGGCCCGCGTCCACCAGCCGTCCACGGGATCGGCGGCGAATTCCAGGCGCGTAATAAATTTCGCGCCCTTGTAGGCTAAATCGTACGGACACACCAGCCGCATGGGGGCCCCATGCTCCAAGGGCAAAGGGCCGCCGGCCAGGGACAGGGCAAGCAGGTATTCCAGGCGCGGATCAAGCAGATCGGCCAGGGGCAGGCATTCGACATAATGGTCGAGGCCGCCCGGGTGCGAGCGGGTGCGGCCCAGGGAATGGAAGATCACATAGCGGGCTTCGGGGTTCGGTTCGACCAGATCGGCCAGGGTCTTCAGGCGCAGGCCGGTCCAGTGCAGGTCGTCCACGTCCCAGCCCTCGACGCAGTGAAAATCCGACGTCTGGGACTCCTGGGGCAGGGCGCGCACGGCCGCGTAGGAAAGCTGCCGGGGCGTTTTCACCAGCCCGTCCACGGTCAGGGCATAGAGCACGGCCGCGCCGCCGGCATGGGTGACCATGCCCGTGGCCGGCTCGAAGCCGAAATCCTCGATCTCCACCGTGCGCACGGGAAAGGTCGCCAGCACAAAAGCCCACGCCCGGCCCGGCCAGCGCCCCACCACCACCGCCGCGCCCACAAGGCGCAAGAACAACCGCCGCGTGATCGTGATGCTGCTGCTATTCATGGTAGGTGAATAGCAAGGAGATGCGAGAGGGGAAACCCTTTAAAAAGGGTTCTCCCCTCTCGCGCTCTCCCCTTCCTAAATTTTATAATAATAATAAATAGTTATAATATAATCTCATCATTATTAAACCTGGTTACGCACAATCCTCAGCCAGTTTGAGCAGTCTGTAAGGCATGGGCGGCGTCCGCAAGGAGACCCAGGCCAACCGCGTGAGCATTGTCGCCAAGTCATAACGGCGATTGAATCGATATCCGAACGAGGCCAGATAGCGCGACACATGTTTGCCTCTCACGGCACGATATGTTCCCAATAATGCTGACTTCACATTGCCAAGCATGGTGTTGACCCACTTAAATACTGAGTCCTGCACAGCCTTGCGGCCACTGTCTTGAACGGGTTCGTGCCGACAGCCCGCAGCCTGGACCTCGGAAAAACATGGCAACCGGTCCGTCACCACCAATGTCCCGGAACGCAAGATTTTCTGAGATGCCCGCTGCACCTCATTACGCCGAAAACCTTTGACTCGGCACAGCTTCATCTTGTGTGGTTGTCCACTTTTTGTCGTTTCAACTGCCGCAATAAACGGAATTTTTCCTGGGGCACCACGTCCACGTTTCCCACCACGTCGTTTACCGCCAAGGTAAGCATCGTCCATCTCTACGCGGCCGGTGAGACGTTGCTGGTGTTCACGTTCGAGCATGACCTGCATCAGCTTGTGAGACATTTTCCAGGCCGTCGTTTGCGTGACACCAAGTCTGCGGGCTAATTCGACACTGGAGATGCCGCCCTTGCTTTGAGTGAGGTGATAAATGGCGCGGAACCACTTCTTGAGGGGAACTTTGGTGGAAGCGAAGATTGTGCCAGCGGTCACCGAAGTCTGCGTACGGCAATGTGAGCACTGAAAGAGCCGTCGCCTGCCAACAATAAGCAGCGAGTACTTATCCCTGCCGCAAATTGGACAAACGAATCCTTCGGGCCAACGCCATTGCACGAGGTGTGCCCAGCATTTCTCCTCGGTGCCGAATTGCGCCTCAAACGCATCTTCGCTCATACCCTTCTGGAATTGCACAATGTTTCTTGCCATATCCAGCGCCTCCAACCCCCAGAAAATACACAAAACAATGACCGCTGACAATTAGCTGATGATTGTGTGTAAGCAGGTTATTAAAAGTCTTTGGGAGGAGGGTCTGGGGGGAACCCTTTCGGAAGACAAGGGTTCCCCCCAGCCGCCAAGGCATCCCCTACTCCTCTACTCCTCCTCTTCTCCCTCACGTCCTACCACGGCGATAGCGCCGCGCCGGCCGAGCAGGCGCAGAAATTCGGCCACGGCCATCTCGGCCTCGCGGGCGTCGAGGTTGTAGCGCCTGGCCAGGTCGGCGGCGATCTCTCCGGCGGGGCGTTTGCCGTCGATGAGCCGCCACACGGTCGAGCCCATGGCGTCGAGTTCCACGGTCTTGCGCAGCACCTTGCCGTCCCACAGGCCGAAACGCCGGGCCAATCCGGCCAGGGCCGGGCGCACGGCCACGGGCAGGGACAGCTGCACCACGCCGGAGGGAGTCTCTTCGGCGCGCACATCGCGGCTGGCCACCGGGGAAAGCTCCATGGCCTGCCGCCGGGTCAGGCCACCGGGCTCCGGCGGCAAGGGTTTCTTTTTAAAGAGAGACACAGCGCGCCGCCACCTTGGCCAGCCATTGCCGGTCCACGGGTTTGCCCGAGGCGAGCCCCGCGCCGAGCAGTTTGTTGACGCCGGCCTCGTGGCGCAGGACGCAAAGCCGCCCCTGTCGGCCAAGGCCCCGGGCCAGCGCGTCGATGACGCCGGTTCCCTGGCGGCTGGCCAGCCATACCGCCCGGCAGCCGGCCAGACTTCCCTCCTCCCGCCGCGTCCGGTCGTCGCAGCCGAAGGCAAGGGCCGCGACCTCGGCCAGATGGGACCGTTCGAGGAGCACGTCGGCCGGGGCCAGACGCAAAACGTCCAGGCGCTGCCGCCCGGCGGCGAAAGACAGGGAAAAGCGGCCCGGCACGAAGGTGTGGGAACACAGCACGAATCCCGGCGGCGGGGTGAAGGAAAGGCCGAAGAGCCGGAACACCGGCGGCCCGGGATCATGATGGCGCAGGCTGGCCAGCACCTTGGCCACCAGACGGCGCATGACCGCGTCCGGTCCCTCGCCGTCGCCGAAGGCCTGAAACACGGCGGCCATGCCGCACTCCGGGCAAAAAAGCGCCGCCCCCAGCCCGGCCCGGCCGTTTTTGCTCCAGGAAAGCGGCATCAGTTCGAAATCGGCAAGGGGCGCAAGCCAGCTTTCCGGGAGCGTCGCCCCGGCCGAGGCCTCCCCCTTGGGGGTCAGGGCCCGAAGCGCCGCCTCCATCCCCTGGCGTCCGGCCCGGGGCCGCCATTTGAACTCGAAGGCCGGGCCGTCGGGGCCCTCGAAATACAGGTAGCCGAGCCCGAGTCTGGCCGGTCGCCAGTCGCCGGGCACGTCCAGGGACACGCCGTTCCAGGCCATGGGAAAAACGGCCGGGGCACCGGCGGCAAGCTGCTGTGGCGTCATGTCCTGCTTGTAGGCCAGGGCGGCGGCCCGGGGCAAGGCTCGCGGTTTGGGGGGACACGCGACAGCGCGCGGACCGGCCGGCCTGGGCCGGGTGCGCGGCGTCAAAAGCGCTGCAACGCGGCTTTGACAGGGAGCGGCCCGGCTGTCTGGCCGCGCATTCCCCCTATTACAGTTTGGCAATACGCCCGCCAGCCGGTGCCAACCCTGCGACGACAAGAAATATTTTACAATATTGTTCAATATGACAAAGTTGAAACGACACAAAACCGTCTCTTTTCGCTAAACAACAAAAAAGCACCGCACTGGAGTTACGGGATAACAATCCCGTTTCATGGCTTTTTTCCGGAAACCCCATGCGACAACAACACATTTGTCGCACAACAGGCCAAAACCCCTGGCCATGCCGGGCCGGCTTCTCCCATGGCCCTCATGCACCGGGAAAATACAATACGGCCCACCGCCCACGTCGCGGCGGCGCAACACCTTTCGCAGCGGAGACCCAACATGCCCTCCCCCTTCGATTCCTCGTAAACACGGCCCCAAAGGCCCGGGCCGCGCCAGCCCCGGCGCAAGACGCACCATTCCCAACACCCAAGGATTCGGAGGAGAACATGAGAAAGACGCTGAGTTGCCTGCTTCTGGCCCTTTTCATGACCATCATCGCCCTGCCGGCGGTCGCCGGGGCCGAGGAAGCCCCTGTGCCCGATCCCACGGGCGCTTCCGTCGGCACCGCCGCCGACGTTGTGGGAGCCACCGCCGGCGCGCCCACCAAGGAAGACATGGCCACCCTGTCCCAAAACGAGCCCCTGGCCGCCAAACTGGCCGACGTCGTGGGGCATAACCGCATCTCCATCAACGTCGTCTGGACGCTGGTGTGCGGCTTTCTGGTCATGTTCATGCAGGCCGGCTTCGCCCTGGCGGAAACGGGTTTCACCCGCGCCAAAAACGCCGGCCACACCATGGCCATGAACATGATGGTCTACGGCATCGGCATGCTCGGCTACTGGATCTGCGGCTTCGCGCTCCAGATGGGCGGCGTCGGCGGCGTGGCCTCGCTCGGCGGCGGCCAGGTGCTGGCCAACGAGTTTTCCATCAGCCTCGGCGGCCACGACTTCGGGCTTTTCGGCACCACGGGCTTTTTCCTGTCCGGCGTGTCCTACGACGCCATCGTCTTTACGATCTTCCTGTTCCAGATGGTCTTCATGGACACCACGGCCACCATCCCGACAGGCACCATGGCCGAGCGCTGGACGTTCAAGTCCTTCGTCTTCTACGGCTTTTTCATCTCCATGTTCGTCTATCCGCTCTACGCCAACTGGGTCTGGGGCGGCGGCTGGCTGTCCTGCCTCGGCAAGTACTTCAGCCTGGGCCATGGCGTGGTCGACTTCGCCGGCTCGTCGGTGGTGCACATGACCGGCGGCGTGGCGGCTCTGGCCGGCGGCATCATCCTCGGACCGCGCCTCGGCAAGTACCGTGAGGACGGCACGCCCAACGCCCTGCCCGGCCACCACATTCCCATGGCCATCGCCGGCTGCTTCATCCTGGCCTTCGGCTGGTTCGGCTTCAACGCCGGCTCCACCCTGTCCGGCACGGACCTGCGCATCGGCGTCATCGCCACCAACACCATGCTGGCCTCGGCCGCCGGCGCGTTCTCGTCCATGGTCTACATGTGGACCTTCTACGGCAAGCCCGATATCTCCATGGTGGCCAACGGCCTGCTGGCGGGGCTCGTCGCCATCACCGCGCCGTGCGCCTTCGTCAACTCCGTTTCGGCGGTCATCATCGGGGCCATCGCCGGGGTGCTTTTGTGCATCAGCGTCTTTTTCGTGGAGCGTAAACTCAAGATCGACGATCCGGTCGGCGCCATCTCGGTCCACGGCGTCAACGGCGCCTTCGGGGTCCTCTCGGTGGGCCTTTTCGCCGACGGCACCTACGGCGACGCCTTAAACGGCGTGGACGGCACGGTGCGGGGACTTTTCTACGGCGACGGCGGCCAGCTCGTGGCCCAGATCGTCGGCATCTGCACCAACTTTGTCTTTGTCTTCGTGGTGATGTATGTCTTTTTCAAAGTGCTTGACCGGATCGTCCCACTTCGGGTCGATCCCGAGCACGAACTGGAAGGTCTGGACCAGCACGAAGTGGCGGTAACCGCCTATCCGGAATTCGTCCTGCAAAAAACCCACAGGTAAGACGCGGAGTACGCCATGAAAAAAATCGAAGCCATCATCAAGCCGTTCAAGCTTGACGAGGTCAAGGACGCCCTGGACAAGATCGGCATCCATGGGCTCACCGTCACCGAGGTGCGCGGCTACGGCCGTCAGAAGGGCCATGTCGAAGCCTACCGCGGCGTCGAATACCAGGTGCAGTTCAACGCCAAGGTGCGCCTGGACATCGTCGTGCCCGACGAGCTGGCCGAAAAGGCCGTGGACGCCATCCGCACCACGGCCAACACCGGCAATATCGGCGACGGCAAAATCTTCGTCTACCCCGTCGAGGGCGTGGTGCGCATCCGCACCGGCGAATCCGGGGACGCGGCCATCTAGCGCCGCCGGAAACCGGCAGAAAGAAAGGGACGTGGGCGACCGCGTCCCTTTTTCGTTGCCCCGACTTGACTTAAGTCATGCCGCGCTTCCCCGCGCCGGAGCAGGTTGTCCCCGGAGGAAGCAGCACATGACGCACACGCAGGAGCCCGTTCCGACGACCAGGGACGGCTTTTTCCGTAAAATGCGCGGCGGCGGGACCTGCCCGTCCTGCGCCTGTCCGGCCGAGATTCTCTGGTCTTTCATCGGAGCCATGGGCGGCATCGGCCTTGTCGCCTGGCTGCACAGAAATGTGGCCGATCCGGCGGGATTGAGCCTTTTGATCGGCTCGTTCGGGGCCTCGGCGGTGCTGCTCTACGGCGCGCCCAAAAGTCCGTTGGCCCAGCCGCGAAACCTGCTCGGCGGCCATTTCCTGTCCGCCCTGTTCGGAGTCTCGGTCCGCCTGCTCGTGCCGGGGCCGTCCTGGCTGGCCTGCGCCCTGGCCGTGGCCGGGGCCATAGCGCTTATGCACGTAACGGGAACGCTCCATCCCCCCGGAGGCGCGACGGCGCTCATCGCCGTCACCGCCGGGCCGAAGCTCGCCTCCCTGGGCTACCTCTTCGCCCTTATCCCGGCCCTCTCCGGCGCGGTGGTCATGCTGGTCGTGGCCCTCGTCGCCAACAACCTGGCCCCGGGCCGACGGTACCCGGAATACTGGCTTTGAGGGAAGGAAGGGGAGGAGAGGAAAGATGGAAGAGAATGCGAGAGGGGAAACCCTTTGAAAAGGGTTCTCCCCTCTCGCGCTCTCCCTTTCCCAAACTTTTTACCGGGAAGTGTTTCGTACGCGTCGAGGCCTGCTCAAGAAGGGATCGGGGAAAATGCCAAGGCGCTATCAATGCCCGTCGGCGGGCAGGTCGAGCACCATTTTGATGTTCTCGCGCAGCACCGTGTTGCGGGCATCGCTGACGCGTTCGACAATGCGGAACCCGGCTTTCTCGTACATGCGGCGCGACACGGGCAGGCCGTCCACGGTCCAAAGCGACATCCGGCCGCCCCCGCGTTCCCGCCACCAGGCCATGGCACGGGTAAAAAGCGCCTTGCCGATGCCGTTACCCTGCCAGGACGGGTCCACGAGAAAAAAGCGCAAGTGCGCCCCGTCCGCCCCTGAAGCGCGGCCGATGACGGCAATGGACCCGACCAGGACCTCGCCGGCATACGCCGCAAGCATCAGGTCCCTGTCCGGATCGTAGCCCTCGATGAACGCGCACACGTCGCGCACGGCCATCACCTCATACGGCGCGCCCGCGCCCCAGGCCTTGGCGTAATACCGGCCGAGCAGCGCGCCCACGCCGCCGACCAGTCCCGGCGCATAGCCGGCGCGGATGCGCACGCCCCGGCCGGGAACCTCTTGCGGGGACGCGACCGTTTGACCGTCTTGCCAGCGCCGCATGCCTTCCCTCCCCAACGCGTTCGTTGCCTCGCGTTCCAGTCCGTCCTTTCAGTGTCCGGCGGCGGACAGGTCGAGCACCATCTTGAGGTTGTCGCGCAGCACCGTGTACCGGTCGTCCGGCTCCCGGGCGACGATCCGGAAGCCGGCCTTTTCGTACAGCCGGCGCGAGGCGGGCAGCCCGTCCACGGTCCAAAGAAACACCTTGCCGTAGCCCCGCTCCCGGCACCAGGCCAGGGCCTTATGAAGCAGCGCCTTGCCTACGCCATGGCCGTGCCAGGCCGGGTCCACGATGAAAAACCGCAGCTGCACCCCGTCCGGCCCGGGCTTGCGGCCGAGGATAGCGATGGAACCCACCATGCCGCCCTCGCCGTAGGCGCCGAGCATGAGGTCGCGCGCCGGATCGTAGCCCTCGATAAAGGCGCACACGTCCCGCGTGGCCAATATCTCGAAGGGCGCGCCCGATCCCCAGGCCGCAGCGTAATAACGGCCGTGCAACTCGCCCACCCGGCCGACGATGCCCGGCTCGTAGCCGCTGCGGATGGAGACCCCGCCGCCGACTACAACCTGTGCCGCTTCCTCCCGGCGCGTCGCGCCCGTTTCCATTGCGCTTGCCATCGCATCCACTCCTCTCACAGGGGCCTTGCCGCCTGCCACAACGCTTCAAAGGCCAGGGACAGCATGGCCGCCACCCCCCGGTTATGAATGACCACCGCCGTGAAATGCGGCGGCCCGCCTGCCGGATCCTGCATGGAAAGCAACGCCACCTCGTCGTCGAAGGCCTGCATCTTGAGCGGCAGCGAGTCGGCCACGCGAAGCGCCAACCCCTGACCGCAAAGCGTCTCCAGCAGGACGCCCAGTTCCGGATCGTCCATGATGGCCGCGTCGCAAAGGGCCCGGTAGCCGAGCCCCCGGCCAAGCGGCGCCTGCATGAAGGTGGTGTTTTGCTCCACGGACAGGATCATGGGCCGGGTGATGCACGAGGCGACCGACCGCTTGGCCTCCCGGGCCAGGGCCAGCGCCCGGTGGGCGATGCGGGTCGCGCCCGAAAGCACCTCGACATAGGCCAGGGGATCGTTCTGCCCCCGGCCCGAGGCAAAGACAGGCCCCAGGGCCGTGGCCAACCGCGCCGCCAGGGCCTTGGTCGTCTCCCGCTCCCGGGCCAGGGTCGCTTCCCGTTCCCGGGCCAGCATATCGAGCCCCACCGCCGGGTCCACGGCCACAAAGGCCCTGGGCGAAACGTCCCGGGCCAGACACAGCCCCTTGGCGGCCAGGGAGGCCAGCACATCGTACACGCGCTGCCTGGGGATGCCGGCCCGGGCCGCCACCTCGGCCGACGTCAGCTCCGGCCGGCCGAGCAGCGCCAGATACGCCCCGGCCTCGTAGGCCGTCAGCCCCAGGGCCGTCAGTTCCTGCGGATCGATCGTCATTTGTCACCATCCTTCAGTGGTGGCATTTTTAGCACCACTGCCTAGTGGTGTCAACATCCCCGTCAGCCCCTTGCCAGAACGCGTGGCCGGGGCTATTGCGCCGGGGCGCGAAGTTGCCGGACGACCACACACAAGCATCGCCCTTTCCTTCGCCCGCAGCCGTAACCTCAAGTCCGGGACCCGCATGGATTTTACCGCTCCTTCGCAAATCGTCGGTTATGTCGCGTTCGCGCTCGGGATCTTCGCCTTTGCCCAGCGCATCGACTGGCGGCTCAAGTTTCTGGTGGCCAGCGAATGCGTGGCCTATACGCTGCACTTCTACCTGCTCGGCAACAATGCCGCGTCAGTCAGCGCGGCCCTGTCGGCCATGCGGACCTTTGCCTCGCTCAAGACCCGTTCGGCGTGGGTGGCGGGCTTTTTCCTGGTGCTCAATCTGGTGCTCGGCGTGGCCGTGGCCACGTCGTGGACGGCGGTCTTTCCCATCATGGCCGGGCTGTCGGGCACGGTGGCGGTCTTTTTCCTGCGGGGGATCGGCATGCGGCTCGGACTGCTTTGCGCCACGCTTTGCTGGCTGACCAACAACATCCTGTCGGGCTCCATCGGCGGCACGATGCTCGAATCGTCCATCGCCGTGGTCAACGCCACGACCATGCTGCGGCTGTGGCGGGCGGGCAGACTGCGCTAAGGGGAAAGCCGATCCGGAAGGACCGGGCGGAGGAAAACGGACTCTAAAGAATGGGGTCCATGGGCAGGACGAAAAAGAAGTTGTTGCCGAGCGAGGTGGCCTCGTAGCCCTCGACCCCGCCGTGCAGCCGTACCACCTCGCGGATGAAGTACAGGCCGTGGCCGGTGCCGTACTCGCCTGAGGCGTTTTCCCCCCGCACCCCCTCCTCGAACAGGTGCGCGGCGGTTTCCGGCGGAATGGGCGGTCCGGAAGTGAAGACGTTGAGCTTGATGCCGTCGCGGCCGGGTCCGAAGAAATTCTCCTTGCGCTCCCAGCCAAAGGAAATGAACCGGCGCTTGCGGCCGGAACCGTCCACCACCTCGCGGGTGTACTTGACCGCGTTGGAAAAAAGATTGGCGTACACCTGGCTGATGAGCCCGATGTCGACCACCACCTCGATTTCCTGGTCTGGCACGCCGCCAAGGGAAGTGTCGATCTCGATGCCGCGTTCCTCGAAGCGGGGGCGGTAGCGTTCGAGCTGCAGGTCGATGACCTGCTTTTTGAAGTTGCAGGCCCGCTTCTCCAGCACATAGCGCCCTTCCTCGAAATGGGACCGCCGCAAGAGCGTCTCCAGAAAGAGGCTCGTCTGCTCGTAGTGGGTGAGTATCTGACGGTACTGGTCCATGAGCCCTTCATGGATGTAGCCCAGATCCCGCAGGAGTTTGTCCTGGGCGGGGCTTATCGCCTGCCCTTCCCCGGCTTCGCCCTCGAAGGACTGCTTGAGCTTCCACTCGAAGAACTTGAGCAGGTCAATTTTGGAGCGCAACCGCTTGTAATACAGCTTGAAATAGATGTTGGGCACAATGACGTTGTGCCCGATGTCCTTGACCAGGCTGCGGATGAAGTGGAGGTGCTCCTTGTTCTTGTTGGCCAGGATGCGGTTGTGGAGTTGGTAGCCGAAGCGGTTGGCATAGCGCTCGAAAAAGAGCCGGTCGTGTTCGCTCAGGTGACTGGCCGGGAATATCTCGAGCATGCCGAAGACATCTTCCCGGGGCGTGAACGGCAATTGCGAAATGAGTTCGTGGTTGCCCTTGATGGGGATGAAAAGCCTGTCCTCGCGCACCATGGCCTTTTGCGGAAAGGGCAGATCCCCAAACTCCCCGGCGTCCTTGGGCGGGCACTTGTAGGCGCAACGCCGGATCGAGCCGCTTTTGCTGTCCAGGACATACAGGTTGCAGTCGATGTTGAAAAACATCTTGGGGATGAGCAGGCACACCGCATAGAGATGCTCCAGGGTCGGAAACTCCTGGGCCAGATCGAAAAAGATGTTGAGGGAGATACTTTGCAGGGCCGAGAAACTATAGGCCTCGTAGTCGTCCATTTTCTGATGGACGCGGCGGGCCACGGCCTCGAGCACCTCACGGTCGAGGACGGACGGATCTTCCGAAGCGCCAAGGCTTAGGACTGTAAGCGTCTCGGCAACGTCCCTGGCGCTGGTCATGCGGGTCCTCCGGGTAGGGATGCAGTTGATTCCCCCATACCCGCGTTAGACGGTGAAGACAATACGGCGTCACCTAATCGATATGAATTTCAATGGGGCCGGGAGCAAAGCCCTTGAGTTCGGAGAGAAGCCCCCGGATGCCGGAAGCCAGAATGCGCTCCACGAAGGGGTTGACGGTGAGCTGCCTGCCGCCGACGGTCACGGACAGGGCCACGCGGGTGGTGGCGCAATCGTCGGGCGTGGCCCGGCCGGCCAGGATGTCGGCGGCCAGTTCGCCGCAGTCTTCCCGGCCGCAGGCACCGCAGTCGAGACCGGGCAGGACGAAACCTTTTTCCAGGACCGCCTCGGCCACGGCTTCCAGGCTTTCGAAATGGGGCAGCCCGGGGGCGCGCACCGTCCCGTAGGTCCCAAGGACGAGCCCCGGGGCGGAGAGCGCCTCGGCCTCGGCCGGCTCGCGCAACACCAGCACGCGCGGGGCCACGGCATGTTCCCGGCCGCCCTCGATCACCAGCACCTCGCCGTCGAGCATGGCGATCATGTCCGAAATCTTGCGCGGATCGTTCCAGAAAAGCGCGCTCTCCCGGGCGGCGATGGCCCCCACCGTGCGGCAATGCGCCAGGAAGCGGTCGGTGTCCGTATCCTCCTTGTCGAGTCCCGGGTTGTGCGTGCACTTGAGCGCGCACGGCACGACACCAAGGCTTGAGAACCGCGCCAGCAGCGCCTCGCACAAGGCGGTCTTGCCGGATTTCTTGAACCCCAGAACCTGCACCCCTTTTCTCATGCCATCCTCCTGTGCCCGCCTGTTTCCTCGGCCGCATCCGGCGCGAGAAGGCCGCCCTCGCGCAACTTGAGCTTGCTGTCGCACACCGCATCCAGCCAGCGCTGGTCATGGCCGCTTATGACCAGGGTCGTGCCGTACTGCTCCCTGGCGGCAAAGACCGCCCGGCGCACCAGCTCGGCGCTGTCCTTGTCGAGGTTGGCCGTGGGTTCGTCGAGCAGCAGCACCCTGGGCCGCAAGGCGAGCCTGGCCGCCAGGGCCACCCGCTTGACCTCGCCGCCGGAAAGCTGCCGCCAGGACCTTGGCGCGAAACGGCCCGGGTCGAGCCCCACGGCGGCCAGGGCCGTGTCCACGCGCTCCCGGATATCCGCCGCGCCCGCGCCCCGCACCAAAAGCCCGTAGCCCACGTTGGCCCGCACCGAGCGCTTGAGCAGATACGGCTCCTGGGGAAAATAGGTGACTTCGCCGCGCAGGGCAAACTCGCGGCCAAGGGTCGGTTCCCCCCGGTAGCGCACCACGCCCGAGGCCGGGGATTCCAGAAAGGCGAGCAGGCGCAAAAGCGTGCTCTTGCCGCCGCCATTGGGTCCGGCAAGCCCCGTAATGGAGCCCGGCGCGATGACCAGGCGCGGGATATCGAGCACGACCCTTTCGTCGTAGCGCTGGGTGACGTCTTCCAACTCGTAGAGCGCGTCCATCAGCCGGCCCTCCGGCGACAGACCGCCGCGATCAGGTTGACGGCGAAGGCGATGACCATGAGCACCATGCCGAGGGCGATGCCGGTGGCGAATTCACCTTTGCCCGTCTCCAGGGCGATGGCCGTGGTGATGGTGCGGGTGTCCCACTTGATGTTGCCGCCAAGCATCATGGAGATGCCGATCTCGGACACGATGCGGCCGAAGGCGGCGGTGGTGGCGAGCAACATGCCGAAGCGGGCCTCGGCCAGGGTGGCCAGAAACAGATGTCGTGGCCTGGCCCCGAGGGTGAGCAGGGTCGGTCGCAGCCTCGGGTCCAGGCTCTCCACGGCTTGGGCCGTCAGCGCGATGACGATGGGCAGCCCCAGGATGGTGAGCCCCACGGCCATGCCCGGCACGGTAAAAAGAAGCTCCCAATTCCCGAGCGGCCCGCGCCGGGAAATGAAGGCATACACCACGAGTCCGATGACCACCGTGGGAAAGGAAAGAAAGGTCTCGACCAGCAGCCGCACGGCCCGCTTGCCCGGAAATTCGTGGTAGCCGAGCATGAACCCGGCGGGCGCACCGAGCAGGAGGGTGGCGATCATGGCCTCGAAGGTGACGATCAACGTGGTCCAGACAGCGGAAAAGGTTTCCGGATCGCCGTGCGCCAGCAGGACCAGGGCCTGGCGAAGCCCGTCGAGAATATAATTCATAAAGGGCGGTTACCTCCGGCCGGGCCCTTGCGTGCCCGGCCGGTATAGGAATGCGGCGTCCTTATTTGCCGGCATTGGGCGTAAAGAGCTTTTTCCCCTTGAGGGTGAAATCGCCCACGAGCTTCTGTCCCTTTGGTGACGCCAGCCACTCGCGAAACTTCTCGGCGGCCTTGAAGTTGGTGTTCTCGCAATTGTCCGGATTGACGGTGATGACGCTGTACTGATTGAGCAGCGGCTTGTCGCCCTCGACCAGCACGACCAGGGCCGGCTTGCCCCCGGCCTGATCGGCGTATTTGATGTACGTGCCGCGATCGACCAGGGTGTAGGCGCCGCGTTCGCCGGCGATGTTGAGCGTCTTCATCATGCCCTGCCCCACCGAGGCGTACCAGGTATCCTTGTCCGGCACGGCCATGCCGGCGGCCTTCCACAGGGACTTTTCCTTCTTGTGGGTGCCGGAATCGTCGCCCCGGCTCACGAAAGGCGCCTTGGCCGCGGCGATGGCCGCCAGGGCCTCGCCGGCCTTCATGCCCTTGACCTTGGCCGGATCGGCCGCCGGGCCGACCAGCACGAAGTCGTTATACATGACTTGGGTGCGGTTGACGCCGTTGCCGTCCTCCACGAATTTTTTCTCGGCCGCCGGGGCATGGACCAGCAGCACGTCCACGTCGCAGTTCCGGCCATGCTCCAGGGCCTTGCCCGTGCCCACGGCCACCCATTTGAGGGTGATGCCGGTGTCCTTTTTAAAGGCGTCGGCCAGGACCGGCAGCAGCCCGGTATCGTCGGTGCTGGTGGTGGTGGCCATCATCAGGGTTTCTTCCTTGGCCAAAGCCGGCCCGGCGCACAACACGGCAATGGCAACTGCCGCAAGCACCCAGCGCAAGGTTTTCAAACGCATCGCTTCCTCCTCTCTTTTCCAATGGTTAGCAATAGTCCGTCATGATTCTTAAATAGCCTATGAACGCTGTCAAGGCGACCCCTGCGCGAAGTTTTTCGGAAAAAAACATTTCCAGCCCTAATGCCTTTTCCCGACAGGACGATAGGAGCGATGACAAGCCTGTTTTCAGTCATCAACTGCAATACGACTGTCACTCCTTTACAACACCCGTCTTTTCAACAGGTTATTTTCAGCTTCATTCCTGTCATTTATTGCATGAGTGAGAAAAGCCCTGATTTCTCCATCTGCATTCACAAAATTTTTCTTTATTTCGTCCTAAAGGGTTTTTCCATTAGGCCGATAGGTGGGGCATGCAGCCACTCACAGCACGGGAATGGCAGCGATTGATCGGCTAGGGAGGTTTACCAGCGAGTAGATACGATGGAGCAGACCGGCGCAAGCCGTTCAAATCAAGTAACCCCATGCTGCCGGCGAGCTCTTCGCTTACATGGGTAGCAAGCTGGATGCACACACTTTTCAAGGAGGAAAAGCCATGGCTCTCTCAATCAATAACAACCTGATGGCCAACACTGTTTCGCGGAACCTGAACAATTCCTACTCCGCTCTGGCCACTTCGACCCAACGTCTGTCTTCGGGCCTGCGCATCAACACCGCCGCTGACGACGCCGCCGGTCTGGCCATTCGCGAGCTTATGCGCTCGGACGTGGCCGCCATCAACCAGGGCGTTCGCAACGCCAACGACGCCATCTCCATGATCCAGACCGCCGACGGCGCGCTCCAGGTCGTGGACGAAAAGCTCATCCGCATGAAGGAACTGGCCGAACAGGCGGCCACCGGTACCTACACTTCGGATCAGCGCCTCATCATCGACTCCGAATACCAGGCCATGGCCTCGGAAATCACCCGAATCGCCAGCGCCACGGACTTCAACGGCATTTATCTCTTAAACGGCAACCTGTCCGGCAGCACCCACAGCGGCGCGGGGCTTAACGCCGCCGGCAAGCTCAAGGTGCACTTCGGTTCCGGCAACCAAAGCGCCGAGGACTACTACTACGTCCAGATCGGCACTTCCACCGCCTCCGCCCTGGGCGTGGGCCTGGGCGCCGCATCCGGCGCTTCCGGCCGCAGCATCTCCACCCAGGAACTGGCCCAGAAGGCCCTCGACGCCATCCAGACGGCCATCGTGTCCAAGGACAAGATCCGGGCCAACCTGGGCGCCCTGCAAAACCGCCTGGAGAACACCATCTCCAACCTGCAGATCCAGTCCGAAAACCTGCAGGCCGCGGAATCCCAGATTTCCGATGTGGACGTGGCGACCGAAATGACCCATTTCGTCAAGGAGCAGATCCTGACCCAGTCGGCAGTGGCCATGTTGTCCCAGGCCAACTCCCTGCCCAAGATGGCCATGCAGCTCATCCAGGGTTAATAAGAAACGCTTTCCCAAACAACAAAAGCCCGCTCCGGTCCAGGCCGGGGCGGGCTTTTTCGTTTGGGAAAGGTCCTACAGGCTTTCGCTTGCGGCCAGAAAAAAACGCAAGGCCGGGAACATATAGCGCCGGCCGTGATACACGATATAAAAACTGCGCCGCATGACCAGTTGCGGTGTTTCCAAAAGCGTCACCGCACCGCTTTCCAGATACCCGCGCGCGGCCATGCGGGATACGACCGACACGCCGAGCCCGGCGGCCACGCATTCGAGCACCGCCAGCGACGAATGCACTTGCAATACCGTACGCAGGTGCCGCGGGTCCACGCCGGCCGCCACCAGTCCTTCCTCCATGGCCTGCCGTGTGCCGGACCCCGGTTCGCGCATGACCCAGGGCAGTTCGGTCAGGCGTTGCCGCCAGTCGTCGCCGCCAAGACGGACATGGGCCTGGGCGCGGGAACCGACGAGAACCAGCGAATCCTCGAGGATCGAACGGCAGGCGAGCTCCGCTTGGCGCGCCGGCGCGCCGATGATGCCCACATGGGCCTCGCCGGCCGCTACCATGGTCGTGATTTCCGAGGTGTCGCCGCCGCGCAGGTCCACGCGCACTTCGGGATACTGTTTGAGAAAACGGGCCACGAGCCCGGGAATGATGTATTGGGCCGGAATGGTGCTGCCGCCAATGACGAGGTCTCCGGAAACCCGCTGGGACAAGGCCAGGATATCGGCTTTGGCCAGGTCGAGCTGACTGAAGATGGTGGTGCAATAACGATGGAGCACGTCGCCGGCCTGGGTCGGCAGCACGGTGCGGCCGAGACGATCGAAAAGCTGCGCCCCGAGTTCCTCTTCCAAGGCCATGATGTGGGCGCTGATCGTCGGCTGGGACAGCATGAGTTCCTCGCCGGCCTTGGAGAAACTGCGCAGATCATAGACCTTGGCAAACGCCTGCAGACGACGAACATCCATCTCCGCCATCCTTCCTATAGAAAAAATCTATAGATACGCGTAAAAAAAAGCAGGGCCGTATAACCGGCCCTGCCTGATGCTATTCCTGGGACTCGCCTTCGGCCGGCGCGGCCGGCGTCTCGGCGGGAGTGGCAACGGGAGTGGGTTTGGCCTCGACGACCGTCTCGCCCTCGCGGCGGGTCAGCTCGATGATGGCCATGGCGGCGCAATCGCCGTTACGGGGCAGGCTCAGCTTGACCACGCGGGTGTAACCGCCGCCCTGTCCGCGAAAACGGGGACCGATCTCGTCGAAGAGGCGGGCGACCAGCTGGTGGTTCTCCAGAACCTTGTAGGCCAGACGGCGGGCATGCACGCTATCGGTCTGGGACAGGGTCACCAGATGCTCGACAACGCCGCGCAGTTCCTTGGCCTTGTGTTCGGTGGTACGAATGCGCTCGTGGACAAGAAGCGAGCGCGCCATATTACGCAGCATGGCCTTCCGATGGGGGGCGGTCCTGCCAAATTTGCGTCCGGATTTTTTATGTCTCATCGACCTGCTTCCTCTTGAGCCATTCCTGGTATTTTTGCTCGAAGTTCTCGATGCGCATGCCGAATTCCAGGCCCATGTCTTCAAGCACCCGGCGGATTTCCTCAAGGGACTTCTTGCCGAAGTTCTTGGTCTTGAGCATCTCGTTTTCGGTTTTCTGCATGAGTTCGCCGACAGTTTGGATGTTGGCGGACTTCAAGCAATTGGTCGCGCGAACGGAAAGTTCGAGCTCGTCTATGCTTTTGAAAAGGCTGGGATTGAGTTCGATGTCGTCGCGGCGGCGGGCCTTGTCGGCTTCGGACTCTTTCTCGTCGAAGTTGATAAAGACAGTCAGCTGGTCCTTGAGGATCTTGGCGCTGTAGGAAATGGCGTCCTCGGGAGAGATGGAGCCGTCGGTATCCACCTCAAGCACAAGCTTGTCGTAGTTGGTCATCTGGCCGACGCGAGCCTGTTCGATGGTGTAGGCCACCTTCTTGACCGGCGAAAAGCTGGAATCAAGCAGGATCAGGCCGATTTCCGAATCGAGCCCCTCGTGCATGTCGGCCGTGACGTAGCCCTTGCCCATACGCACTTCGAGTTCGATGCGGAAGTCGCGGTCCTCGGAGAGGGTGGCGATGAGCACATCCTCGCTAAGAACCGAGACGTTCTGGTTGCCCTGGATGGCGCTGGCCAGAACCTCGCCTTTTTTATTGGCGAAAAGCGTCAGGCGCTGCGGGTCTTCGGTGGCCATGGCCAGCCGGACCTGTTTGAGGTTGAGGATGATTTCGGTCACATCCTCGATGACTCCCGGGATGGTCGAGAACTCGTGCTGCACGCCCTCGATGCGGGCGGCGACGATGGCCGCGCCCTGGAGGGAAGACAACAGCACCCGGCGCAGCGCATTGCCGAGTGTGGTGCCGAACCCTCGTTCCAGGGGCTCGCACACGAACCGACCGTGGGTATCGGTCGAGTCGGAATCCCGTTCAAGGGTTTCCGGCTTGACCAACTCGGTCCAGTTCCGGGAGTTGATGAGCCGTTGGCCGTTGCGAATCAACATGGCGTCACCTTATGCAAAGCGTACTTTGCCGATTACTTGGAGTAAAGCTCGACGATGAGCTGCTCGTTGATCGGGAACTGCACGTCCTCGCGGGTGGGCAGGGCGTTGACCTTGCCTTTGAGCTTCTCGCCGTCCACTTCGAGCCAGGCCGGGCAGCCGCGACGGGCGATGACCTGCTGGGCCTCCAGGATGATGGGGGACTGGCGATTGCGCTCACGGACTTCGATGACGTCGCCGACCTTGACCTGGAGCGAAGGGATGGTCACGCGGCGGCCGTTGACGGTAAAGATGCCGTGCCGCACGAGCTGGCGGGCCTGGTTGCGCGAAGTTGCGAAACCGAGGCGGTAGATCACGTTGTCCATGCGCCGCTCGAGAAAGCAAAGCAGGTTTTCGCCGGTGACGCCTTTTTTCATGTCGGCGCGCTGGAAATAGGCGCGAAACTGCCCCTCCAGGATGCCATACATGCGGCGGGTCTTTTGCTTCTCGCGCAACATCACAGCGTAGTCGCTCACCTTTTTGCGAATCCGCCCGTGCTGCCCGGGGGCATACGGACGGCGCTCGTAAGCGCACTTATCGGTATAGCAGCGATCGCCCTTCAAAAACAGCTTTGCCCCTTCACGGCGGCAAATCCGGCATTTCGCTTCTGTGTATCGTGCCAAGGTCGTTCCTCCTCAATGTGCCGCGGACCGTCTTGCGTGTTTATTCCCGGTCCCGCTTTCTCGTCTGGTTGCGTGCAGTCGGGCCGGGATGGCCCCGCGGCGAACCGAATGCCACTTCAGGCCCCCAAGGGGCCTGCTCGAAATATTTCCGCTTTTGCCCGGCGCCCCGTTAAGGCGCGTCGCACCTTAGACGCGACGCCGTTTGGGCGGACGACAGCCGTTGTGGGGAATGGGCGTGATGTCGCGGATGAAGCTGACCTTGAACCCGGCATTGTGAATGGCGCGCATGGCGGCCTCACGTCCCGAGCCCGGCCCCTTGACCAGGATGCCGACGGTACGCATGCCGTTTTCCTGGGCCTTGCGGGCAGCGTTTTCAGCCGCAACCTGCGCGGCGAAGGGGGTGGATTTGCGCGACCCCTTGAAACCAGCGCCGCCAGAGGTGGCCCAGCTCACCACGTTGCCCTTCTGGTCAGTGAAGGTCACGATGGTGTTGTTAAACGAGGCCTGAATGTGGGCCACACCCACGGGAATGTTCTTGCGTTCCTTTTTGCCAATGCGGCGCGGTTTCGCCATGGATATATCTCCGAAACGGCCCATAGGGGCTCGTCGCGTGGTTGTTTACGGTTACTTTTTCTTCTTGGCCATCACGCCGCGACGCGGGCCCTTGCGGGTGCGCGAATTGGTGTGGGTGCGCTGTCCGCGGCAGGGAAGCCCGCGACGGTGGCGAAACCCACGATAGCAGCCGATGTCCATGAGGCGCTTGATATTGGCGGTCACATCACGCCGCAAATCGCCCTCGACCTTGTGATTGGCCTCGATTTCCTTGCGGATGGTGTTGGTTTCCTCGGGGGTGAGGGCGTCTGAATTTTTCGTCCAATCGACGCCTGTTGCCTCAAGGATCGTCAGGGCCGTGGAACGGCCGATGCCGAAGATGTAGGTCAGCGCGATATCCATCCGCTTATTTTTGGGAAGGTCGACTCCCGCGATTCTGGCCACGACGTTCCTCCGTTATCCCTGGCGCTGTTTGTGCCGGGGGTTCTCGCAGATCACCCGAACCACGCCGTGACGCCGGATGATTTTGCACTTAGGACAAAGTTTTTTCACCGAAGGCCTGACTTTCATGTCGCTCTCTCCGTATCCCGGCGATGGAAACGACCGGTGCCTACCGGCATCGGTCGCATCAATCAACCAGGCTTAAAATCCGAGGTCCGTTTTTGGTCACTGCCACCGTGTGCTCGAAATGAGCCGACAGGCTGCGGTCCTTGGTCACGGCCGTCCAATTGTCGGACAGCACTTCGACGTCGGGACCACCGGCGGTCACCATGGGTTCGATGGCCAACACCATCCCGGGCTGCAACGGTACGGGATGGGCGTCCTGCGGCTCGAAATTCGGGATTTCGGGCTTTTCGTGGAGCTTCCTCCCAATGCCGTGACCAACAAATCGTCTTACAACACTTAGGCCATGTCCTTCAACATATTTTTGCACGGCTCGCGAAATATCATAGAGGTCATTGCCGGTCCGGGCGTTGCTGATGCCCGTTTCCAGCGATTCCCGCGTCACCTGCAAAAGCGTCGCCGCGGCCTCGTCAATCCGCCCCACCGGGGCGGTCGTGGCCGCATCGCCATAAAAACCGTCGTAGACCACGCCCATGTCGAAACTGACGATGTCCCCTTCCTTGAGCTCCCGGTCGGACGGGAAGCCATGCACGACTTCTTCGTTGACCGAGCAGCACAGGGCGTAAGGAAATCCGTACATGCCCAGAAATGCCGGCTTGACCTTGAAATCATCACACCGTTTGCGCGCGATCTCCTCGAAATGCATGGTCCGCACACCCGGCTTGACCGCTTCCGTCATCTCTTGCAAAATGATGGCCACGATCCGGCAAGCCTGCCGCATGGAAGCAATCTCAAGGTCATTTTTGAGGAATATCCCCCTGACCTTTTTCAAAACGACTACCTGCCCTTGATCCTCCCCTTCTGCATGAGACCCTCATACTGTCGGGAGATCAGATAGGACTCGATCTGCGACATGAAATCCATGGCAACGCCAACAACAATCAAAAGCGAGGTGCCGCCGAAGTAGAACGGCACGTTGAATTGCTGGATCATCACCATAGGCAACACGCAGACCACGGATATATAAAGTGAACCCCAAAGCGTGATGCGCGCCAGGACCTTGTCGATGAACTCCTTGGTCTTGGCCCCGGGCCGAATACCCGGAATAAACCCACCCTGCTTGCGGATATTTTCGGCAATATCGGCCGGATCAAAAATGATGGCCGTATAAAAGTAGCAAAAGAAGACGATCAGCGTCACGAAGATCACATTGTAGGTGATCGTCTGGGGGCTGAAAAAAGCGGCCACGGTTTTCAGCCACGGCACGCTGGAGAACTCGCCCAAGGTCGCCGGGAAAAGCAGGATGGAGGAGGCGAAAATGGGCGGAATCACGCCGGCGGTATTGACCCGAAGCGGCAGATGCGTGGTCTGCCCGCCGTACATTTTACGCCCTACCATGCGCTTGGCGTATTGGATGGGGATGCGCCGCTGCCCGCGCTCCATGAACACGATGGCGGCCAGGACGGCCAGCATCAGCACCACGATGAACAAAAGGACGAAGAGCGAAATCTCGCCGGCCTTGAGCAGATCGAAGGTGGACAGCACGGCCCGCGGCAACCCGGCCACGATACCGGCATAGATGATCATGGAGATGCCGTTGCCGATGCCCTTTTCGGTCATCAGCTCGCCAAGCCACATCAGGAAGATCGTGCCCGTGGTCAAGGTCAGGATGGTCATGAGGCGGAAGCTCCAGCCGGCCATGATGACCACTGGCGCGCCGGTCGGGCTGGCCATGCTCTCCAGGCCCACGGCAATGCCGAAGCCCTGGATGATGGTGATGAGCACCGTGCCGTAGCGGGTGTACTGGGTGATCTTCTTGCGCCCGGCAGCCCCCTCCTCCTTTTGCATCTTGGCCAGTTCGGGGCTGACCACGGTCAGCAACTGGATGATGATGGAGGAGGAGATGTAGGGCATGATCCCCAGGGCGAAGATGGAAAGGTTGCGCAAACCGCCGCCGGAGAACATATCGAAGAGGCCGAACAGGGTGTTCTTGGCGCTCTCGAAGAAATCCGCCAGCGCGGTCGAATCCACCCCCGGTACCGGCACATGCACACCGATACGGTAGATGGCCACCAGGAAAAACGTCCAGAGGAGCTTTTTTTTCAGCTCCGGCAGACGGGCCAGGTTCTCAACTCCGGTAAGTGCCACTGCAACTTCCGTTATGCTTCGGTTTCGGGTTCGGCTTCGGCGGCGCCGAGCATCACGGCCTTGCCGCCGGCAGCGGTGATCTTCTCGGCGGCCTTGGCGCTGAAGCGATGGGCCTCAACGGTCACGGCCGAGGAGACGTCACCCTGGCTCAGGATCTTCACCAACGCGCCCGCACTGGCCAGGCCACGCTCGTAAATGTCGTCCAGGCTGATCTCGGTCTTGCCCTCGAAAGCGCTCAAGAGCCGTTCCAGATTCAGCGGTTGATAGACGATCTTAAACTTGTAGTTCTTAAATCCCCGTTTGGGCAGCCGACGGGCCAAGGGCATCTGGCCGCCTTCGAACCAGGGGCGTTCGGAAACGCCCGCGCGGGCATTCTGGCCCTTGTTACCCTTGCCGGCGGTGCAACCCTGGCCGGTGGCGCGGCCGCGACCGATGCGCTTGCGGCTGACGCGCTCCTCGGGGAACGGATAGATCTCGTGGAGTTTCATGATTCGGTAACCTCAACCAGATGCTTGACCTTCGCGATCATGCCGAGCACGGTGTCGGACTTCTCGAAGGAACGTTCCTGCCGAATCTTTTTCAGCCCCAGCGCGGCCAGCGTGCCGCGCTGTTTGGGCGTATTGCCGAAGCGCCTTTTGAGCAGCTTGACGGTAATGGTAGCCATGGCGGTCTCCCTTATTTGCGCGGGGTGGCCAGAGCCTTGCCGCGCATGGCGCCGACGCTCTCGGCGCTGCGCAGCGAAGCCAGACCTTCCATGGTGGCGCGCAGGACATTGTGCGGGTTGTTGGTGCCGATGGCCTTGGTCAGGATGTCGTTGACGCCGCAGGCTTCCATGATCGCCCGCACCGGGCCGCCGGCGATGATGCCGGTACCCTTGGAAGCGGGTTTGAGCATGACGCGGCCGGCGCCGAACTGGCCAAGGACCTCGTAGGGCAACGTGCCGTCGAGCAGGGGAATGCTGATCATCCCCTTTCTGGCCTGCTCGGTGGCCTTGCGGATGGCCTCGGGGACCTCGTTGGCCTTGCCGAGTCCGCAGCCCACCGACCCCTTGCCGTCGCCGACGACGACCAGGGCGCTGAAGCTGAACCGACGGCCGCCTTTGACGACCTTGGCCACACGGTTGAGGTACACGATCTTTTCGATCTGTCCGAGCTCGGACTGTTGGTCCATGCCGTCATCCTTACGTCGATTAGAATTTGAGGCCGCCATCCCGGGCTCCGTCGGCAAGGGCTTTGATCCTGCCGTGGTAGATGTAGCCGCTTCGGTCAAAGACAACGGCTTCAATTTTGCGTTCCAGGGCCTTTTGCGCCAGATCCTTGCCGACCTTGGTAGCGGCTTCCTTGTCGGCCTTGAGCGGCACGTCGGCCTTGCCCAGGGTCAGGCTCGAGGAAGATACCAGGGTCTGGCCGGTGAGATCGTCGATCACCTGGGCATAGATGTGCCGGTTGGACCGGAACACAACCAGGCGGGGACGCTCGGCGCTGCCGACCAGCTTCTTGCGGATGCGGACTTTCCGGCGCGCACGCGCCAGGGTCTTGCTCATCTTCATGATGCGGTCCTATTTCTTGCCGCCGGACTTACCGGCCTTGCGGCGAATGGTTTCGGTCTCGTACTTGATGCCCTTGCCCTTGAACGGCTCGGGCGGACGCACACGGCGAATACGGGCGGCAGTCTCGCCGAGCAGCACCTTGTCGATGCCGGTCAGCGTGAGCTTGTTGCCCTCGACCTTGGCTTCGATGCCGGTCGGCAGTTTGAAGTCGACCGGATGCGAGTAGCCAACAGAAAGCGTCACGGTGTGGCCGGAGGTGGCGACCTTGTAGCCGACGCCGATGACTTCAAGGGTTTTGGTGAAGCCCTTGCTCACACCCTCGACCAGGTTGGCCAGAAGGGTGCGGCGCAGGCCGTGCTGGGCCCGGGCCAGGCGCGTGTCGTCCACACGGCTCACATGCACCTTGCCGGACTCGACCATGTATTCAATTTTCGGATGCGTGGGCGTGGACAGCTGGCCCTTGGGGCCCTTGACCATCACCGCTTCGGTAGCGACCTCCACGGACACGCCGGAAGGCAGCTCGATTTCGCGTTTTCCTATCCTGGACATGACATCTTCTCCGCGACTTGTCTTCTTACCAGATTTCGCACAGGAGCTCGCCGCCGACGTGGAGCTCCTGGGCCTTGCCGCCTTCCAGGATGCCCCTGGAAGTGGACAGGATGCTGATGCCCAGGCCATTTTGGACCTTGGGGATGGAGCCGGCGCCGACGTAGACACGGCGGCCAGGCTTGCTCACCCGCTTGAGTCCGGAGATGAGCGGCTTGCCGCCATCGTATTTCAAGTTGATGGACAAGGTGCTCTCGTTCACCGCGAAGTCGGCAATATAGCCTTCGTCCTTCAGGATGGCGGCGATAGAGGCCTTGAGTATCGAGGCCGGGATGGCCAATTCCGCATGCAGCGCGTGGTGCGCGTTACGAATGCGGGCCAGCATATCGGAAATGGGGTCGGTCACCGACATGGCGTCCTTCTCCTTAGCTTACCAGCTCGACTTGCGCACGCCCGGCATTTCGCCGGTCAGCGACATGTTACGGAAGCAAATACGGCACACGCCGTACTTACGCAAAAACGCCCTGGGACGACCGCAGATGGGACAGCGGTTATACGCTCTGGTTGAAAACTTCGGCTTGCGGCTGGCTTTCACCATCAAAGATTTGCGGGCCACGTCCGATCTCCTTACTTTTTAAACGGCATGCCGAGTTGGTCGAGGAACATCTTCCCCTCCTTGTCGGACTTCGCCGTCGTGACGATAGTGACGTTCATGCCCTTGACGTGTTCGACGCGATCCACGTTGATTTCCGGGAAAATCGTATGCTCCCGGATGCCGAGGGTGAAATTGCCGCGTCCGTCGAAGCCACGATCGGGCACGCCGCGAAAGTCGCGGACCCGGGGCAGCGCGAAGTTAATCAGTTTGTCAAGGAAATCCCACATGCGCATCCGGCGAAGAGTCACACGGCACCCCACCGGCATGCCCTCCCGGAGCTTAAACGCCGCGATGGACTTGCGGGCACGCGTCACAACGGCCTTCTGTCCCGAAATGGCGGTCAGCTCGACCACAGCTTCCTCAATGAGCTTGTTGTTATTGCCCGCTTCGCCCAAACCCATGTTGAGCGAAATGAAGGAAAGCCGGGGGATTTGCATGCTGGAAGTGTACCCGAACTCTTTTTTGAGCTCCGGGGCGATCTTCTCGGCATAAATTTGTTCCAGGCGGGTCATACCGTGTTCCTTTCTCCTCAAGCGATTTCGCGTCCGCACTTCTTGCAGAAGCGGACCTTTTTGCCGTCGACGGTTTCTTTGTAACCGATCTTGGCAGGTTTAGCGCAACCGTCACACAGAAAAGCCACATTGGAGATGTCCAAGGGCGCTTCCTTCTCGACGATCCCGCCGGGAATCTTGGCGTAGGGATTGGCCTTGGTGTGGCGCTTGACCATGTTCACCTTTTCCACCAGCACGGCATTCTTCTTGGGCAGAATCTTGAGCACCTTGCCCACCTTGCCCTTGTCCTTGCCGGTGGTGACCATCACCTTGTCGTTTTTACGAATCCGATACGTTTTCATGGCGTCCTCGATGGCGCGGGGCGGTGTCCTAGAGGACTTCCGGCGCCAGCGACACGATTTTCATGAAGTTTTTCTGACGCAGCTCGCGGGCTACCGGTCCGAAGATACGGGTGCCGACAGGTTCGAGCTGGGCCGACAGCAGCACGGCCGAGTTGTTGTCGAACTTGATGAAGGATCCGTCGGGCCGCCCCACTTCTTTCTTGGTGCGCACCACAACAGCCTTCATCACCGCGCCCTTTTTCACCTTGGAATTGGGCAGGGCGTCCTTCACGGCCACCACAATGATGTCGCCCACCGAGGCGTAACGACGACGCGAGCCGCCGAGCACCTTGATGCAGCTGACCTTCTTGGCGCCGGAATTGTCCGCCACGTCGAGCTGGGTTTCTACCTGGATCATGGCCTTGCTCCTAAACCGCTTTTTCCATGATTTTCACGAGATGCCAGCGCTTACGGGCAGACAGCGGGCGATGCTCGATGATGCTGACCATATCGCCGACGCCGCAATCATTTTGCGGATCGTGGGCCATGAACTTTTTCCGACGACGAATGTACTTCTTAAACAACGGATGCTTGACCAAGGTCTCGACCATGACCGTGATGGTCTTGTCGGCCTTGTCGGAAACGACGACGCCGGTCAGCACCCGGCGGTTGCTCTTATGTTCTTCCATGGCGAACCCCAGTTAGGCTTGGCGCTTTTTTTCGTTTTGCACGGTCAGGATGCGCGCGATATCCTTACGCACCTGACGCAGGCGATGCGTCTTTTCCAGCTGGGCGGTGGCGTGCTGGAAACGCAGCTTGAAGAGCTCCTCGCGGGACTCGCCAAGCTTTTGGGCCAAGCCGTTTCCGTCGAGTTCACGCAGTTCGGCGGTCTTCATGGCTAAATGCCCTCCTTGGCCACGATCTTGGTCTTGATCGGCAGCTTGTGCTGGGCACGGGTCAAGGCTGCCTTGGCCGTTTCCAGATCAACGCCCTTGATCTCATAGAGCATGCGACCGGGCTTGACCGGAGCAAACCAGCCCACGGGCGCGCCTTTGCCTTTACCTTGACGGACTTCGGCCGGCTTTTCCGTCTTGACGCGATCCGGGAAGACGCGAATCCAGACCTTCCCGCCGCGCTTGATGTGCCGCATGATGGCGACACGGGCGGCCTCGATCTGCTGGCTGGTCAGCTTGCCGTGCTCCAGGGCCTTGATGCCGATATCACCAAAGTCGATGGAGGCGCCTTTGGTGGCCGGACCGCGCAGGCGGCCCTTCTGCATCTTGCGATACTTGGTTTTCTTGGGAGCCAACATTACGCTTCCACCTCATGATCAAGAATCTCGCCTTTGAAAATCCAGACCTTGACCCCGATGACGCCGTAGGTCGTCTTGGCGATGGCAAAGCCGTAGTCGATGTCGGCGCGCAGGGTCTGCAGCGGCACGCGGCCGTCGCGGTACCATTCGGAGCGGGCGATTTCCGCCCCGGCCAGGCGGCCGGCACAGGAAACCTTGATGCCCTCGGCGCCGAACTTGCGCGAAAGGCCGACCGTGCGCTTCATGGCCCGGCGGAAGGCCACACGACGCTCCAACTGCAGGGCGATGTTCTCGGCCACCAGCTGGGAATCGATCTCCGGACGGCGGATCTCGTTGACCTCGACCGTGAATTCACGGCCGAAGCGCTGCTTGAGATCGCCGCGGACCTTCTCGATCTCCGTGCCCTTGCGGCCGATGACGATGCCGGGGCGGGCGGTGTGGATGATCAGGCGGATCTTGCCCCCGGCCCGTTCGATCTCGATTTTGGAAATTCCGGCGTGGTACAGGTTCTTTTTAACGAACTTGCGAATATTGTTGTCCTCGAAAACGAACGCGGGATAATCCTTTTTGGAAAACCAGCGGGACAGCCAATTCTTGTTGTACCCGAGCCGGAACCCGTAGGGATGTACTTTCTGGCCCATAGTGTCGCTCCTAGTTCTCGGCCACGACGACGGTGATATGGCTCGTGCGCTTGACGATCCTAAAGGCGCGGCCCATGGAGCGCGTCATGATGCGCTTCCAGGTCGGCCCGGGATTGACGATCACCTGTTTGACCGTGAGGTTGTCGATGTCAACACCCGAAATCTGCTCGGCATTGGCCACGGCCGAACCTAAGACTTTACCGATGAGCTTGGCCGACTTCTTGGGTGTGAACTTCAGTATATTCATGGCCTCCTCAACCGGACGGCCAAGAATGTTGGCGGCAACGAGCCGCGCCTTCTGGGGCGACACGCGGATGAATTTGGCTCTCGCTTTGGCTTCCATGGCTTTATCCCGGCCGGGAACGATCCCCGGCTACTTTTTCACTTTGCTTTTCTTGTCCGCGGCATGGCCGTGGAAGGTCCGCGTGGGGGCGAACTCGCCAAGCTTGTGGCCGACCATGTTCTCGGAAACGAACACCGGGATGAACTTCTTGCCGTTGTGGACGGCGAAGGTGAGCCCCACCATCTCGGGCAGGATCATGGACCGGCGCGACCACGTCTTGATCACATGGCGGTCCTTGTTCTCCACGGCGTAGGCGACCTTTTTTTCCAGGTGCCCGTCGACGAACGGGCCTTTTTTCAGCGAACGAGGCATAGGCTAATCCCCTTACTTTTGTCCGCGCCGCTTGACGATGAGCTTGGACGAGGGCTTTTTCTTGTTTCTGGTCTTGTAGCCCTTGGTCGGCTTGCCCCACGGAGTGACCGGGTGGCGGCCGCCAGAACTTTTGCCCTCGCCGCCGCCCAGCGGATGGTCGACGGGGTTCATGGCCACGCCGCGGACCTTGGGGCGGTTGCCCAGCCAGCGGTTGCGCCCGGCCTTGCCGATGGAAATATTCTCGTGCATCACGTTGCCGACCTGGCCGACGGTGGCCAGGCAGGTGGCCAGGATGTTGCGCACTTCGCCCGAGGGCAGACGCAACAGGGCATACTTGCCCTCCTTGGCCACGAGCTGGGCGTAGGTGCCGGCGGCGCGGCAGATCTGCCCACCCCGGCCCGGGGTCAGCTCGATGTTGTGCAAAAGGGTACCGACCGGGATCTTCTTGAGCTCCAGCGCATTGCCGGGCTTGATGTCCGAGCCGTCACCGGCGCTCACCTGATCGCCGACGGAAATCCCAACCGGCGCCAAAATGTAACGCTTCTCACCATCGGCGTAATGCAAAAGCGCGATACGGGCGCTACGGTTCGGGTCATACTCCACGGAAAACACCGTGGCCGGCACGCCGAACTTGTCGCGCTTGAAGTCGATGATGCGGTAGACGCGCTTGTTACCGCCGCCCCGACGCCGCGAAGTGATCCGGCCATAGCAGTTGCGGCCGGAAGCGCGGGGAAGTCCCTCGCACAGGGACCGTTCGGGCTCGGTCCGGGTGATCTCCTCGAAGGTGGAGACCGTCTGGAACCGCCGACCGGGCGACGTGGGCTTAAGCTTGCGGATGGACATGACTAAACCCCTTCGAAGAACTCTATTTTATCACCCTGCGCCAGGGTCACGTAGGCTTTTTTGTAGCCCGGGATGCGTCCCGTCACCTTGCCCATGCGCGAGCGGGCCAGCGGACGGCGCCGAACGACCCGGACGGAATCGACCTTGACCGAAAAAGCCTTTTCCACGGCCCGGGCGATCTCGATCTTGTTCGCCTCGGGATGGACGAAAAAAACCACCTGGTTGGCGGCGTCCTTCACCATCGTGGCCTTTTCGGAAACCAGGGGCCGCAAAAGGATGTTAGCGTACTCCATGACCGAGCCTCTCCTGGACCTTCAGGGCCGCGTCCTTGACCATGACCAGATGCTCGTAGCGCAGGACGTCGTACACGTTGAGCATGTCCTCCCGGACCACTTTGATGCCGGGAAGGTTTCTGGCGGAAAGCTCGAGATTGTTATCCGAAGCGGGCAGAACAATCAAGGCTTTTTTCAGTCCGAAATCCGTGGTCACCTTGGCCATGTGCTTGGTCTTGACCTCGGGCACGGAAAGGGCGTCCACCAGGACCAGGGAATCGTCGCCCAGCTTGGCCGACAGGGCCATGCGCAGGGCGAGCAGGCGTACCTTGCGGTTGACCTTGAAGGAGTAGTCCCGGGGCTGGGGCCCGTGCACGACGGCGCCGCCGCGCCAGATGGGCGAGCGGGTGGAGCCGGCGCGGGCACGACCGGTGCCTTTCTGGCGCCAGGGCTTCTTGCCGCCGCCGCGGACGGTGCTGCGGGTTTTGACACTGTGCGTGCCGGCGCGCTTGGCAGCGAGCTGGGCGCGCACGACCAGATGCAGCAACTCGGGCTGCACTTCGACTTCAAAGACCTCGGGGGCCAGCTCGACATCGCCGATTTCCTGGCGGCCCTGGTCATAGAGTTTTACGTTTGCCATGGCGTTTTATCCCGTTATCCCTGCTTGCGCACCAGGACCACGCAGTTGCGCGGCCCGGGGACCTGGCCTTTGACCAGGATCAGGTTCATTTCCGGGCGCACGTCCACGACCTGGATGCCCGACACCGTAACGGTGCGTGCGCCCATGTGGCCGGCCATGTGTTTGCCTTTCATGACCTTGCCCGGTTCGGTGTTGTTGCCGATGGAACCGCCAGAGCGGTGGGCTTTCTCCGTACCATGGGTCTTTTTGAGACCCTTGAAGTTCCAGCGCTTCATCACGCCGGCGAAGCCCTTGCCGATGGAGGTGCCCGTCACTTTGACGACCTCGCCCGGGGCGAAGATGTCCACCGTGACGTCCATGCCCAGCTCGAAAGCGGCCGGGCCGTCGCAGCGCAGCTCACGAAGCGTACGGAAGTAGCCGCGACCGGCCTTGTCCATATGCCCCTTGGCGGGCTTGGTTACCTTGCGTTCCGGGATCGTGTCGAACCCGATCTGCATGGCGTTGTATCCGTCTTTTTCCTCGGTTTTCACCTGGGTGACGGGGCAGGGTCCGGCCTCAATGACCGTGACCGGAATGATCGAACCATCATCGCCGAAAACCCGGGTCATGCCCAGTTTACGGCCGAGAATTCCAAGCGTGGCAGCCATGCCGACCTTCCCTTAGAGCTTGATTTCCACGTCAACACCGGCGGGCAGGCTCAGCTTGCCAAGCGCGTCCACCGTCTGCTGCGTGGGCTCCATAATGTCCAAAAGACGTTTGTGAACCCGCATCTCGAACTGCTCGCGGGACTTCTTGTCCACGTGCACGGAGCGGTTGACCGTGACCTTGTTGATATCCGTGGGCAGCGGGATCGGCCCGGCAACGCCGGCGCCGGTATTGCGCGCGGTATCCACGATCTCGGCCACCGCTTTGTCCAGGATGCGGTAGTCGTAGGCCTTAAGCTTAATGCGAATGCGATCGTTTTGCATGGAAACCATGATATTTACTCCACGATTTCCGACACGACGCCAGCACCGACGGTCCGGCCGCCTTCGCGAATGGCGAAGCGCAGGCCCTTCTCCATGGCGATGGGGGCGATCAGCTCCACGTTGAACGTGGCGTTGTCGCCGGGCATCACCATTTCGACGCCCTCGGCCAGGGTCACGACGCCCGTGATGTCGGTCGTGCGGAAATAGAACTGGGGACGGTAGCCAGTGAAAAACGGGGTGTGGCGGCCGCCCTCTTCCTTGTTGAGAACGTAGACCTCGCCCTTGAACTTGCGGTGCGGGGTGATGGTGCCGGGCTTGGCCAGAACCTGGCCGCGCACGACATCGTCGCGTTTGACACCGCGCAGCAGCACGCCGACGTTGTCGCCGGCCTGGCCCTGGTCGAGGATCTTACGAAACATTTCGACGCCGGTGCAGGTGGTCTTGACCGTGTCCTTGATGCCGACGATCGCCACTTCGTCGCCCACGGTGATGATGCCGCGCTCGACACGACCGGTGACGACGGTGCCGCGACCGGAGATGGAGAACACGTCCTCGATGGGCATGAGGTACGGCTTGTCAATGTCGCGCTTGGGCTCGGGAATGTAGGTGTCGCAGGCGTCAAGCAGCTCGAAGATCGGCTTGGCGTCCGGGCTGTCCGGGCCTTCGGCCTCAAGGGCCTTCAGGGCCGAACCCTTGATGATCGGGATGTCGTCGCCCGGGAAACCGTACTTGGTGAGCAGCTCGCGCACTTCGAGCTCGACGAGTTCGAGCAGTTCGGGGTCGTCGACCAGGTCGACCTTGTTCATGAAGACGACGAGCTGGGGCACGCCGACCTGACGGGCGAGCAGGATGTGCTCACGGGTCTGGGGCATGGGGCCGTCGGTTGCGGCCACCACCAGGATGCCGCCGTCCATCTGGGCCGCGCCGGTGATCATGTTCTTGATGTAGTCGGCGTGACCGGGGCAGTCGACGTGAGCGTAATGCCGCTTTTCGGTCTCGTACTCGACGTGGGCCGTGGCAATGGTGATGCCGCGTTCCTTTTCCTCGGGGGCCTTGTCGATCTGATCGAAAGGAACGTATTCGCCAAAGCCCTTGAGGCTGGCCAGACGCGTGATGGCGGCCGTCAGCGTGGTCTTGCCGTGGTCGATGTGCCCGATGGTACCGATGTTTACGTGCGGCTTTTTCCGCTCGAATTTCGCCTTGCCCATGTCGTCCCCCTGAACATCCGCGCTTGCGGATCGTTAATGTTCCACCTCGCCCGTCTCGTCACGGGCGTTATTTCTTCTTCATTATTTCCTCGGCCAAAGCGGCCGGGACCTTCTCGTAGTGGTCGAACTGCATGCTGAAGGTGGCCCGTCCCTGCGACTTGGAGCGCAGGTCCGTGGCGTACCCGAACATGGACGACAGGGGCACGTGGGCGGTGATGATCTGAGAGCCGGCCCGGGAGTCCATCTTGGCGATGCGGCCACGACGGCCGTTCAAGTCGCCCATGACGTCGCCCATATATTCTTCCGGAGTAACCACTTCCACGGCCATGATCGGCTCGAGCAGCACGGGGGAGGCTTTCTGCACAGCCTCCTTGAAGCACTGGGAGGCGCAGATGAAAAACGCCTGCTCCGAGGAGTCGACTTCGTGGTAGGAGCCAAAGACCAGCTTGGCCCGGACGTCCACCAGGGGGAAGCCGGCGATCACGCCGCCTTTCATGGCATTCTGGATGCCTTTGTCAACAGCCGGAACATATTCCTTGGGAATGACGCCGCCCACGATCTTGTTGACGAACTCGTAGCCGCCGTCTTCCTTGGGCTCGATTTCCAGCACCACATGGCCGTACTGGCCGCGGCCACCGGTCTGCTTGACGTAGCGCAGATCGTTCTTGATCGCCTTGGTGATGGTCTCACGGTAGGCGACCTGGGGCGCGCCGACGTTGGCGTTGACGCCGAATTCGCGCATGAGGCGGTCGACGATGATCTCCAGGTGCAGCTCACCCATGCCGGCGATGAGCGTCTGGCCCGACTCCTCGTCGGACTTGACGCGGAAGGACGGATCCTCCTTGGCCAGCTTGCCGAGCGCCTGGGACAGCGTGTCGCGGTCGGCCTTGGTCTTGGGCTCGATGGCGACCTCGATGACGGGCTCGGGGATGCTCAGCGATTCCAGGGCCACGGGGCGGTTTTCCGCGCACAGCGTGTCGCCGGTGGAGGTGATCTTCATGCCCACGGCGGCCACGATGTCGCCGGCGTCGGCGGACTTGATCTCCTCACGCTTGTTGGCGTGCATCTTGAGCAGACGGCCGATGCGTTCCTTCTTGCCGGTGTTGGCGTTAAGGACCGTCATGCCGGTCTCGATACGACCGGAGTAGAGGCGCAGAAACGTCAGGTGGCCGATGAACGGGTCGCTCATGAGCTTGAAGGCCAAAGCGGCAAGAGGCGCGTCCACGTCGCACGGGCACTCGATGAGCTTTTCCTCGTTGTCCGGATCGTGGCCCTGCATGGGCGGGATATCGAGGGGCGAAGGCAGGAAGTCGACCACCGCGTCGAGCAGGGGCTGCACGCCCTTGTTCTTGAACGCCGAGCCGCACAGCACAGGACAGATGGCCAGCTTGATGGTGGCCTTGCGGATGCCGGCGATCAGGTCCTCGGGGGTGAGCTCCTCGCCGCCAAGATACTTCTCCATGAGGACCTCGTCCTCTTCGGCGATGGACTCGACCATGTGCTGATGCAGCTCTTCGTAGCGCTCCATCAACTCGGCCGGGATGTCCTTGTAGACATACTCCTTGCCGAGGGACTCGGTGTCGAAATAGACGGCCTTGCCCTGGATCATATCCACCACGCCCTGGAAATTCTCTTCGGAGCCGATGGGGATTTGCAGGGGCACGGGCTTGGCGCCCAGGCGGTCGCGGATCATGTCGACGCAACGGAAGAAGTCGGCGCCGACGCGGTCCATCTTGTTGACAAAGCTCATGCGGGGCACGCGGTAGCGCTCAGCCTGCCGCCAGACCGTTTCGGACTGGGGTTCGACGCCGGAAACGGCATCGAACACGGCGACCGCCCCGTCGAGGACACGCAAGGACCGCTCCACCTCGATGGTAAAATCCACGTGGCCGGGCGTGTCGATGATGTTGATGCGATGATCGCGCCAGTAGCAAGTGGTGGCGGCGGAAGTGATCGTAATGCCGCGCTCCTGCTCTTGGACCATCCAGTCCATGGTGGCCTGGCCATCATGGACTTCGCCAATCTTGTGCGACACCCCGGTGTAATAGAGAATACGTTCGGTGGTGGTCGTCTTTCCGGCATCGATGTGGGCCATGATGCCGATATTGCGTTGCCGCTCAATGGGTACAGTCTTAGACACGACGCTATCCTTGTGCGACTACCACCGGTAATGGGCAAACGCCTTGTTAGCGTCGGCCATGCGGTGCGTATCCTCTTTCTTTTTCACGGCTCCGCCGCGATTATGATAGGCATCCAGCAGCTCGCCGGACAACTTCTCCGCCATGCCCTTCTCGCCCCGGGACCGGGCGTTGCCCACCAGCCAGCGCAGGGCCAGGGTGAGCTGTCGCTCGGGCCGGACTTCCATGGGCACCTGATAGGTGGCACCACCGACCCGGCGGGGTTTGACTTCCATGTGGGGCTTGACGTTGGCCACGGCCTTCTCGAAAGCCTTGAGCGGGTCTTCACCGGACTTCTCGGCCAGCACGTCCACGGCCTGATAGAAAAGTCCCTCGGCCACGCCCCTCTTTCCGTCGTACATCAGACGGTTGATGAACTTGGTCACCAGGTGACTGCCGAACTTGGGATCGGGCAGCACCGAACGCTTGGAAACCGGACCTTTACGCGGCATACGCGTCTCTCCTTAACTTACTTGGGCCGCTTGGCGCCGTACTTGGAACGGCCCTGGCGACGATCGGCAACGCCGGCTGTGTCGAGCGTGCCACGAATAATATGATACCGGACGCCGGGAAGGTCTTTGACGCGGCCGCCCCGGATCATCACCACAGAGTGTTCCTGCAGGTTGTGGCCCTCGCCCGGAATGTAAGAGGTCACCTCGATGCCGTTGGTCAGGCGCACACGGGCGACCTTGCGCAAAGCCGAGTTCGGCTTTTTCGGCGTGGTGGTGTACACACGGGTGCACACTCCCCGTCGCTGCGGGCAGGCTTGCAGGGCGGGCGTCTTGCGACGCTTGGTCACCTGGGCCCGCGCCTTGCGAATAAGCTGGTTGATCGTGGGCATAGCCGTCTCCGTTCAAAAAAATCGTAGTGTATGGCAAAGACAGAGGCATATAGACCCATCACCAACCCGTGTCAAGCGGCGATGGGACTCACCATGAAAAAAACAGGCCCTCTCGCCCGATGGTGGGCGGGAGGGCCTGCCTTGTTACCCTAGTTGGCGACGTTTGTCAGCCTAGAATGTGATGCGGATTCCGGCATGACCGCCCCAGGCGTCCAGGCCGTGATCGTCGAAGCCGATGCGCTGGTAGCGTCCAACCAGCTCGAAGGCCACATTCTGGGTCATGGCCACGGAGAAGCCCACGTCCACAGGCAGGGTCGGGTTGCTGTACTGGCCTTGACCACCGTTGCGGTAATAGGGGATGCGGTCGTTGGAGAACAGGCCGCCGATACCGGTTCCGATGAAAAAGGCCGCCTTGTCCGTGTGCACCGGGTAGAAGCGCACCAGGGCGTTGGCGCCAAAAGCCCAGGGATTCTTCTCGTAGCCGCGGTAATTCGTGCCTTCCTTCTTCTGGTCGAACGAATAGGCCAGGGCCTCAGCGCCGATCGACAGGCCGTCCATGATGAAATACCCGCCGCTGGCGCCGAAGGTAATAATCGAGTTCACCTGCTTCTGACTCGTTCCGTAGACGCCGAATTCAGGCGTCACATAAAACGTCCCCGCTTCGCCGATGGCGAAGGACCGGGCCGGCAGCACCGCCAGACCGAGCATGGCGGCCATAAAAAGCACCAGTATCTTTTGCAGTCGCGCGTTCATGGCCTTCCTCCTTGAACAAATACTCTTTAAGCGTTTCTTCCCGTTGGCGAAACCCTCCATGCGCGTCCCCCGGGTGCCTTCACAAGCGGTTCGCCTCGCATGGTCCGTCTGGAGTAAGTCATAAGTCGCCTTGGGAACTTGGAAAGGGGTCGGGACCTTTTTCCCTCTTCGGGAAGGGTTTCTCGCCCGGACTTTCTACCCGACCGCTTCATAGCAGACGGTCGTCAGCCCGGCAAGAGATGTTACAGCCGCCTGAAAATCTTGCTCTCTTTGCGCCCTTCCGGTATCTTTCAGGCCTCACTCGCAGCCTGAGGAGGACGACGTGGAGACAAAAAAACCCTTCGGGGTGGACCTGGAAGAACAGCTGGCCAAGTACAAGGACAAAATCGAGGAGGCGCGCCAGGAAGCCCGGGGCAAGGGGCCGGATTATTTCGACCGCTGGACCGGGGAGCTCGAGCACATGCTCGATACCTACGACAAGGCCCGCTACAAGCTGACGCTTTTGCGCAAAGGCGGCGGCGACGCCCTGGCCGAATTGCGCGAGGGGTTCGAGTCCGCGCTTTCCGACCTCAAGGCGGCCCTGACCCGGGCCAAAAACAAATTTTAGGACGGCGCTGCCAAGCCCCCTCTTCGCAGACCGGCCTTCCCCCGCCGTCTCCTTCCCGCTTTCCTCCCTGTTCAAACGCAAAAGGGCGACCGCCAGGTCGCCCTTTTGTCTGCCCGGGAGAAGCGCCCTTCCCCCGATGGACCGCTTCGGCCCTAGGCTTCCACGGACAGGCTCCCGCTTCCTGAATCGGAACCCGCCTGCGATTGCCCGGAACCGTAGCGGCTTGCGCCATAGCGCTGGAGGTATTGGCCGGTGATGTCGGCCAGGCTTTCCGCATCGGGCTTATTCGAGCCGTAGCTGCTGCCCTTGGCCGAGTTCGAAAAGGGGATGTCCTTGGTCTTTTGGCTTACAATTTTGCCATCGGCGTCCGTGACCGTAATGGTCTCCTGCATGCTCTCGGAAGTGAACGTCGTGGTCACCGTGGTCGTGGTGCCGCCCTTGTCGCCGCCGGAGGACGACGTACCGGAGGCCGCGGAACCGCCTGACGCGTTTTCGGAGCTCGAGTCGCTTTTGGTGCTCGACGCGCCTTCGGAGCTCGACGCGGTCTCGGCCGAGGCGACGGTCTTGGCCGGCGACGTGGTCGAGGTCGTGGAGGACAGCAGGTTGCCGTCGGCGTCGTAGTTTTCGCTTTCGGTCACGGAACCGCCGTCCGGCCCGTTTCGGGTGACGGAGCTGGTGACGCTGCCGTCGGCGGCGGCGAGGTGGGTGCGGCGTTCCAGGACGTTGCCATCGCCATTGGTGAGGATGTCCGTGACCTTGAAGCCGTTGTCCGTGTTCTCGCCGGTGAGGGTCCGGGTGGACGTGTTGCCCCCCGGGTCGGTCATGGTCATGACCGTGTTGAATGTGCCGTCGGCGTTTTCGGTCGTCTTTTCAGTGCCGACCACCTTGCCTTCGGCATTGGTCATGGTGACGTTGCGCGTGGTGCTGCCGTCGTCATTTTTGGTTTCGGTCGCGCTGCGGGTCAGTTCGGGCTTGTCAGCCCCTTGCATGGAGGGGGATGGCGGCATGCCGGCTTCCCCCGACGCCTCGTCCTGGCCGGACGCGGTAAGGGAACCGGTTTCCATATCATAGGACAATCCGTTGCCGTTGAGAAGCGCGGTAAGGATGTCGTTGAAGCTTCCGACGGAGCTGGTCGTGGACGCGGAGGCGTCGGAAGAAGTTGCCGACGTGCCGTCGGTGGCGTCGCTTCCCTGCGACAGGAGACTCAGGATGGACGACTGGCTGGAACGGGTCTGCCCGTAGCTGGCAAGCAACTGCTGGAGCCAATTGTTGCCGGATGATTGCCCAATGGACTGGACGCTCATGCCATACCTCCGGGGGGCGGAATTTTTTGCCGGGTGCATCGCTCCCCGACAGGGAATGGCAAAAGCCGTGCCTGAAAAAGGAAAGGGCTTCCGACGCCGGCGGCGTCAAACGGTTACAAGCAAAGTGCGAGCCAGGGCTTGTTTCGAAGATTTCGGGAAGGAACCCGCGCGAAAGGGGAAAGACCTTGCGGCAAGCAGGGTCCTTCCCCGGTGCTTCTCTTGGCGCCTCAGCTCCCTAGAGGCTGTCGATTTCGATCTCGTATTCGAGTCCGTAGCCACGCTCCAGGCACAGGTTCTTTTCGCTGGAAAAGTCCTTGGGCGTATACTCGTTGGAGCCAGGCGCTTCAGGCAACAACCCCATGCGCTGATAGCCCTCGGCGACAAGCTCGCTGCAGAAAAGGGAACTCAGGTCTTCCTTGTTTTCCCCGAAAAACCCCTCGTACAGGGATTTGATCAATTCGATGAGGTGCTTTTCGTAGGGCCGGCCGCTCACCTCGTGCCGGAAGGCATTGAGGGCCGTCACCATGGCGTCGTCGAGGGGGTTCGTCAAAGGACGCACGACAATCTCGTACCCATTGGCAAAGCAGCGTTCCAGGCGCTCGGAGAGTTCCACACGCTGCACGCCCTTGGTGAGCTTGCCCGTATCGGCATCTTTGACATCGCACAGCGTGGTCGATTCCCAACAAAAGATCGAACCCTGCGGATCAAGCGGGCTGTAAAACCGGTAGACCATACCGACATGAGACCACTTGCTCTTGGAAAAAAACTTGATCCCTTCGGAAATTCTGCTTTTACCCGAAAAAAGTAAAATATCGCCCGTTTTCAACCGATCCCGGATGTCCCTGTACTGCATGCTGTCCTCCTTTTGCTCTATCGACGCTCCTTTTTCCAAAAGTCCGACACGGGTCGCCACACACAAGGGGGCCGCATAGCCATCGGCGGGGACGCATCGCCTTTCGATCCAGGCGACCGCATCACACCGACCTGCCCCCACCGCTTATTTGCAATTAAATATTTTAGGGCGACATCTGCGTCAAACTGTTTTTAACTATTTACGAAACGTACTCATGAATTGCGAAAAAGCCCGGCCCGACAACTGTCGGACCGGGCTTTTTCGGGGCCAGTTTCCTAAAATACGTTGGGAAAAACCGGCTGGCGGGCCTGTCTCTCCGAAACCTCTTTTCCCCAAGGGCAGTCGCCTGCCCACAAAAGGAAAACGTTCGGGAAAGGGCGCGCGCCAAATAAGCGACCCCTTTGCAAAGGGGTTTCCCCGGTCGCGCCGTCTTTTCCTTTTCCCGCGTGCCCCCTTGGCTAACCGCCGAGGTAGGCCTTTTTGACCTCGGGGTCGCGCCGCAGTTCCTCGGCCGTGCCCGACGTCTTGATCTCGCCGGTGTCCAGCACGTAGCCGCGGTGGGCGAAGGACAGCGCCACCTTGGCGTTTTGCTCGATGAGCAGGATGGTGAGTCCCTGCTCGTTGAGTTTTTTGAGCGTGCGGAACATCTCGTACATGAGAAGCGGCGCCAGCCCCATGCTGGGCTCGTCGAGCAAAATGAAGTCGCAGCCCGTCATGATGGCCCGCCCCACGGCCAGCATCTGCTGCTCGCCGCCGGAGAGCGATTCGCTACGCTGCTTGCGCCGCTCGGACAGGCGCGGGAAAAGCGACAGCACCCGCTCGAGGTCGCGGTCGATGGCGTCCTGGTCGGCCTTGCGGGCATAGGTGGCGAGCACCAGGTTTTCCATCACGGTCAGGTTGCCGAAGATGTGCCGGCCCTCGGGCGAAAGGTCCATGTGGAGCTTTCGGACCACATCGTGCGGCTCCATGCCCAGAATGGACGTACCGGCGTACTTGATGTCCCCTTCCACCACCTTGGGGGCTTCGGGGGGCGGCAGCCGCATGATGGAGAGCAGCGTGGTGGTCTTGCCCGCGCCGTTGGCCCCGATAAGGGTCACGATCTCCCCCTTGTTCACATGGAAGGAGATGCCGTGCAGGGCCTCGATGTTCCCATACTTGACCCGGAGGTTTTCAACGGAGAGCAGCATCAGATTGTATCGTCTCCCAGGTAGGCTTTGATGACTTCGGGGTTGTTCTGGATGTCGGTCGGCGTGCCTTCGGCGATGGTGGCGCCGAAGTCGATGACCTTGATCCACGAACACAAGCTCATGACCACGTCCATCTGGTGTTCGATCATCCAGATGGTCAGGCCGAAGTCCTTGTGGATGTCCGTGATGAGCTTGATGAGCCCTTCCACGTCGGCGGAGTTGAGCCCGGCGGCCGGTTCGTCGAGCATCAAAAGAGACGGCCGGATGGAAAGCGCCCGGGCGATCTCCACCAGGCGCTGCACGCCGTAGGGCAGGTTTTTGGGATACTCCCCCACCACATCGCGCAGCCCCAGGCGGGTGAGGATATCCATGGCGTGATCCTCGATCTCGCGTTCGCGCTTCATGTAGCGCGGCGTGCGCAAAAAACAGTCCAGAAGCCCGTAGCCCAGCGCGTGGTATTGGGCGATGCGGATGTTGTCGAGCACCGTCATGTCGAACCACAGCCGGATGTTCTGGAAGGTGCGGGCGATGCCCCTGCTCGTCACCTCATGGGGTTTTTTGCCCTTGATGGATTCGCCCTTGAAGAGGATCTCGCCGCGCGTGGGTTTGTAAAAGCCGCTGACGAGGTTGAACACCGTGGTCTTGCCGGCCCCGTTGGGACCGATAAGCGCCGCCAGCTGCCCTTCCTCCAGGGACACGGAAAACTCCGACACGGCGCACAGCCCGCCGAAGTACTGGGTCATATCCTGTACGTCCAAAAGCGCCACGGCCTACCCCTTGAACTTGTAGAATTTGCGAAGCCCCGGAAACACGTCCGCCAGTTCCCGCCGGCCCATGATGCCCTCGGGCCGAAACTGCATGAGCAGCACGAGCACAAGCGGGATGACCACCCATTTGATGATCTGCAAGGGGCGAAGCGCCTCCATGAGCAGCGTGACGAGGATGGCCGAGAGCACGGAGCCCGTCAGCGAACCCATGCCGCCGAGATAGACCATGACCATGATTTCCGTGGACTTGAGGATGGTGAACGACCCCGGGTTCACGTAGCCGAGGATGTGGGCGAACAGGCCGCCCGCGACCCCGGCCAGGCCGCACGACACCATGAAGGCCACGAGCTTGATGTGGTTGGTGTCCACGCTCATGATCTCGGCCGCGATCTCGTCCTGGCTGATGGCGTCCACGCCCTTGCCGAAGGTGGAATAGATGAAGCGGCGGATGAGCCAGACCGAAAAGACCGTGCCGACGAACACCCAGACCATCATCCAGGGCAGGTTGGCCGTATTCTCCATGGCGTTCATGACCGAACCCATGCCCATGAAGCCTCTGGCCCCGCCGATGATGTTGATGTTCTCGATGGTGGACTTGACGATGTAGGCGGCGGCGATGGTGATGATGGCCAGGTAGTCGCCCCGGGTCTTGAACGAGGGGATGGCCACGAGCAGCCCGACGACCGAGGCGGCCAGCCCGCCGACGAGCAGGATCACCGGAAAAAACCACACAGCCAGCGACGGCGGCAGAAGCGGCTGCCCGAAAGCGGCCGACTTGGCGAAAAGCGCCACGGACAGCACCGAGGACACGTAGGCCCCGACGGCCATGAACCCGGCATGGCCGCAGGAAAACTCGCCCATGTTGCCGTTTATGATGTTGAGGCTCGAGGAAAGGATGATGTTGACGCCCATGAACATGATCACGGACTGCCAATAGATGTTGAGGGCTCCTGTTTGCGAGGCCCAGACCAGCACGGCGAACAGCACGGCCAGCAGGGCGGGAACGGACAGACGTTTCATGCGGAAACTCCCCGACTGGTCCTAGATTTTCGTCGACTTGGCCACGCCGAACAGGCCGGTCGGTCGGATGGACAAAATAAGCAGCAGGATCGAGAAGGCGATGAGGTCACGGAAGGTGGAGGGGAAAAAGGCCACCACCATGATCTCCACGAATCCCAGGAGAAACCCTCCGGCAAAGGCCCCGGCGATGGAGCCGATGCCGCCGACCACGGCCGCGATGAACGCCTTCCAGCCGATCAGCGCCCCCATGTAGGGGTCGAGCACCGGATAGGTCATGGCGAAGAAGATGCCCGCCAGACCGGCGAAGGCCGAGCCCAAAACGAAGGTGAACACGATGACCGTGTCGGCCGGAATGCCCATGAGCGGCACGGCGAAACGGTCGTAGGAAATGGCCCGCATGGCCATGCCGATCTTGGTGCGCGAGACGATGAACTGCAGGAGCAGGAAGCCCAGGATGGCCACGCCGATGACCATGAGCTTCAGGTTGGTCACCGTGACCCCGAAAAAGTGGTAGACGTGGGTCGGGATCAGGGTGGGAAAGCTTTTGCGGCTGGCGCCGAGCAGGGCCAGGTTGCCGTTTTCCAGGATCAGGCCGCACATGAGCGCGGTGATGACCACGTAGAGGCGGTTGACGCCCTTGCGCCGTAGCGGCCGGTAGGCCACCCGCTCGAGGGTCACGCCGACAACGGCGGTCAGGATCATGGTCAGCGGCACGGCCAGGGTCATCACCAGCCAGCCGGGCAGGCCCGGGATAAGGCCGAATTTGCCGAGCAGGAAGGTGCAGACGAAAAAGGCGATGTAGGCCCCGACCATGAAGATGTCGCCATGGGCGAAGTTGATAAGGAGCAGCACGCCGTACACCAGGCAGTAGCCAAGCGCGATCAGGGAATAGAAACTTCCCCACTGCAGGGCGTTAAGGATGTTTTGCAGAAGGCTTTGCAGCAACGGAGACCCCCTTGGCGCGACGTTCGGCCACCCGGCCGGGCGCGAGCCCGTGCCGGCCTGAATGCTTCGACGGTCGCCCGGGACGCCCCGGCGGCGGGGCATCCCGGACAGGCGTTACTACCGGCGGATGCCGGGCGGATGCTACGGGCAGACGGACTTGTAGAAAGCGAACTTGCCGTTGTCGTCGATCTTGACCACCACGGCGCACTTGATGGGATCGTGGGGGCCGGTGGCGGGATAGGACATGTCGCCGGTGATGCCTTCGAACTTCTTGATGCCGGCCATGGCCTTCATGAGGGCCTCGCGGTCCTTGGCCATGTCGCCGGTGATGGCGGGCATGGCCTTGACGCCGTCGAGCATCAGGTTGGCGCCGTCCCAGGTCAGGGCCGCGACGTCGTCGGGGGTCTTGTTGTAGAGCTTGGTGTACTCGTCGATGAATTCCTTGGTCTTACCCTTGGCGCCGGCGGCGGCGTAGTGGGTGACGAAGTAGTAGCCCTTGCAGTCATCGCCGCAAAGGCCCATCAGGTCGCCGGAGCCCCAGGAGTCGCTGCCCATGATGGGCTTTTCGAAGCCGAGCGACTTGGCCTGCTTCACGATCAGCGGCACCTCGTTGTAGTACTGGGGCACGAACAGCACGTCCGCGCCGGACTTGGCGATGTTGGTCAGCTGGGCCGAGAAGTCCACGTCCTTGGTGGTGAAGGTCTCGAAAGCGACCACCGAGCCGGGACCGTGGATCTTTTCGAAGGCGGTCTTGAAGTCCTCGGCCAGTCCCTTGGGATAGTCGGAGGCGATGTCGTAGAGCACGGCGGCCTTCTTGGCCTTGAATTCCTCGGTGGCGAACTTAGCGGCCGTGGGGCCCTGGAAGGTGTCGAGGAAGCAGCCGCGGAAGACGTAGGGTCGATCCTTGGTGGTATTGGGGTTGGTGGACCAGGGGGCCATCATCGGGGCCTTGAGGTCGTTGGAGGCCTCGGCGGCGGGCACGGCCTGCTTGCTGGACTGCGGGCCGACGATGCCGAGGACGTCATCCTGGGTGATGAGCTTGCGCGCGGCGGACAGGGCGGACTCGGCCTTGGACTCGTTGTCCTCGTAGACGAATTCCACCAGGTATTTCTTGCCGCCGACGGTGATCCCGCCGGCATCATTGATCTTCTTTTTGAGCATCTCGGCGGCGTTCTTCGAGGACTCGCCCACATCCGGGATATCACCGGTCATCGGGATGTTGAACCCGAGTTTGATGGTGTCCGCGGCCCGGACCGGAGCGGCCGCCACGAGCACGAGAAAAAGGGCAATGAGCCAGGACCTTTTCATGAACGCCTCCTGTTTGCAGTCAATTTCAACAACTTACACATAAAGTTTCGGTTCCGATCGAAATACAGGAACTTTCGGGCGAAGGGAATCCCCTTCTCGTATCAAACCACATTTTTGTGAAATTTTAAGGGGGTGGAAAAGCCGCTGCGACGCCCCATGCCCCACTGCCCCGTCCCCGGCCAGGCCAGCGCCGCGGACAGCGGGATCGAGCGTTTTGATTTCCTTGGGGATGCCACTGCGCATCGGCCTGCCTCGTCGGGAGCTTTTCACAAAAGTTGGGCATCCCTTCGGTCGTTGCGCCCTCGAAGCAGGGGCGCGCTCGATAGGGATGCCCTTTCGTAAACGAATTTTCGAAAAATGACAATATTGTCCGAAGAATCTTTGGGTAAACCCGGCTGGCCTCAAAAACCGTTCTGGGTTATGGCCTTTCCCCCGGCGATCAGCCGCCGCCAAGAATATTCGGAAAGGATCCCCGCACCATGACCCACAACGCCCGTTTGCGCATCACCTGCCCAGACCGCCCCGGCATCGTTTCGGCCGTCACCACCTTCCTGCACGCCCACGGGGCCAATATTGTCGATCTGGACCAGCATTCGACGGACCCCGAGGGGGGGACGTTCTTCATGCGGCTCGAATTTCACACCCCTTATATGGATATGTCGCGGCCGGCCCTGGAGTCGGCCTTCGGCGAGGTTGTCGGGACGCCGTTTTCCATGGACTGGCGGTTGTCGTATTCCGACGTGCACAAGCGCGCGGTCATTTTGGTTTCGCGCCAGGACCACTGCCTGATGGAGCTGTTGTGGCGGCATGCCCGGGGTGAGCTGCCCTGCGAGGTGGCGATGGTGATCAGCAACCACGAGGACGCGCGCGCAAGCGTGGAGGGCTTCGGGGTGCCGTTTACCTGCGTGCCGGTCGGCGACGGGGGCATGCCAGAGGTCGAGGCGCGCATGGCCGAGATCCTCGGCGACGCGACGGACCTGCTCGTGCTGGCCCGGTACATGCGGGTGCTGTCGGCGGATTTTCTTTCGCCCTACGAAAACCGGGTCATCAACATCCACCATTCGTTCCTGCCGGCCTTTGTCGGGGCCGATCCGTACCGGCAGGCCCACGAGCGGGGGGTCAAGCTGATCGGGGCCACGGCCCATTACGTCACGGCCGAGCTGGACGCCGGGCCGATCATCGAGCAGGACACGGCGCGGGTGACGCACCGGTTTTCGGTGGCCGACCTCAAGGCCACGGGCAGCGAGCTGGAGCGCACGGTGCTGGCCCGGGCGGTCAAATGGCACCTGGAGGACCGGGTCATCGTTTTCGGCAACAAGACGGTGGTGTTTCGGTAAGGCGGCCGGGCGGCGGCGCGATCAACCGGCGTCCGTTGCCGGTGGGGCAGGCGGCGCGGCAGCGGCTTTTTTCTCCGCCGCCGCCTTGAGCTTTTTGGCGATGAGGAAGCCGGGATTAATGGCCAGGCATTTGGCGGCCTCGGCGGCGGCGGCCGCGAAGTCGCCCAGCTCGAAAAGAACCCGCCCCAGGTTGAAATGCAGGTTCTCGTCGGCCTCGGACACGGTCAGCGCCTTGGCATAGTAGGCCTTGGCCATGTCCAGAAGCCCATGCTTGCGCATGCGGATGCCGAATTCATTGAACAGAAACTTGTTCTCCGGCCCGAAGGCCAGCTCGATGGACATGATCTTCTCGAAGATCTCCCCCGCCTCCACCATCTTGCCGGCCGCGAGATACGCGTTGCCCAGGCCGAAAATCGCCCGCAGGTTCTCCGCGTCGTATTCCAGGGCCTTCTGGAAGGACTTCTCGGCCTTGTCCGTGCGCCCGGCCTCGAGCTGCTTGTCCCCCTTTTCCAGCTCGGCGAGCATCGCCTCCATGCGCGGCTTGACCTGATTGTAATAGATCAGCGGCTCGGGCTTGAATTTCTCCAGAAACTCCGGTTCGGAAACCGGCGTCTTCTCGCCGCTCGGTACGCTGTTGGCGTTTAGGGCCTGCACCAGGATGCCGGTCTCGGGCGTCTTCTCGGCGTAATAATAGAGCGCGCGCTCACTGGTCCGGGTGGTCCCGCCAAAGCCGGTCTTGTAGGATTCCCGCAAGGAAACCGCCACGGCGAACCGCGCGGCCGCAAACGCATCAGCCATGCCCACCTCCACGTCGCTGCTGTGAAAGGCCCCCTGTCGGGTCCCTGGCATACACTATTTTTATGCGCCGGGCATTCGTCACCACCCGCCCCAAGTCACTTATAGGAAAGCACATTCGCAAGGCAGAAAGCAAACAGGGTATCATTTCAAGGAGAAACGACAGATACGAACATTTTTTCTTGCTCCCCATTCCGGGTTCCGATATCTTTTGACATCTTCGCTCAAACCCGTGCAGTCGCCTCGCCCGTGGCGGGATACGGCGGCGCGGAAAGTTACGCGAACGACTCGCTTGGGGAGTCAACAGAGAGTGCGCGCCGACTGTTTGCCACTACCTTGCCGTTGTCGAAACCGACGGATGCACTCCAACTATCGGGCCATTCCGGCCGTACGGCCGATGGAATCGTCCTGGGAAGGAGCGTAGCCGGCGGTTTGTTGCCAGACGGACCTCCGTACACGCTTCGCGTTCGCATTGACGTCAACCGTTTGGGAGTCCGTGTCTCATGTCCAAGAACATTTATGTTGGCAACTTGCCCTTCCGTAGCACCGAGGAAAGCGTCCACGATCTCTTCGCTCAATACGGCGAGGTCCAATCCGTCAAACTGATTTCCGACCGCGAAACAGGCAAACCGCGCGGCTTCGGTTTCGTAGAGATGGATGACGACAGCGCCGCGGACGAAGCGATTCGGGCGCTCGACGGGACGGAGTTCGAGGGCCGCAGCCTCAAGGTCAACGAGGCCAAGCCCCGCGCCCCAAGGCCCCCGCGTCGTCCGGCCTGGTAGTCCCCCGGAGTAACCTCTCTTTCCCGGAGTCGTCGGCTGGCAGGCGACTCCGGGTTCCTTTTTTTCATCCCCCTATACTGGCCCCATTCTTGCTACCCCATGCGACACCCCAGAGGAGGCACGCATGCGCGTCAAATATCTGATCATCGGGGCCGGCCCCACAGGACTTGGCGCCGCTTGGCAGCTGCAGCAAAGCGGCGAAAACGATTTTCTCGTCCTCGAACGCCACCCCTACAGCGGCGGCCTGTCCGCCAGCTTCACCGACAATACGGGCTTTACCTGGGACGTGGGCGGCCACGTGGTCTTTTCCCACTACCCGGCCTTCGACAAACTGCTCGACGAACTCTTGGGCGACGACGTGCTCAAGCACCAGCGCGAGTCCTGGATACGCGTGGCCGGCACCTTCGTGCCCTACCCCTTCCAGAACAACATTCGCCGCCTGCCGCCCGAGCTCGCCTGGGAGTGCGTGGAAGGGCTGCTCGCGGCCGGACGGGCCGCCGCCGCCGATGCGCACAAAACACCCCCGGCCCATTTCCGCGAGTGGATCGACCGGGTCTTCGGCCCGGGCATCGCCCGGCTGTTCATGGTCCCCTACAACTTCAAGGTCTGGGCCCATCCGGCCGAGTTCATGTCCCACCGCTGGATCGGCGAACGCGTGTCCGTGGTGGACGCCGACCGGGTGATCAAGAACATCATCCTCGGCCGGGACGACGTGGCCTGGGGGCCCAACAACACGTTTTCCTTCCCGCTGCACGGCGGCACCGGCGAAATCTACCGCCGCCTGGCCGCGCGCTTTTCCGACCGGGTGCGCCTGGGCGACGGCGCTTTCCGGCTCGACGCGACCGCCAAAACCCTGCGCACCACCTCCGGCGACACCGTGGCCTATGAACACCTCCTCTCCACCATGCCCCTCGACCGGCTGGTCGTGGACGTGCTGGAGGGGTCGACCCCGGCCATGACCGCCGCCGCCGGCCGGCTCAAACACAGCGGCTCGGCCATCCACGGCCTGGGCTTTGACGGCGCGCCGCCCGATCCCCGCTGCTGGATGTATTTTCCCGAAGCCGACTGCCCCTTTTACCGGGTCACCAACTTCCACAACTATTCCTACAACAACACCCCGGACCCGGACGGCGCGCGCCCCCGAAAACGGGCGATCATGACCGAAACGAGCTACTCCGAACACAAGCCCGAAAACCTGGACGACCTGCCCGGACGCACCGTGGACGGGCTCGCCGCCACCACGCTTATCGCCCCGGACGACCGCGACCGCCTCGTTTCCACCTGGGAGATGCGCGTGGACTACGCCTATCCCATCCCCTGCCTGGAACGCGACGCCGCCCTGGCCGTCCTCCAGCCGGCCCTCGAGGCCCGGGGCGTGTTCTCCCGGGGACGCTTCGGCGGCTGGAAATACGAGGTCGGCAACATGGACCATTCCTTCATGCAGGGCGCGCAGTGGGCCGACCGGATACTCACCGGGGCACAGGAAACGGTGTATACGCTTTAGGGATACGATGCGGTGCGAGAGGGGAAACCCTTTAAAAAGGGTTCTCCCCTCTCGCGCTCTCCCTTTCCTAAACTTTATATCGATAATACCATATAACCCTTAATGATTTTTGAGAGGAGGGGACGGACAAAAACCTCTGCGCTGGACATGGGTCCGTCCCATCGCGGTGTTGACGTCGCCGTCCGATCTGGGACAGGGTCGGGCACCGGATATGAACCCGGCGCATAGAAGGAGCAACGTTTCACCGTGATTACGACCATCCCCCCCTACGCGGCCCGGCGCGAACGGCTGCGCCAACGCCTGGCGGAAATGGGGCACACCGCCCTGCTCGTCACCCATGCGGCCAACCGCTACTATCTGAGCGGCTTCGAACTGCACGACCCCCAATGCAACGAATCGGCCGGCTGGCTGTGCGTGGCGGCGAACGGCCGCGACACGCTTTTCACCGACGCCCGCTACCGCGACGCGGCCCTGCGCCTTTGGCCGGCCAAGGACCTGTGCATCTACGGCAGCAACCGTTACGCCGCCATCGCCGCCTTTCTGGCCCAGCGCGGCATCACCCACGCCGCCTTCGAGGCCACGAGCATCTCCTTCGACACCCACGCCAAGCTGGCCGAGCACATGGGTCTCGTCCCGGTCACCGGGGCGGTGGAGCCGCTGCGCCTGATCAAGGACGCGGACGAGATCGCCCGGATGCGCCGCTCGGCAGCCGTCAACCACGCCGTCATGCAGCGCCTGCCCGACGTACTGGTGCCCGGCCGCACCGAGGCGCAAGCCGCCTGGGAAATCGAAAAACTCTTCCGGGAATTCGGAGCCAACGAACTGGCCTTTGCCTCCATCGTGGCCGTGAACGCCAACGCGGCGCTGCCCCACGCCATACCGGGCGAAACCGTCATCACCGACGATTGCATGGTGCTGATCGACGTGGGCGGCCGGCGAGACGACTACTGCTCGGACCAGACCCGCACCGTGTGGGTGGGCAAAAATCCCCCCGAGCGTTTCCGGACCATGCTCGACCAGGTCAAGGAGGCCCAGGCCGCCGCTTTGGCCGGGCTGCGGCCGGGACTGCCGTTTCGTGACGCCTATGCCCTGGCCCGGGACGTTTTCGTCAGGGCCGGGGTGGCCGATCGCTTCACCCATTCCCTGGGGCATGGCGTCGGCCTGGAAACCCACGAAGGCCCGAGCCTCAACCCGTCCGCGAGAGGCGTGCTGGAACCGGGCATGGTGGTCACGGTGGAGCCGGGGCTCTACTATCCCGACTGGGGCGGGGCGCGCTGGGAGCATATGGCCCTTATCACCGAGAACGGCTGCGAGACGCTGTGAAACGCCGCCGTCGCCGCCAGCCCCCCTACCGCCCGGCCACGGCCTCGGCCCGCCTGTACGTGCGCCTGGAGGCGCGCCACGTGGCCCTGCTCAAGTTCCTGCTCGAAGCCGAGGACAACCTAGCCCTGCCCACGGTGGTCGACCGCTTCGCCGCCGTGGTGCGCCTCGCCTACGCCCCGCAGGCCGCCGACCGGGTGGAAGGATTCGTGCGCGATCTGACCGTCATGTGTCCGGAGGTCACGGTTTGCCTGCGCCCCGAAGCGCCTTTTCCATTGCCAACCGGGCACGCCTCCTCTAACTAGATTTCCCTGACGGGTTGACCCCCGGCCGGCCCCGGACGCAACTGCAACAGGCGGCGTGCCCATGCCTCCCGTATCCGCGCCACCCCGCATCCTGCTGGTGGACGACAATGCCGACAACCTGATCCTGATGCGGCTTTTCCTCGGCTGCAACTACCACGTCGACGAGGCCGCCAACGGCCGCGAGGCCGTGGACCGGTTCGCCGCCATGGCCTACGACCTCATTTTCATGGACCTGGAAATGCCGGTTCTCGACGGCCACGACGCCACCCGGGCCATCCGGGCCCTGGAACTGCGGCAAAAGCGCCCGCCCACCCCCATTCTGATTCTCACCGCTCATTCCCTGGACGAGCAGCGGGACCGCTGCCGCGCGGCGGGCTGCTCGGACTTTCTGGTCAAGCCCGTACGCAAGGCCGCCATCCTGGCCGTCTTAGAGCGGTTCCTCGGCCGTGACGCCCCCGCGCCCAGCATGCCGGCTCCCGCGCCCCCCCAGGCTGCCGGGCCGTCCCCACGCGCCCTTCTCGTGGACCAGGAACGCCTGCGCCTGTTGCTGCCGCTTTTTTTCGACACCGCAGCCCAAACCCTGGACATGGCGCGCCTGGCCCTGGACCGGGGCGATCTGGAAACCGCCCGCCGGCAAGGGCACAAGCTCAAGGGATCGGCACTGTCCTACGGATTCGAGGAAATCGGACTGGCGGCCAAGGACCTGGAACTGGCCGGCGAGGCGGGCGACGCGCCCCATGCCGCGGCCGCCCTGGACCGGGCTGCGCGGCTGCTCGAAGAAGCCGGGGGGAAACCTTTCTGAAGAAAGGTTTCCCCCCGGCCCCCCTTTTCAAAGACTTTCAATGGTTACGGCGTGTTGGCGCTACGGAACCTGTAACCCGTTAGAAGTTTTTGGGAAGGGAGAGCGCGAGAGGGGAACCTTTTTTTCAAAAAAGGTTCCCCTCTCGCACTGTCTTCTCCTAAAGCTTAGCCGATGAGGGCCGCGACTTTTTCCAGCAGGATCTCGGAAGTGAACGGTTTTTCCAGCACGTCGTCGGCGCCGAAAATGGTGGCATGGCCCAGCAGGTCCATGCCGACCTTGGCCGAACCGCCGGAAATGGCCATGACCTTGCACGTCCGGCAGGTCTCGCGCAGCACCTGCAGGACCTCCAGCCCGTCCATCTCCGGCATGAAGATGTCGAGCACCACGAGGTCGGCCGGCTGCCCGGCCAGGGACTGCATGGCCAGCTTGCCGTCGGCGGCCTCCCGCACCGCGTAACCCGCGCCTTCCAGATACAGCCGGATAAGCGCCCGGATGCTCGGGTCGTCGTCCACGACCAGTACGGTTTTCACGAGCTGCCTCCAGAATGCCGCGTATGGCGCATTGGCTCAAAACTACCTGTTATCGAAGAAAAAATCGCACCAGCACCCCGCCGGGGCGGAGCTGGTCACGCCCGAAGGATTTCGGCGCGGCGCCTAGGCGAAATCATACATATCGAGCAGCTGGCCGTCGCGGCTTATCAGCAGCGGGTCGATCATGTTCTTGCCCCGCGACTCCCCGGTTTCCATGGACAGCATCCGTCCATCGTAGGCCATGCCGGTGATGACCGACTCCTCGCAGTAAAGGTCCGAAAGCCGGTCCACGTGGATGGCCAGCTTCTCCGAATCGAAGGGGCCGTCGACGTCGTCCAGGGTGAAGACCATTTCCCCCTTGTCCACCGCTCCGAGCAGGCACAGCACCTCGTCCTCGGCCAGACGCGCGGTGTAGTCCGCCAGTTTCGGGCGCTCCTCGATCAGGGCCACGCCGACCGAGGTGGCCGGCTCGGCCGCATCGCCCAAGCGCACGTCCAGCCTGAGCCCATGCTCGTAGACCGCGCCGGTGCGATGGTAGAATTTCGGCGCGGCCAGCCAGCCGTGCCAGGGCAAGCCCTGGTCCTCGGCGTATTTCGCCGCCAGCCGTTCGTCGAAATAGAGCACGCCCCGAAAGCAGTTGCCCGCGAAATAAGGGGTGTTGTTCTTGCCCCAGCAGTGCCGGTAGATCCGCTGCACGAAGGCGCGGGGCAGCGAGGTCACGAGGATCTGGTCGATATCGCCGCGGGTGGTGATGACAAGGGCCATAGCGGTGCGCCTCCAAGGTGTTGCGGGTTGCCGGCGACCCTACCTCCGGCGCGGCTTTTGGGCAACCCGACGACGCATTGTCCCGGCGCGCCGCCCCCCTCTCAAGGAAAGGAAAACCAGGGCAGATCGCCCGTAACACCCTGATCGCGCAAGATGATCGCCACCAGCCCGGGATCGGCCACGGTCAAAAGCGGTTTGATGTGCTCCGAGACGTTGGCCAGGCACTGGGTGCAAAAGGGATGCTCCGGGGCAAAGGCGTCAAAGGCGGCCCGGATGCGCGCCATGTCCTGCCCGAGCCAGAAGTCGCGCAGGTCCGTTTCCGGGGTGATCCGCCCGGCCGTGGCCCGGGCCGTGGGGTCGCAACAGCAAAAGGCCGCCTTGCCGTCGGCCTGGATCGAGAGCGTCGTATGGCAGGAGTCGCAATAGCCGCGAGGCCCGGCGGCCGCTTCCAGGGGAACGAAGGCGTCGTAGCTGTTGGGCATGATCTTGGTCGGCTGGACCTGGATGACGGTGTCGCCGTCCGCGAAAAGAACCAGGGGCCTTCGCGCGGCGATGTCCTCCCGCCTGGCGTCCGGCGCGGCCGCGTCCGTCACGCCGAGCAGCGCGGCGAGATCCCGCGTCTTGGCGAAGATTCCATCCACGTCGCCGATGGCCTTGGAGTAGTCCAGCCCGTCCCGGAAAATGCCGTAGTCGGCAATCTGCACGGCGATCGTACCGGGCACGCGATGGCGGATGCGGTGGCGCAAAAAGCCCAGGATCTTCTCCCGGTAGGCGGCAAAGGACAGCCGGCCCCCGCGCAGGGCGAAATCCTCCGGCGTGGCGCTGTAGCTCAAAAGCAGGCGCATGGGCAGGTCGTAGGCGCTTTTCCTGATCGCCAGCCCGTTGGTCGCGCAGGAGAAAAGATGCCCTCCGGCCGCGACATGGGCGATCACGGCCTCCACCTCGGGATGCAAAAACGGCTCGTAGGTCTGGCCGAAGGAAAAGGGCCAGCCGTTGGCCAGGCACTGGTCCACGATATGCCGGGCCAGGGCCGTTTCCATGTTGCGCCGCTCCCGGCGGACGTTTCGCGTCGAGCAGTAGGCGCAGGCCAGATTGCAATGGCCGGTCAGGGCGATGAAGACCGTGGGCCGCGCCAGACACGCCTCCCGCCGGCGTCTGTAGCGCGGATCGTCGATCAACCTTCTTTTGATATGGTCCATGCACCGTTCCTTGGATTCTCCGAACCGCCCCAATGCAGTCCCCGCCCCGGCCGCCGCCGTTATACCGGGAAAATCCCCGGCACCTCAATGCGGAAAACCGACGAGGCACTTCGGGCCGGTTCGCTTCGCAGCCCGCCCGCCCAGGTTTTCGCCGTTTTGCTAACTATATGCCATAATTTGATTGTATCCCCGGGATGGACCCGTTATTATGGGATCAACCTCCCGAATAATCGGATTCGGGTGGCCCCAGCCAACATGAGGAGGCTCCCCGTGAAGTTGCCCCTTAAAGCCCTGCTCCCCGTCGTCGTCGGTCTGGTGCTGGCCGCCCTGCCGGTTCCGGCCGGCCTGGCCCCGTATGCCTGGTACTACTTCGCCATTTTCGCCGCCGTGGTGGTGGGGCTCGTGTTCGAGCCGATTCCGGCGGCGGCCATCGGCGTCATGGGCGTGACCCTGGCCGCGCTGTTTCGGCTGGTGCCGGTTACGGCCCCGACCCCGCCCACGGCGTCGCAAGCCATCAGCTGGGCTCTGTCGGGTTTTTCCAACGGCACGGTCTGGCTGATATTTATCGCCTTCATGTTCGCCCTGGGCTACGAAAAAACCGGGCTCGGCCGGCGCATTTCCCTGACGCTCATCAAGGTGCTCGGCAAAAAGACCCTGGGACTCGGCTACGCCGTGGCCTGCGCCGACGCCGTCCTGGCCCCGTTCATGCCGTCCAACACGGCCCGAAGCGGCGGCACCATCTTTCCCATCATCAAGAACATTCCGCCGCTGTACGGCTCCACCCCGGACAACGATCCGCGCAAGATCGGCTCCTACATCATGTGGGTGGCCCTGGCCACGACCTGCGTGACCAGCTCGCTGTTCCTCACCGGCCTGACCCCAAACCTGCTCGCCGTGTCGGTGATCGAAAAAACGGCCAACATCCGCCTCGATTGGACCACCTGGTTCGTGGCCATCGCGCCGGTGGGCATCATCCTCTTTCTGGCCGTGCCGCTTCTCTCCTACATCATCTATCCGCCGACCCAGAAGGAAAGCGCCGACGCCCCGATCTGGGCCGGCAAGGAACTCGACGCCATGGGCCCGATCAGCCACAAGGAGTTGACCATGGCCGGGCTGGCGCTCTTCGCCCTGCTGTTGTGGATATTCGGCGGCAAGTACGTCAACTCCACCACCACCGCCTTCATCGCCCTGTGCCTGATGCTCCTTTTCAAGGTCATCACCTGGGACGACCTGCTCGCCAACAAGCAGGCCTGGAACGTGCTCATGTGGTTCGGCACCCTGGTGGCGCTGGCCGGGGGGCTCGCCAAGACGGGCTTTCTCACCTGGTTCGCCCAGGGCGTGGCCGCGCACCTGGCCGGCTACTCCCTGACAACGGTCATGGTGGCGCTGGTGGTGGTCTTTTTCGCCATCCACTACATCTTCGCCAGCGTCACGGCCCACGTCACGGCACTCATGGCAGTGTTCCTCACGGCCGCGGCGGCGGTACCGGGGATGAACATGAAGGTCATGGCGCTGATGCTCGGCACGAGCCTCGGCATCATGGGCATCCTGACCCCGTTCGCCACCGGCCCCTCGCCCATCTACTACGGCAGCGGCTACATTCCGGCCAAGGACTTCTGGCGGCTGGGATTCATCTTCGGCCTGATCTTCCTGGGCGTGTTCCTGGCCGTCGGCATCCCCTGGATGCTGACCATGGGGGGATAAGAGCCGGGGGGAAACTTTTCTGTAGAAAAGTTCCCCCCGGACCCCCTTTCCAAAGACTTTTAGCGACTACAGAGTATTGCCATTATCCACCAGTAACCGTTGAAAGTTTTTGGGAGGGGAGAGCGCGAGAGGGGGACCCTTTTTTCAAAAAGGGTCCCCCTCTCGCATCTTCTCCCCCTTCCTATATCCCAAAAAACTTACGCGCGTTGTCGCCGGTCGTGAGCCAGACCTCGGCCGGGTCGCGTTCCATGAGCGCGGCCACGCGCTGGGCGGTGAAGGCGATCAGGGCCGGCTCGTTGCGCTTGCCGCGCCAGGGCTCGGGCGCGAGGTACGGCGTGTCGGTCTCCAGGAGGATGCGGGACAGATCCATGGCCGCCACCGCTTCGGCCAGATCGGTATTTTTGGCATAGGTCACCGGGCCCGGGATCGAGGCCAGCCAGCCCCGGGAAAAGACCTCCCCGGCCAGCCAGGCCCCGCCGCCGAAGCAGTGCCACACCAGCGGCCGGTCCCGAAACCCCATGTCGTCGAGGATGGCCAGGGTGTCCGCTTCGGCATTACGGCTGTGGATGACCACCGGCACGTCGAGTCCCCTGGCCAGTTCCAACTGCTCCCGAAACACGCGCTGTTGCGTCTCGGCCGTGGACGCGTCCCAGTAATAGTCGAGCCCGATCTCGCCCACGGCCCGCAAGCGCGCCTCGTCGCGAAAGGCCGCCGCCATGGCCGGCAGGTCGTCGACCGCCATCGTGGCCGCGTCGCAGGGATGCACGCCCAGGATGTAAAAGACCTCCGGCCGGTCCTTGAAATAGTCCCGGTGGGCCAGATAGGCGGCCGGTCCCAGAAACACGTTGCCCACGGCCGACACTCCGGCCGCCGCCGCCCGGTCGAGGGCAGGCCCGATCTCTTCCGGGGCGAACTCCTCCACGTCCAGATGGGCATGGCTCTCCACCCCGCCCGCCGGCAGTCCGAGGGTCGCCGGATCCTGCCGCTCACGTTTTTTTCTCGACACCGTATACACTTCCTTGTCGTTTGCGCGCCGCGTTGACGCCGGAGCACAGGCCACGTAGGACATGCCAACGCCAAAAAGGAGCCGTCCACTTTGCCCGCGCCTGCCGTTTCCCTGCCTGCAGCATTGCCCGAGCTTGGTCGCATGACCATCGGCGTCGGCTGGCGACTGGGCGCGGCCGTGGCCGTTTTTCTGGCCATAACAGCCCTTCTGCGGCTGCTGTGGCGCCGGGGCGTCATTAGCCGTCCGCTGGGGGGCCTCGTCAAGTGGCTCTGCGGCCTGGCGATCCTGTGGGGCCTGTCCTGGCTGTTGCCGGCCAACGCCGCCGCCTCCGGGGAAACCGCCATGACCATGGCCGCGCTGGTCATGATCTGGCTGGCCGCCTGCCATGGCGTGGACTTCGTTTACACCCACCTCGTGCCCTCCCGGGGGACCGGCCGGCCCGGCCGCCATATCCTTCAGGACCTGCTCAAATTCTGCATCCTGGCCGTGCTCGTGGGCTGGGGACTGCGGCAACTGCTCGATATCCAGCTCGGGTCCCTGCTCACCTCCTCGGCCATCCTCACCGCCGTCATCGGCCTGTCCATGCAGGACACCATCGGCAGCCTGTTTTCCGGCCTGCTGCTCCAGGTGGAAAAACCCTTTGTCGAGGGAGACTGGATCAAGCTCGGCGATGTGGAAGGCCGGGTCACGGAAGTCACCTGGCGCTATACCAAGGTGATGACCCTCGCCGCTTCCGAAGTGTTTTTGCCCAACAATGCCGTGGCCAAGGAACGCCTCGTCAACTACAGCCGCCCGGACGGCACCTTGTGCCAGATCGTCTATGTGCCGGCCCCCCCGGACGCGCCGCCGGTCAAGGTCAAATCGGCCATCCAGACGGCCCTGACCCGGGCCGAAGGAGTCCTGAAAAATCCTCCGCCCCGGGCCCGGCTGCACGAGATCCAGGCCGACCGGGTCGTGTATGCCGCCGTGTATTACATCCGCGGCTTCCATACGCGCCTCAACACCGCCGATGCCGTGCTTTCCACCGTCTGGTACCAGTTTGTCGAGCGCGGCATCGAAATACCGCCCCCGGCCCGGCGCGTCATCATGGACGCCCCCGACCCCGATCGCGGCCACCCCGAGGGACTGGCCGCCTTAAGCGAGGTCGAGCTGCTTTCCGGCCTCACCGACGCGGAAATGGAGATGCTGGCCCGGGTGTCCGTGATCCGCCAGTTTTCCCCGGACCAGACCATCGTGGCCAAGGGCGAACAGGGCACGACCATGTGCTTTATCCTGTCCGGGCTTGTGGCCGTGGTCATCGACGGCAAGGAAGTGGCCCGGCTGGCGGCGGGCCAGATTTTCGGCGAGATGGCCCTTTTGACCGGCGAACCACGCCAGGCCGACGTGCGCGCCGTGGAGCCCACGCGGGGCCTGGAGGTGGACCGGGAGGGATTTCGCATGGTCCTGGCCCGCCATCCCGAAATCATCGACCGCGTACGGGCGATTTTTACCGCCCGCGCCGCCGCCAACCGCTCCGCCCAAGCCCCCGGGGCACCGGACGAAGCGACAACCCTGTTCGCCCGCTTTTGCAAGCTCTTTTTATGACTAGCCAAACGCTTCATACCGGACGGCCCCTGCCCGCCGCCCTGGCCCTGGGATTCGCAGGAGCCGGCGCGACCTGCCTGCTTTTGCGCGAACTGCTGCTGGCCTACTGCGGCAACGAAGCCGCCATGGGCGCCGCCCTGGCCCTGCTCCCCCTGGCTATCGCCGCCGGCGCGACCCTGCCCCGCCGGCTCTGGCCCGAAAGCGATCCGGCCAACCTCCTCGGGCCGGCGCTCGGCTTTTTTGCCATCAGCCTGCCCGTTTCCCTGCTGCTGCCGCGTCTGGCCCGGCCGGGCATGATCGTCGGCGACGCGGCCGCCCTCTCGCCCCTGGCCGTGGCGGGGTCCGCCCTTGGCGCCTTCATCCCCCTGGGGCTGTGCCTGGGACTCGTCTGGACGCTGACCGGAGCCGTCGGTTGTCGCCAGGAAGGAAAAAAGGGAGCCCGCCTGCCCGCCGCACTGGCCAGCGCGGCCGCCCTCGGCGCGCTTTTCGTCCAGTTTGTCGCCATCCCGAAGCTCACGCCGCTCAACGCCAGCCTGGATATGGGACTTGCCTGCTGCGTGGCCGGCATCCTCTGCGCCGCCGGATCGCCGGGCGGCCGCGCTCCCGAAACCTGGCTGTCGGTCATGGCCCTTGGCTTCGTGCTGCTGCTGCCTATGTCGGGACTTATCGAGCTGCGCCTTGCCGCCTGGCAGTGGCGATGCCCCGTGACGGCGGTCCCCGCCGTACCGGCGGCCATCGGCACGGTCCTCGGCGGCGGCGCCAGGGCGCTGTCCACGGCGCTCACCTATCTGGCCCTGTGCATCGCCGTGCTCGCGGCCCTGGCCGGCCGCGCCAGCCTGCCGGGACTGCGGGGGGACGAGTCCCGAAACCTGGCCGCCGGCATGGCCGAAGCGGGCGTGTTCCTGGGGCTGCTGTTGGCCTATCAGGGAATGACGGGAAACCTCTTTCCCCATCTGCCGGCCCTGGCCGCGGCCTGGCTGGGCGGGGACGCCCTGGCCCTCTATCCAGGGCGAGAGGCCGGACGCAGCCTCGTTCCCAGTACGCCCGCCCTGTGCGGCGCGGCCCTGGGGCTGGCGCTCCTTTCCGCCCTGCTCATTTTGTAGTGCCGTAAAAAACGCCGCCGCCCCTTGTTGCCCGCCGCCGCCGGCGCTACAAAATGGCAAACATCCGGAGGCGTACCCATGAGTGTCCTTTTTTCCCCCGTCAAAATCGGGCCGCGAACGCTTAAAAACCGCATCATCGTCGCGCCCATGTGCCAATACTCGGCCGAAAACGGCCACCCCACCTACTGGCACGCCATGCATCTCGGCCATCTGGCCATCTCCGGAGCCGGGGCCCTCGTCATCGAAGCCACGGCCGTGGAGTCCCAGGGGCGCATTTCGGCGCAGGACCTGGGCTTGTGGTCCAAACCCCACGAAGACTCCCTGCGCCGCACGTTGACCGTTGTGCGGGCCTGCGCGCCCATCCCCATCCTGGTGCAGCTCGCCCACGCCGGCCGCAAGGCGTCCACGGCCACCCCCTGGGACGGCGGCGCGCAAATTTCCCCGGCCCAAGGCGGCTGGGTGCCCGACGCCCCCTCGGCCATCCCCTACGAACCGGAAGAAATCACGCCCCACGCCCTCGACGCCGCCGGACTCGGCCGCATCGAACAGGCCTTCGGCGACGCCGCCAAACGCGCCGACGCCCTGGATCTGGCCGGCGTGGAAATCCACTGCGCCCACGGCTACCTGCTGCACCAGTTTCTTTCGCCGCTTTCCAACACCCGCGACGACGACTGCGGCGGCAGCCTCGAAAACCGCCTGCACTTCCCGCTGCGCATCATCAAAGCCGTGCGCAAGGCCCTGCCCCAAAACCGCATCCTCGGCGTTCGCATCTCGGCCACGGACTGGGTCCCCGGCGGCTGGGACATCGAGGACAGCGTCGCCTTTGCCCGCGAAATCAAGAAATGCGGCGGCGACTACATCCACGTTTCCTCCGGCGGTCTGTCGCCGCAGCAACAAATCCCCGTCGCGCCCGGCTACCAGGTCCCCTTCGCCGAACGCATCCGCCGCGAAACCGGCCTGCCCACCATCGCCGTGGGGCTCATTACCGACCCGGCCCTGGCCGAAACCATCGTCGTCACCGGCCAGGCCGATATGGTCGCCCTGGCCCGGGGCATGCTCTACGACCCGCGCTGGCCCTGGCACGCCGCCGCCGCCCTGGGCGACCAGGTCGACGCGCCGAACCAGTACCTGCGCTGCGAACCGCATGGGCTGAAGGGACTTTTTCGCCGGTAAGGGGGGGTCCGGGGGACATCAAGTCCCCCGGCGGGTCCAGGGCAGCGCCCTGGCGGGGTCGCAGGGGCAGAGCCCCTGCTCCGCCTTACCCGACTCGCGTAAAAAGCAGCGCCGTCTTGACCCGGCCGCTGCCGGTAAGGCGTTGTGGCGACCAATGGGGGCCGAGCTGTTCGGCCAGGGCATCGGCCAGGTGAAAATGCCCGTCGCGCACATGGCCGGGGTAGAGGCGTTTCAGTTCGGCCGGGGATGCGGGCAGATCGTCAAGCCGGTAGGCGGGGCGCAAGGTGAAAAAAAGTTCATCCGAGGCCCAGGCCACGGCGGCGGCGGCCACGCTTTGGAGCCGGCCCTTGGTGATGACGCCGCGCCCGATGAAGTCGATGAGCATGGCCATTTCGCAGGGGGGCGTGTCGGGTGGTTCGCACAGAAAGTCGCAGGCGGAAAATTCCACATTGTCCAGCCCGTGCAGGCGGGCCAGCTCCCTGGCGGCGCGGATGACACCGGGGTCGACGTCGCAGCCAAGCACCCTGGTCGCGCCGCGCCGCGCCGCCCGGAAGGCGAAGTAGCCCAGGTTGCAGCCGAGGTCGACCACGGATTTGCCGGCCACATCGAGGTTGCCGACGTAGCTTTCGAGCTCGTCCGGGCCGGGGCCGTGCCCCGAGGCGAGGAGGGTTCCATCGGGGCTGTACACCGGACGCCAGACGCAGGCGGGATCCAGGCCGGCCAGCAGCCGGCGGGCGGCCTCGAGGTGGGGGATTTCCGTTGGCATGACCTGTTGTAGCGGAGTTGCCGCCCAAAGCAAGGGGGAGAGGAGCCGGGAGTTGTCAAACCTCGTCTGCTTGGGTAAGAGCGAACACCCACGTGAGGACGCGCGGGCGTGACGCGCTTTCGCCTTCCGCGCCGACGCCACGATTTGGCGGCCGCGTCGCAAACCCCCTACCCCAAAACCCAATCATGGTATTTAGCTCCGCTTCATTTCTGTTTTATTTTTTGCCGCTCGTGCTGGCGCTGTATTTTTCCTGTGTGACCTTCGGACGGTTGCGCAACTGGATTCTACTGGCGGCGAGCCTTTTTTTCTATACCTGGGGTGAAGGCGAATATGTCGTCATCATGCTGGTTTCGATCCTGGCCAACTATCTGTTCGGCATATGGATCTACAAAGCCCACGAGCGCAACAACGCCAAGCGCCAGATGGCGGTGGCCATCACCTTCAACCTGCTGCTCCTTGTCATTTTCAAGTACACGAATTTCCTCGTGGCCAACTGCAACCTGGTCTTGAGCGAATTCGGCCTGCCGACCATGACGGTCGGCGCCGTGCATTTGCCCATCGGCATTTCCTTTTTCACGTTCCACTGCATTTCCTACCTGATGGACATCTACCGCCGGCAGACGCCGCCGCAGATGTCACTGCCCAACACGGCCCTCTACATTTCGCTTTTCCCCCAGCTCGTGGCCGGCCCCATCATCCGCTACAAGGATATCGCCTCCCAGATTACCCACCGAACCGTGGGTCTGGAGCGGTTTTCCCAGGGCATCAACCGCTTCATCATCGGCCTGGGCAAGAAAGTGCTGATCGCCAACGTGGTGGGGCTGCCGGCGGACAAGATCTTCGCCATCCCGGCCGAGCATCTGACCACGCCCGTGGCCTGGCTCGGCATTACGTGCTACACGCTGCAAATATATTTCGACTTTTCCGGCTACTCGGACATGGCCATCGGCCTGGGCCACATGTTCGGGTTCAAGTTCATGGAAAACTTCAATTATCCCTACGTGTCGCGCTCCATCCAGGAATTCTGGCGGCGCTGGCACATCTCCCTTTCCACCTGGTTCCGCGATTACCTCTACATTCCGCTTGGCGGCAACCGGTGCAGCACGTCCCGGATGTATTTCAACCTGGTCATGGTTTTTTTCCTGTGCGGCCTGTGGCACGGGGCCAGTTGGAACTTCGTGATCTGGGGCATGTTCCACGGGTTGTTCTCGGTGATCGAGCGCTTTCCCCTGGCCAAACGCGTGACCCAGGGCCCGCGGCTCATCGCCCATATCTACACCCTGCTGGTGGTGATGGTGGCCTGGGTCTTTTTCCGGGCCGAATCCCTGCCGGTGGCGCTGAACTACCTGAAGGCCATGGCCGGCTTCGCCCAGGGATCGGGCGTGGAATGGCACGTGGGCCTTTTCCTCAACCCCAAGGTGGCCATCGTGCTGGTGGCGGCCGTGATCGGCGCGACCCCGGTCATCCCCTGGATCAAGGGCGTACGCGGCCGCCTGCTGGCCCTGCGCCGGTTTGGGCCCGTGGCGCTCGACGATGGCCTGGAGGCCGTCGTCAGCCTCGTCGTGATGCCGGCGGTTTTCATCCTGTGCGCCATGTCCCTGGCCAGCGGCACGCATAATCCGTTCATTTACTTTCAGTTCTAAGGTCTTGCATGAGCGTGGCCCCTACGTTTACCCATAAGGTCATTGTCGTCCTCGGCGTTGCCCTGTTCGTGTGCCTGATCTGCCTGCCCGTGGCCGACCATATCTTCGACCTGGCCCCGGACGTGTATCTGATGGAGAACGATCCCAACCAGCTGCCGGACTTCTCGCTGTCCCAGCTTTTCAAATCCTTCAACGTGCTCCAGCGCGGCTATCTGGAAAAGACATTCGGCTTCCGCCGGGAGCTGGTCCGCCTGGAAAATATCCTCGACATCTTCCTGTTGCGCTCCTCCAACCAGTACCAGACCGTCATCAAGGGCCAGGGCGACTGGCTGTTCCTGTCCCAGGAAAACAACGAGCTCAACGTCATCCAGGACTTCCGGGCGGTGAAGCTTTTCACCCCGGCCCAACTGGCCCGTTGGGTCAAGGTCTACAAGGACCGGCAGGACTGGCTGGCCGAGCGCGGCATCCGCTACCTGATCGTGGTCGCGCCCAACAAGCACACCGTGTATCCGGAATTCCTGCCGCCGCAGTATAACAAGGTGAGCCCCATAAGCCGCACCGACCAGATCGTGAACGCGCTGACCGGGGCGGGCGTCGAGGTCCTCGATCTGCGGCCCATCATGGCCAAGGTCAAACGCCAGGCCCTGGCCTACTACCGCACCGACACCCACTGGACGACGTTCGGGGCCTTTGCCGGGTATGTGGCGATCATGAAGCGCCTGGACAAGTGGTTCCCGCAGTTCGAACCGGAAATCCGGGGGGATTTCGACATCAGCATCACCCCGGACCTCAGCGGCGGCCTGGCCAGCATGCTGGCCCTCGGCGACTTTTTCCCCGAAAGCCGGGTGACCTTCACGCCGCGTTTCACGCGTAAGGCCGTGGCCACCACCGAGGCCCGTCCCACCCCGCCCTACTTCCAGCCCACCGTGATCATGGACACCCATGATCCCTCCAAGCCCACGGCCGTGATCTTCCGGGATTCCTTCGCCCACGAACTGGTCCCCTTCCTGGCCGAACATTTCAACAAGTCCATCTTCCTGTGGCCCTACCCCGCCACGTCACGCGATATCCGCTTTTTCGACAAGAAGCTGATCGAAAAGGAAAAGCCGGCCCTGGTCATGGACGAATTCGTGGAACGCTACTTCACCGAATTTCCGCCCACGCCACAAAAGCCCGCCAAGAAGTGACCGGCCGCCCGGGAGCCCGCCTATGGACCATGTCCGCGCCTTTGTGGGCCTTGCCCTGCCGCAGTCCTGCCAGGATATGGCCGGCAGGCTCGGGACGGCGCTCGCGCCGCTGTGCCGCGGCCGCATGAGCCGGGTGCGGGCCGGACAAGCCCACATCACCCTCAAGTTCCTCGGGGAGACGCCCGTTACGGGGCCTGCCGGCATCGAGGCCGTTGGCGAGGCGCTGGCCGGCATACGGTTCGCGCCTTTTCGTCTGGACCTTGCCGGCGGCGGTTTTTTCCCGGGCCCGAAACGGCCCCGGGTGGTCTGGGCCGGACTGCGGGAAGGGGCGCCGGAATGCCGGGAACTCGCCGCAGCCGTGGACGCGGCCCTGGCCCCGCTCGGCATCGCGCCGGAAGACACCCCCTTTGCCGCCCACCTGACCCTGGCCCGGATAGGCGAACCGGAACGCGGCGGCGACTGGCCGGCCATGCTGGCGCTGCTGACGCAGGCGCAGTGGCCGCCCGTGCCCGTTGCCGCCGTGACGCTGTGGCGTTCGGTGCTTTCGGAGCATGGCGCGCGCCACGAGGTGCTGCGGGAATTTCCGGCCACGGCGGCCTAAGCGGCTGCGGCCCCTCGCCCACAAAAAAACCGCCTCCGGGGAAGCGACGAAAACGGGCGCGAGCGCGCGACGTCTGGAGGCGGAGCGGAGCCGGCGGCGGCACGCCGGCCCCGTCCTGCAGGGGAATACGCGCCGGTGCGAATTATTAGATGTAATCGCCCCGGTTGAATTTGATCTTTTCGGTTACGGTCATGACTTCCAGTTCGTTGACCAGGGAACCGAGCCCCGTGTTGGCATCGCTTGGCAGATCGTCCTTGAGCTGCTTGACGCCGGTTTCAATGTTTTCCAGCACCCCATAGGCCTGCTTGAGGGAATCCCCCCCGGAGCCCGAGGCCAGCTGATCGGCATAGTCTTCCCACTTGGCCAGCAGGGAGTCCATGTTTTTCATAACCGCCTGCTCTTCTTCGCTGAGTTGACCCGAAGCCTCGGCAGCGTCCGTGCCTTGCGCGGCGGACACATCCAGGGCGGCATAGCCGGCCAGGGGAGGCGCCGTAAGCCCCGAATCCTGGGTCGACTGGCCATCGCCGACTTTCTTGGCCAAAAGCGCCGCGAAGGCGTCCGAACCGTCCTTCGTCCCAGCGGACTTGGCCGCAGTCTGCTGCAGGGCGGTCAATTGGTCATTTTGGATTTTCATCGGCCTTCCCCCGCGTTAACGTTTCTTTTCGGCATGCAAGGAGCCTGCCAGCTCCCGATATTCCATGAACATGCTGATATTACTAAAAATTATTTTTTCGTAACCAGGCAAATTTTGCCCCGTCGCAGGTCTTGCGCGTTGCTCGGCGTTTGATTGCATAAGACAGGTGAAACGCCTTGTCTATTGCCATCCACTTTGGCATCTTTGCCCGACCGGGCTTGTCCCATACTTTTCGGACAATATCGCCGGGACTTAAGCGGAAGCAAGCCTGGTCAAACCAAGGAGGCGCTGCCATGCCAGCCCTGAAAAAAATTCTGTGCGCCGTGGATTTCTCCGAGGGCTCCCCGCTCGTGGCCGAATACGCGGCCACGCTGGCCCGGGCCGCCAAGGCCGAGATCATCTGCGTCTACGTGGCCCCGTCCCTGGCCGAATACGTGGGCTTCAACGTGCCCCAGGCCGCGCTCGACACCTTTGTCGGCGACGTGGTCGCCTCGGCCGAAACCACCATGAACGATTTCACCACCGAGAACTTCAAGGACCTGCCGGCGCGCGGCCTGGTGCTGACCGGCTACCCGGCCGAGGAGATCCTCAAGGCCGCCGACAGCCAGCATGCCGACATGATCGTCATGGGCACCCACGGCCGCACCGGCATCGACCGGATCATCTTCGGCTCCGTGGCCGAAAAGGTGGTCAAAACCGCCACCTGCCCCGTGCTCACCGTCAAGCCGCACGCGGCAGCCTAGGGTTACGCCCGTTAAAAATTAAGTATTCGAGCATATCGCCCTCGAGATCCGTCTACGCTGATCTCGAGGGCACGACCCGAGCAACCACTATAGAGCCTATCGCAATACGGAGCCGTCGTTCATGCAGCCAAGCGACCGTGTCCGCGAGGCGGTGCGGGGATTCACCCCGTACGCTCCCGGACTATCCATGGAAGAGATCAGGGAGCGCTACGGGCTGACCCGCGTGGTCAAACTCGCCAGCAATGAAAACCCCCTTGGGGCCTCGCCGCTCGTCAAGCGCGTGCTGGCCAGAAAGGGCGACATGGTCTTCCGCTACCCCAGGGCCGGCAATCCGGCCCTGGTGGCGGCCCTGGCCGCCCATCACAAGGTGCCCCGCGAATGCGTGGTGGCCGGCAACGGCTCGGACGAGATCATCGACCTGCTCGTGCGCGTCACCTGCGAGCCGGGCAAAAGCAATGTGGTGGCCTTTTCGCCCTGCTTTTCCATCTACGTGCAGCAGACCAAGCTGTGCGGCGTGACCTTGCGCCAGGCGCCGCTCAAGGCCGATTTCAGCTTCGACCTGCCGGGGCTTCGCGCGGCCTGCGACGACGACACCGCCCTGGTCTTTCTGACCAATCCCGACAACCCCTCGGGCCATGCCGTGCCGGCCGAGGAGGTGCTCGCCTTTGCCCGGTCCCTGCCGCCCAGGGCGCTGCTCGTGGTCGACGAGGCCTATGCCGAATTCGCCGAGCCGGCGGCCGAATATTCCGTGCTGCCCCGGTTTGGCCAATGCGACAACGTGGTCGTGCTGCACACCTTTTCCAAGCTCTTCGGCCTGGCCGGGCTGCGGCTCGGCATCGGCGTCATGCCGGACTGGCTGGCCGATTACCTGCTGCGGGTGCGGCTCCCTTTCAGCGTCAACCTGCTGGCCGAGGCCGCCGGCATGGCCGCCCTCGAGGACACCGCCTTTTTGCAGGCCAGCCTCGATACCGTGGTCCGGGGCCGCAAGCTGCTGACCGAAAAGCTCACGCAGCTCGGCTGCCATGTCTATCCGTCCCAGGCCAACTTCCTGATGTTAAAGCCCCCGGTCCCCGCCCTGGAACTCTTCGAGGCGCTTTTGAAGCGCGGCATCATCGTGCGGGCGCTCAAGAGCTACGGCCTGCCCGAACTGTTGCGCGTGAGCATCGGCAACGACGAGGAAAACGCCATGTTTCTGGCCGCAATAAAGGACGCCATCGAACATGGCTTCTGATATGCGCCGCATCGTGACCATCGACGGCCCGGCCGGGGCGGGCAAGACCACCGTTTCCCGCCGGGCCGCCGGGGCCCTTGGCGTGGCCTACCTGGACACCGGGGCCATGTTCCGGGGGCTCGCCCTCGCCCTGGGGGAAGGCGGGCATGCGCTGCCCGAGGCGACCATCGACGCAAAACTTGCCGCCATGGTCTTCGCTCTCAAGGGCTCCGGCGCGGACACCGTGCTGCTGGTCGACGGCGCGCCCCTGCCCGATGCCGCCCGCACCGAGCAGGTCGGCGGCTGGGCCTCGAACCTGGCCGTTTTGCCCGTGGTCCGGCGGCGGCTGCGGCTGGCCCAGCAGGCCCTTGGCGCGGCCACGGACCTCCTGGCCGAAGGCCGCGACATGGGCACGGTGGTCTTCCCCGAGGCGCGCCACAAGTTTTTCCTCACCGCCAGGCCCGAGGTCAGGGCCGAGCGCCGCGTGCTCCAGCTTACCGCCCTGGGCAAGCCGGCCGACTACGAGGCCATTTTGGCGGCCATCCGCCGCCGCGACGCGAAGGACCAGGGCCGGGCCGAAGCGCCGCTTGTGGCCGCCCCGGACGCCCTGGTCATCGACACCTCGGAGCTGACCGAGGACGCGGTGGTGGCCCGCATCGTGGCCGCGGCCGCCGTCTGACGCCCGCCGGCAGGACACGCCCCCTTCCCCCTGGCGCTCCGGCCCCGCCATGGCCTATGATCGGGCAGCGGCCTGCCGCCGTCCCTGCAACGCCAACCCCTGCCCCGGAGCGCCCATGACCGCATTCCGCCTGGATATCCGCCGGGCCGCATCCCTGGCCCAGGCGGCCCGGGCCCTGGCCGACGTCCTGCCCGCCTATGCCCACGTTTTTCCCGCCGACCGGGCCGCGCCCATCCTGGTCAAGCCCAATCTCAACGCCAACATGAACGCGCTGACCGGCAACACCACGGATTTGCGCCTGCTCTGCGCCCTGCTCGGGTACCTGCGCGACGCCGGCTACAGCGACGTCACGGTCGGCGAGGGGACCAATTCCGGCTTTTACCGCAACAGGATCGGCGTCATCGGGCGGCTTATGGTGGACAAGGCGGCGGCGCGCTTCGGCTGCCCGGTGCTGGACCTCAACGACGCCCCGGGCCGGCCCGTGGCCTTTGAAAACGGGGTCACGGCCATGGTGGCCGCGCCGGTGGTCGATGCGGCGCTGGTCATCAACCTGCCCAAGCTCAAGACCCATTTCGAGGCCGGCATGTCCGTATGCCTCAAAAACCTCATGGGCTGCCTGGTCGGCCAGGAAAACAAGAAAAAGACCCACCAGAGCCTGGCCGCCAACATCGTCAACCTGAACCTCGCCGTGCGCCCGGGCCTGCATATCGTGGACGCCCTCGTCGCCATGGAGGGGCTCGGCCCCACGCGCGGCACGCCGCTGCGCCTGGACACGCTGATTGTCGGGGAAAATCCCTACCTGATCGACCTGGCCTGCGCCAAAATGGCCGAATTCCCGGCCGAGAAGGTGCGGCCCCTGGCCGAGGCCCGCCGACGAGGCCTGGTCACGCCGGCAATGGACGCCTTTTGCGACGGACGCGCCCTGCCGCTTCTAGCCGGGCGTCCGTTCGCCCCGCCGGTCGCCGGCAGGATCGCGAGCTTCATCCACAGCCCGGTCCGGCAGAAGTATTTCCTGGCCGTGCGCAACACGGCCCTTTTCCGCTACCTGGCCGGCACGGACTGGTTCGGGGCGCTGCTTTTCAAGACGGGCCTGCGGCAGGACGTTTTTTGCCGCGAGGAGATGCGCTGCGACGGGCTCAGCCTTGACCGGGCGGCCTGCGACGACTGCGGGGTGTGCCGGGATTTCTGCCCGTCCGGCCTGGACCCGGCAGAGGTTGCCGCGCAGGGCGGGCATCCGGACTGCCTGGGCTGCCTGTACTGCTTTCTGACCTGTCCGCGAAAGGCCCTGGCCTTTCATGGCGAACAGGGCTTTCTGGCCGAACAGCTGCGCCAATACGACGCCCTGGTCCGGGCTCTCGGCCGCCCCGGGCGGTGACGCGCCGCCCCGGTTCGGCATTCCCCCCGAAGCGGGGGGGCTTCCCCGTCCTGGCCAGGGCACGGACGAGGCCTCCCGATCGGGACTGGACCGCCCGGCCGTCGAAGCGGACGGTCCAGTCCGACAAGACGTAAGAAGGGGACCTTCCAGGGAAAGTCCCCTCCGCCGGCGCGGCGTTCCGCTGCCTTCTCAGGCCTTGCGCAGCTTTTCGATAATCTGATCCATGTCGCCGGACAGGTCGGCCAGGGCGTGCACGGCCTGGGCGGATTCGTGCATGCCGGAGCTGGTGGATTCCACCACCTCGCTGACCTCGTTCATGGCCTTGTTGATCTGCTCGGCCGCGGCCGACTGTTGTTCGGCGGCGGCGGCGATGCCGGCCACCTCCCGGGCGCTGGTCTCGGCCAGATCGAGAATCTCGCGCAACACGCCGCCGGACTTCTCGGCCAGCCCGGTGGCCTCGGACACGGCCACGGCCGCCTTGTCCACATTCTCGATATTGCCGGCCACGGACTGCTGGATGCTGACAATGGCCTGCCCCACTTCCTTGGTGGCGGTCATGGTCTTTTCGGCGAGCTTGCGCACCTCGTCGGCCACGACCGCGAAGCCGCGTCCGGCCTCGCCAGCCCGGGCGGCCTCGATGGCGGCATTTAAGGCCAGCAGGTTGGTCTGGTCGGCGATGTCGGAGATGACGGACATGACGCGGCCGATGGCCTGGGTCTGTTCGCCCAGCGCGCTCATGGCGGTCTTGAGGTCCGTGGACACGGTGTTGACCCGGCCGATGGAACGCACGGAATCCTCGACCACGGAGCTCCCGGCCGAGGCCTTGGACTTGGTGTCATCGGCGGACTGGGCGGCCCGGGAGGCGTTCTTGGCCACGTCGAGCACGGTGGACGTCATCTGGGAGATGGCTTCCACCACCTCGCGCAGGCGGTCGCGCTGTTGGTCGGCGCCGCTGCGCACATGATCCACCTGGTTTTCCAGCTCGCCCGAGGCGTCGATGATGCTCTCGACCACATGGCCGAGCTGATCGGCCGCCTCCAGCATTCCTTCCCGCTTGGCCACCTCGGCCTGTTCCCGGGCCTGTTCGGCCTCCTTGCGGGCGATCTCGGCCTGGGCCGCCTCCTCGCCGGCTTCCTGGCTCATGATCTCGGCCTCGGCGATCTTGGCCTTAAGGCCCGACACCATCTTCTCGATGGCGCCGACAAGGTCGCCCATCTCGCCGGAAAAACGCCCTTGTGGCTTGGCCTCCAAGTCGCCCTTGGCCACCTTGCGGGCCAGCTCGATGACTCGGCGCAACGGCGAGGTCATGCCCCGGGCGGTGAAAAATCCCACCACCAGCACCACCAGGGCCACCACGCTGGACGCGGCCAGCACGGAATAGAAGATGGTGCGTTCCGTGGCCGCGATACCGTCGCGCTCGCTGCCGATAAAAAGCATGCCCGTGATCTTGCCGTCGGCCCCGACCATGGGCCAGTAGGCCGTGTTGTAGTCCCGGCCGATGATCTTGTTGATCTTGAGGAAGCGATTGCCCTTGGTGATGACCGTATCGAGCACCTCGGGGTTGTCCATGCGGGTGCCGATGGCCCGCTTGCCGCCGCGCTCGATGGTGGTGGCCACGCGGGTATCGCCGTAAAAGATGGTGCATTCCGTGCCGAGCACCTTCTTGATCTCATCCACGAAGGCATTGCTGGAGGAAAGGTTGATGCCCGTGGTCACGGTGCCGATCACCTTGCCGTCCACCCTGACGGGACACCCGGCACGCAGCGAAAACTTGACGGCCGTGCCTTCTTCCAGCCCAAGCGAGGCCTGTCCGGTCAGAGCCTTTTGCACGTTGATCTGTTTCTTGATGGAATCGCCCGATTTCGGCGAATGGCTGCGGGCCAGGACCACGCCCTGGGCATTGGCGATGGTCACGAACTGAATGCGCAATTCCCGTTGGGCCTCTTTGGCGATCTCCACCAGCTTGGCCTTGTCCCCAGCCGCAACGGCCGCCACCACATCGGGGCGCGTGGCCAGCATGAACGTCGCGCCCTTGACCTCCTGCCCGGCCTGCTTGAGCATGAAGTCCACGGCGTCGGCCTTGCTGTTGATCTGCTGCTGGCTGATGCGGTTGAGCCCGGCGGAGAGGTAATGGTGTACGGTCAGGGAGATGGCCGCCGTGAGCAGGAGGACGGTAAAAAGGAGCAAGGCGATGATCTTGCCGGTGAGGGACAGTCGCAGTCGCATACGCACCTCCGATGGCCGCCGGGAGGTCCCGGGAGAGTCTTTTGTGAAAAAGGGAACCATCCATTGTTACAACATGAACGGACAGTAAGTGAAAATATCTTTCTTGCAAAGCCGCTTCGCGACGCGACAGGCGATTTGCCACTGTTTCGGCGCTTGAAAAATAATATTTTCACAAATCCCGACAATCCCAGTCCGCAACGGCACCCGGGCGAGCGCCATTGCGACAAAGGCAACAGCCCGGCATGTCGATAAAAAACGACACACCTGGCGGGAGAAAGAAAAAGTCGTATTTTTTGAAACACAAGACGATTGCGGACGGCCGCGTTGCGGACAAAAGCGCAACACCAACCAGACGCGGCCGGCAACACTGCATGCCGCGCTTTGCCGCATCAGGATGCGGTCACAGCAGTGACGCCGCCGCGGGCGTCATCCGGAGAAAGCCTTACTACGGCACAGGCCGACCCTCCGCCCAGCCGGCGTCATCCGTCCGGGCGCGCCCGAACCTTTCTCTCTGCCGCCTCCCCGCGTGGCGCTCCCACGCCTGCCGCAGGGGAGATATTCTGCTCCAGTATTATAAAAAACACTATTTCTTTTTTTGACAATCCCGCCCTAACGGCCGAGAAACCGCGCCTGCAAATACCCCTCCCGGCCGTCGCCCAGCACCCGGACCTGATACCAACCGTTGATCTCGGGGGTGAGCAACGCCACCTTTTCCCCGGCGTGCAGGTCTTCGACCACCGAACAGGTCACACTCGGACAGGACAGCAAATTGAGCAGCGCCGCGCGCACCGTGCGCACGGACTGGGGATCGACAGGCGCGGCCGGGGCCGGACGCCCGGCACAACCGGCCAGCCCCAGGCTTGCGGCCAACAGGACGGAGACAAGCAGACGCAACGCGACAACACGCATGATTCCTCCGACGAACGGGAACGACGACGCCGACGCCACGCCGTTCCCGCTACAAAAAAATGGTCTTTAGATGAAAATAGGAATCAATCCTATTGCCTTTTCCCGAAAACATGGCCATGGTGTGCCCATGAACGACACCCGACCGGCCGGCCCATTTCCGGGACGAACCGGCTCCGACTCCAGGCAACGACAGCGCAAAACCTGGCATACCATGTCACAACACGTTATTTCTGTTGACAAAACACCGAACTCTTTCCCAAAGCACCTCGGGCTAGTTGCCCTCGAACGTCCGCATCTTCTTCTCCCAGGCCCGGCGAGCGTTCTGGGAGGGACAGCGGCAGATGGCCACAGCCGCGTCATACGGACTGCCGGCCGAAACCCCGTTCGGCCCGAGAAAAACAAGCTTGGCCGGGTCCGGCTGGGTTACGGTGTAGCGGCCGGGATTGGTCGCGCAGGAACCGCAGATGACGGTCCAGGAGTTGGCGGAGTCGTTGTCCATGGTCACCTGGGCCACGCAACAATTCCCGTACGGATTGACCTGCTGGGCCGGGGCCGACGACGGCGCGGCGAAAAGCGCCAGGGCGCACAGAATCGCCGCGAACAAAACACGCCTTGGCGACAGAAGCGGATGCAACATGGTTCCTCCCTGAGGGGTAGGCCCGGAGTGGTGTATTTTCAAAAACTAGCGGCTCGGGCGGACCTTGTCCAGAGACGGCCCCGCCCGTAACCGACGCATATTGCCTTTTGTCCCCGGCCGGTCCATAAGCTGCAAAGAGAACCGGACCGATTTCGGCAACCCCAAACATGAAGGACGTCCCCATGCACGATCACGAACATGAACACGAATACGACGAGGAATGCTGCATCGAAGTGCCCGAAGCCACCGTCGGCCAGGAAGTGGTCGACTTTTCCATGAAGGTCTACGACCCGACCGAGGGCGGGTTCGGCGAGATGTCCATGGAAGAGCTCCAGAAAGCCGGCAAATGGACCATCCTGGTCTTCTACCCGGCCGACTTCACCTTCGTGTGCCCCACCGAACTGGCCGACCTCGCCACCAAGCACGCGGAACTGTCCAAGATGGGCTTCGAGGTCTTCTCCGTGTCCACGGACACCGAATTCGCCCACCTGGCCTGGCGCAACAGCGAAAGGCTGCTGGAAAACGTCAAATTCAAGATGGCCGCCGACCCCACCGGCCAGGTCGCGCGCTACTTCGGCGTCTACGATCCGGAATCCGGGCTGGCCCTTCGCGGCACCTTCATCATCAACCCCGACGGGGTGCTGGTGTCCAAGGAAGTCAACTTCTACAACGTGGGCCGCAACGCCGACGAACTGCTGCGCAAATGCCAGGCCAACCTGCACCTGCGCGAACACCCGGCCGAAGCCTGCCCGGCCAAATGGACCCCCGGCGAAAAGACCCTGACCCCTTCGGAAAAAATCGTGGGCAACGTCTACGACGCGCTCAAGGGATAGTTTAGGATAGGACAGGATAGGATAGGATTAAGGAAGACAGTGCGAGAGGGGAAACCCTTTCAAGAAAGGGTTCTCCCCTCTCGCGCTCTCCCCTTCCTAAAGTTTATAACGGGGCGAGCCTTACGCACCCAACTATTAGCTATTATTAAAAGTCTTTTGGGAGGGGGGTCCGGGGGGAACCCTTTTCTTCAGAAAAGGGTTCCCCCCGGCATCCTCATCGCTTCCCTCCCCCTCCTCATTTGACGCCTCGGCAGCCATGCCCTACCGTGCGCGGCGTGCAGCCACTCATTCCCGTCGCCCCGACCGCGCCTGCGGCCGGACCGAATAAGCGCCTGTGCTCTTTGGACGCCCTGAAACTCATCGGCTGCGTCAGCGTCGTGCTGCTGCACGCCCTGGTGCCGAACGTCGAGCGGGTGGATGATTCCCTGACCTGGATGGCGGCCGACCTTTTAAGCGCCGCCACGCGCCAGGCCGTGCCGCTTTTTTTCATGATCAGCGGGGCGCTGATGCTGCGCCGCGATTTCCCGTCCCTGCCGGCCCATTTCGGCCGGGTGGCCCTGCGCTACGGCCTGCCGCTTCTGGGGGGCCTTGTTGCCTACAAGGCGCTGGCCATCAGCCAGGGCGACCCGACGGGGCTTTTCAACACCGTCTTTTACAATGTGCGGGCCAACCTGGGCTTTCACCTGTGGTTCATGTGGGAATTTCTGGGGCTGGCGCTTGTCGCCCCGATCCTGCGGCCGATTGCCGCCGACAAACGCGCGGCCTGGCTGTTCGTGGCCCTGTGGGCGGCATACTGCGTCGTCGCGCCCTGGCTGCGCTTCCTGGATGTGACGATTCCGGTCGCGAACATGCTTTTTTTCCCGCACACCGGCTATTTCATCCTGGGCTACCTGCTTGCCGCCTCGCCCCGGCGCGTCCCGCCGCTCTTTCTCGTATGCGGCATGGGCGTCGCCATTGTCGCCACGGCCGGGCTCACGGCCGACTTTTCCCTGCCCTTCGGCCGGCTGGACGTGCGCTTTTACGATCCCGCCTCGCCGCTGGTGCTGCTCCTGTGCGCCTGCCTGTTCAAGCTGTGCCTCCAAGGCCTCACCGGGCCGTCGCCCAAGACGCTGCGATTTCTGGCCGGCGCGACCTTCACCGTCTACATCTACCACGTCCTGGCGCTTTCCCGACTGACCCACTTCATCGGCCCGACCAGCCTCTTCATGAGCGTGTGCGTCCACACGCCCCTGGCCTTCGCCGCCTGCCTGCTCCTGTACGCCATCGGCAGCCGCGTCCCGGGGGTGAAGTATTTCTTTCCGGGATGAGATGCGAGAGGGGGACCCTTTTTGAAAAAAGGGTCCCCCTCTCGCGCTCTCCCCTCCCAAAAACGTTTAACGGTTACAAATGGATAGTGACAATATCCTGTAATCGCCAAAAGTCTTTTGGGAAGGGGGTCCGGGGGGAACCCTTTTCTTCAGAAAAGGGTTCCCCCCGGCGCCTTTTCCACTCCCCATCCCCTAATCGTCGTCCACCCATTCCTTCTTGGCTTCGGAGTAGGGCGTGACGGGGGTGGTGAAGCGTCTGTCGCAGCGCACGTCCACCACGCATGGTCCTTCTCCGGACAGGGCTTCGGCAAAGGCCGGGGCCAGTTCCTCGGGCCTGGTCACCGTGAGGCCGCGCGCGCCCATGGCCCGGCCGAAGGCGGCAAAGTCGTGGCCCGGCAGTTCGGCCAGGGATCCAGGGCCGGGGCCTTCCTGGATGGCCCGCAGCCAGACGTTGCCCAGGGCGTTGTTGTTGACCACCACGAAAAGGATCGGCAGGCCGTAGCGGGCCGCCGTGGCCACCTCCATGCCGTGCATGAGCATGCAGCCGTCGCCGGTCACGCAGGCGACAGGCGTTTGGCCCAGGGCCGCCTTGATGCCCACCGCCGCCGGGATGGCCCAGCCCATGGGGCCGAGGTTGGACGCCGTATAATAGGTTCTCGGACCGTAGGACTTGAAATAATGGGCGAAAAAGGCCCGATGTGCTCCCGAGTCCACGGCCACGGCCGCCTCCCGGGGCAGGGCCCGGCGCAGTTCGGCCGCCACCCGCGCCGGGTGCAGGGGCACGGCGTCGCTTGCGGCATGGTCGGGGTCGTACTCGCGCGGCCCGGCCGCCCGGATGGAGGCCAGCCAGGCCGCCCGCGACTGGTTGCCGGCCCGCAGGTGCATGACCCTGGCCGAGCCCCCCTCCATCATCAGGGACAGCGCCGCCCGGCAATCCCCCACAATGGGCACGTGGGTATGGAAGGTGCGGCCGATGGTCGTCGGGTCCACGTCCACATGGACCAGGGCCCGCGTGGGCAGCATCTTCCTGTCCCAGAAAAGGGTGTCGCGCTGGGACAGGCCACTGCCGAGCACGATGAGCACCTCCACCTGGCCGGACAGGAACGTCTCGATGGCGTAGCGGTGGCCGGCATAGCCGAAGATGCCGAGCGAAAGACGGTGGTCCTCCGGGAACACCCCCTTGGCCCGCAAGGTGGTGGCCACCGGGATTTGGAACTGCTCGGCAAAGGCGATCAGGCAGTCCGTGGCCCCGGATTTCTCCACCCCGGCCCCGGCCAGGATGGCCACCCGCGTGGGGGCCTCGCCGCCGCCGTCCGGCACCAGCACGCGCCACAGCCGCTCCACGGCGCTGCCGTCGACGAAACGCGGCCGATAAATCGAGGCGTCGAGCGGCTCCCAGGGCGAGGCCACCTCCGCCCGCTGCACGTCCAGGGGCAGGCTCATGTGGACCGGGGCCTTGGGGCCGGCCAGCATGCGCGTCAGGCAGGCCCGCAGGTGATGGTGGGCGAGGTGCGGATTTTCCACGGAAAGGGACAGCGCCGTGACCGGAGAGAGCAGCTCCACGTCGTTGAGCGAAGCCGGCGAGGAGTCCTGGAACCCGCCGCGTCCTTCCCAGTCGGTCGGCACCTGCCCGGTGACGAAAAGCACCGGCGAGGCGTCGGCCCGGGCCGAGGCGGCGGCCGTCACCATGTTGGTCACGCCCGGGCCGCCGATGGCCAGGGCCACGCCGAAGCGGCCCGAGGCCCGGGCATAGCCGTCGGCCATGTAGGCCGCGCCGGATTCGTGGGCGGCCACGATGGGCGTCATGCCCGGCGTGGCGGCGAGATCGGGCAAAAAGGGATCGACAAGACCGCCAGGGACCAGAAACGTGTGCCCCACACCCTCGGCGACAAGGCTTTCAAGCAGATAGGCCGTGGTCCGCATGCCCCCTCCCGTGTTGGGATTGCATCACATAGGCCATGATGCTTCGAGAGCGCACAGGCGTCAAGGATGCGGCCGGGTTGCGGTCGGACGGCGGCGTGCATTGCCTCCGTCCGGGATCGGGTGCTACCCTTGGCGGCGATGCTTGGCCTGAAGCCCGGGGACGGGCCGGGCGGAAAAACCTGTCAAAGGAGTCCGACGTGGCGGAAAAGAAAGCGAAATTCACGGCCGTGTGCCCGAGCTGCGGGGAAAAGGTCACGGTCGAGGCGACCGAGGCCGACGTCAAGGCCGGCAAGGTGGCCGTGGCCCAAAAATGCCAGCGCTGCTTGAACGAATTCGAGGCCATCACCGACCTCGACTGCCTGGAATGGGACGACGCCTGCAAGACCGATATCAGTCGTTTCGGTTAAAAGAGACTTTGTAAAAAGAGTACTGGGGGAAAACCTTTCTTGCAGAAAGGTTCTTCCCCCAGGCCCCCTTTCCAAAGACTTTTAGCGATTACAGAGCGTTATCATTATCAGCCTGTAACCGTTAAACGTTTTTGGGAGGGGAGAGCGCGAGAGGGGAACACTTTTTTCAAAAAGGGTCCCCCTCTCGCATCCTCCTCGAAAAACTCCTTGACGACACACCATCTCCGCGCCCAAAGGCTTCGTTGTGCATTGTGACAGTTCCTGCCCCATCGGCATCTTCGACTCCGGCGTCGGCGGCCTGACGGTCGTCCGGGCCGTCATGGACCGCCTGCCGCGCGAATCCATCGTCTATTTCGGCGACACGGCCCGCGTGCCCTACGGCGTCAAGTCCCCGGACACGGTGGCCCGCTACGCCGGCCAGATCACGAATTTTCTGCTGGCGAAAAACGTCAAGCTCCTGATCGTCGCCTGCAACACCATGGCCGCCGTGGCCCTGCCGGCCATCGCCGCCCTGTCCCCGGCCCCGGTCCTCGAGGTCATCTCGGCCGGAGCGGCCAGTGCCCTGGCCGCGACCAGGACCAAACGCATCGGCATCATCGCCACGCCCTCGACCATTGCCAGCCGGGCCTACGAATCGGCCCTGGCCGCCCTGGGCGGTCCGGAAGTCTTCACCGCCTCGAAAGCCTGCCCGCTGTTCGTGCCCCTGGTCGAGGAAGGCTGGCTGACCCACCCGGCCACGCGTCTGGTGGCCGAGGAATACCTGACCCCGCTTCTGGCCGAGAACCTCGACACGCTCATCCTTGGCTGCACCCATTATCCGCTGTTGGCTCCCCTTCTGGCCGAGGTGGCGGGACCGGGCGTGCGCCTGCAAGACTCGGCCACGGCCGTGGCCGAACGCGCCGCCGCCGTGCTGGGCTACCTGGGGCTGGCCGCGCCGGACGGCCCGGACACGCCAGACGCGCCGCACCATGTGTTCCACGTCACGGACGTGCCGCGAAAATTCCGGGAGATCGGCGAACGGTTCCTCGGCCGTCCCATGGAGGACGTGCGCCTGGAAAAGCTGTAGCCGGCGGCGGCTACGGCATTGCCGGAGCGGGGCTCGTCACGGAAGGCTGGGAGACCGCCGGGGGCTGGGTCTTGGCCGGCAAGGCTTCCGGCTCGGCCGAAGCCTGCCCCCCCTTGCCGGGAGCTGTGGCCGGAACGGACTTGGCGGCGGATGCCGGCTTGGACGCGGGCGCGGCCTTGTGGTTGGGAGCGGGGGTGGACCTGGGCGCGGGTTTCGGCGTGAACGGAGCCGGGACTTTGGGCGGCGTCTCGGCCCTGGCGCAGGCCATGCGGGCGCTTTGGTATTCCACCCCGGCGGCGGCAAAGGCCGGGTCGAGGCGCATGGCCTGGCGATAAGCGGCCAGGGCATGGCGGCAATCGCCGGCGGTCATGGCCAGGTTGGCCCGGTAATAGAAGGCCTGGGCGTTCTTCGATCCCCGGTCGATGGCCGCGTCGAGTGAAGTGCGCGCCGCCTGGCGCTCACCGGCCCCGTATTGCAGGATGCCCAGGGCCTCGAGCGGGCGCGGATCGGCGGCATCGGTCGCGGCCGCCCGCGAAAGTTCGGTCACGGCGCGCGCGGCGTCGCCGGTCTTGGCGGCGCAAAGTCCCAGATAGAAATGGGCCTCGGCCAGCCCCGGGTCCTGCCTGGCCGCGGCGGCCAGATCCGGCAGGGCGGCCTTGTATTTTCCGGCCGAAAAAGCCTTTTTCCCGGTGGCCAGACGTTCGGCGGCCGAAGGGACGGGAGCGGCGGGAACCGGCGTCGGGGCTTTCCTGGCGCAGCCCCCGAAGGACACGGCCAGGCACCACAGGGCCAGGACAAGGATCACACCCCGAACGGAAAACCGGTTCATGCTGCCAACCTCCTGCCGTCACGGCGTTTTTCCCCGCCCCGGACGTCCGGCCGAAAAATTCCGATCGCCGGCGCAGTAACGCCGTCGCCAGCCCGTGTCAATTCGGGTCCCCTGTCGTGAGTCGTGACCGCCCACCTTGACGCGGGAACGGCGCAATCGTACATGGTAAGGACTTGTCCAGGCGGCACGCTTGGTCGCCCCACCCCGCATGGAGTCTCAGTGAACCGCCTCGAGCCCTCCGATCAAGCCAAAGCCAGTCGTTGCGCCGGCACCCGGCTGACCGAATCCGTTCCCGCATGAGCGCCGTAAAGCCCGACGCATCATCCGCCTTTCCGGCCGGCGGCCGGACCTCCATGGCCCTGTCCGTTGCCGCGCTCTGCGTCATTGCCGTCTTCGACCTCCCGCTGTTCCACGTCCTGTCCGAGCTGACCTGCGTGATCGCGGGAGTTGCCGCCTTTCTGGTCATCTGGAACGCCAGGGCCTTTGTCGAGCACGCTTTTTTCCTGGTCCTCGGGCTGGCCTTCCTGGTCGCCGCCGGCTTCGACGCCGCCTATTTGCTGCTAAACGCCGGGCTGGTCCGACTGCCGCTGCCGCCCGGGCTGGCCGCCGCCGTTTGGACCGGCTCCCACATCGCCTTTGCCTTGTCGCTTTGCGTCGGGGCCTGGACGCTGCGCGGCACCAACACCTCGGTCGTCGGCGGTCCCCTGGCCCTGGTCGGGGGCCTCAACGTATTGCTGGTGCTGACCTTCGCCGCCGTGGCGATGCTGTCGCCGGCCGCCGGGGCGCTTGACCTTCCCGCCTCCGATGCGTCGGTGGACCGTCTGATCCCGATGCTGCTTTTCGTCGGGGCGGGCCTTGGGCTGCTGCGCTCCCGCGACCGGCTGGCCAGCCCCGTGGTGCGGCTGCTGCTTGGAGCGACGGCCTGCCTGGCCCTGTCCGACGCGGCCTTCGCCTGGCCGGCGGATGTCGTCGTGTCGCGCATTCTGGGCCACGCGGCCAAGGTGCTCGGCTATGCCCTCAGTTGCCAGGCCATCGTGGTCACGGGCATAAGCCGCCCCTATGACCTGCTGTTTCGGGAAATCGGGCTGCGCGAACAGGACCTCAACAATCGTCTGGTACGTCTGGGTGCCCAGGCCCAGGCCATCTTCGAGCTCAGCAGCCTCGACTCCCTGGAAAGCGGCCAATTCAAAACCTTTGCCGCCACCCTGCTCAACCGAGCCACGCGCGTGCTCGGCGTGGCCAGAGCCGGCGTCTGGCTCCTTTCCCCCGATCGACAGCGCCTGCTGTGCCTGCTCGACGGCGGACCGGGACAAGCGGACACGGGCGTCGAGCTGAGCCGGGCCGATTATCCGGACTATTTCGATGCCATCGCCCACGAACGCGTCATCGTGGCCGAAAACGCCGCCGTCTCGCCCCTGACGCGGGACCTGGCCGCCACCTTTCTCGACAAGCGGGGCGTCGCCTCGCTGCTCGATGCGCCCTTCCGCTTCTCCGGCCGGCTGGCCGGGGTGCTCACCCTGCACCATGTCGGCAACCCGCGCCGGTTCGCCGACGACGAGCAGGCCTTTGCCGGTTCCCTGGCCGACACCCTGTCCCTGGCGCTGGAGACCTCGGAGCGCCGCCGCGCCGCCCGGGACCTAGCCGCCAGCGAACAGCGCCTGCGTTCCCTGCTCGACGCCATGCCCGATCCGGTCTGCTTCAAGGACGCCGGCGGCCGCTGGATCGTGGCCAACCCGGCCCAGATCGAGGCATTCGGACTGGCCGGCGTCTTCTGGAAAGGGGAGACCGACGCGGCCCTGGCGGTCCAAAGCGCCGGCGACCGGCAGGCCCTGGCCGACGCGGCCGCGACCGACGCCGAAACCTGGGCCGCCGGCCAGACCCGCGTCTTCGCGTTGTCCCTGACCGGAGTCGACGGCCAGACCCGCCACTTCGACGTGATCAAGGCCCCGCTTTTCCACGACAACGGCCGGCCCAAGGGACTCGTGACCCTGTCCCGCGACATCACCGACTACCGTGAGGCCCTGTCCCGGCTGCGGGAATCCAACGAGGAGCTGGAGGCCATCTACAACGAGACCTCCGACGGGCTGATCATCGTCGACGTGGCCAACCAGGCCGTGATCAGGGTCAACACCGCCGCCTGCCGCATGTTCGGCTATGACCGCCGACAACTGACCGCACTCTCCCCCTGGGACCTGCATCCGGAAGACGAGCGGGAAACCTCGATTACGCGTTTTGGCGAAATTAACGCCGGGAGACTGCACCTGATGGAGGGCATCCCCTGCCAGCGCAAGGACGGGAGCGTCTTTTACGCGGACATCGCGGCCCAGCCCATCACCTACGGCGGCCGGCCGGCCATCCTGGGCTTTTACCGCGACATCTCCGAGCGCCGGGCGGCAGGGCAGGCGCTGGCGGCCTCCGAGGAACGCTTCCGCAAGGTCTTCAACAGCACCTATGACGCCATTTTCCTCCACGACGTGAACGGCGACATCCTGGACTGCAACGACAAGATGCTCGAGCTTTACGGCGTGCGTCGCGACGAAGCCCCCCAGTATTCCATCGAGCACGACTACTCCGCCCCGGGCAATCCGTCCGGGAAAATCGTCGCCTACTGGCAGGAGGTCATGGCCGGCGAGGAGCACTTTTTCGAATGGAAGGCCAGACGCCCCCATGACGGCAGCGTGTTCGATGTGGAAATCTATCTGCGGCGCTTGAAGCTCCCCGAACGCGACGTCATTTTGGCCAACGTGCGCGATGTCACGGAACGCAAGCGGGTCCTGGCCGCCCTGGCCGCCCGGCAGGCGGATATCTCGGCGCTCAACCGCGACCTGGCCCGGCGGGTGCGCGAGGAAACCGAAAAGAACCGGCAAAAGGACATCCTGCTCCTCAATCAGACCAGGCTCGCGGCCATGGGCGAGATGATCGGCAACATCGCCCACCAATGGCGACAGCCTTTAAACGCCCTGTCCATCGTCTTGGCCAACATGCGCTTCGAATACGAGAACGTCTGCGAGGGCGACACAGCAAGCCTCATCGCCGCCCACCGCCAGGCCGGCGAGATCCTGCGCAAGATGTCCTCGACCATCGACGACTTCCGCAATTTCTTCCGCCCCGACAAGCAGCGCGGCCCCTTCTTCGTGGTGGCGGCCGTAAGCGACGCCCTGCTCCTTATCGAGGCGAGCCTGGCCCAGCACGGCGTGGCCGTGCGCTTCACGGCCCGGCACAATCCCCGGGTCACCGGTTTTCGCGGCGAGTTCTCCCAGGTCGTGCTCAACCTGCTCGGCAACGCCAAGGACGCCATCCTGGCCTCGCGGCAACAGGGCGGGGTCATCGCCATCCGGGTCATGGCCCGCCAGGGCCAGGCCGTCATCCACGTGACGGACAACGGCGGCGGCATCCCGGGGGCCATCCTGAACCGCGTTTTCGACCCCTACTTCACCACCAAGTCCGACAGGGGCGGCACGGGGCTCGGGCTCTACATGTCCAAGACCATCGTGGAGGACCACCTGCGCGGCCGGCTCACGGCCCAAAACCTCGGCAACGGGGCGCGCCTGACCATCCGCATTCCCCTCGACCCGCCGGAAGGGACCGCCCCGTCCGCCGCCGACATTTCCCAATCACCCCCAGGGAGTTTCCGCCCATGACCAAATCGTCCAAAGATAAATACCGCTCCCTGTCCAGGCTCCACATCATGGTCGTGGAGGACGATCCGTTCGCCCGGGAACATATGGGGCTTTTGCTGTCACGCTTCGCCGCCAGACTGACCACGGCCGGCGACGGGGCCGAGGGGCTGGAAACCTTTCGCCGCGAGCGCCCCGACATCGTCGTCACCGACATCAGCATGCCCCGGATGGACGGCCTGGACATGGCCGCGCGCATCAAAACGGAGGCGCCCGGCGTGCCGGTGGTCCTGGTCACCGCCCACAGCGACACGGAATATTTCCTGCGCTCCATCGACATCGGCATCGACGGCTACGTGGTCAAGCCCGTGGACGCCGACAAGCTGCTGGCCAGGCTTGGCCAGCTCGCCGCCGGCCTGCTGGAGACCCGGGCCGCCTCCGCCCGGGCCCGGCTTTTCCAGTTCACCCTGGATATCAACCCCAACTTCATCCTGACCCTCGGCGGCGGCGAGGTGGACTACGTCAACCGGACCTTCCTGGATTTTCTCGGCGCGGCCAATCTCGAAGCCCTCAAGGACGGCCACCACGCCGGCCGCGTGCTGGAACTCGACGGTCGCCGCCACGAAGCCGCGGATTTCGACTGGGCCGGTCGCATCGACGCCCGGCCGGACGTCACGCATCAGGCGGTTTTCTCGCGACTGCCCGACGAACCCGGCCAGGAGCGCACCTTCCTCGTCTTCTCGGCCGCCTTTCCGGAACTCGACCGCCGCATCCTGACCTTCACCGACATCACGCCCCTGGCCGAGGAGCGCCGCCAGCTCATCACCCGGGCCACCACCGACGCCCTGACCGGCATCACCAACCGGGCCGGCATCGACGAGGCCCTGACGCGCGAACGGCACCGGGCCGTGCGCCACGGCACGCCGCTTTGCGTCATCATGTTCGACATCGACCATTTCAAGGACGTCAACGACAGCCTCGGCCACCAGGCGGGGGACGCGGTATTGGCGGGACTGACCGGACTCGTGTCCGGACTCGTGCGCGACCACGACATCCTGGGGCGCTACGGCGGGGAGGAATTTCTCATCGTCGCGCCCGAGACGGACATGGAACAGGGGCGACTGCTGGCCGAACGGCTGCGCGCGGCCGTCGCGGCCCATGCCTTCCCGGCGGCGGGAAAGGTGACGTGCAGCTTCGGCCTGGCCGAGCTCGACGCCGACGAGCCCGCCCATGAACTGGTCGCCCGGGCCGATGCCGCCCTCTACCGGGCCAAGGAGACGGGCCGCAACCGGGTCGCCGGCTGAGGCGGGAAATCTCCCCGGCCCGGCCGGGACCTGTCGTCGCTTACGGCAAGGTGCCGTCCAGATGCCAAATGGTGCCTGTGTCGAGACTCTGTTCCAGCACGGATATCGCGCCGTTGGCACCGCCGACCTGGTTTACCGGGTCAGTGATCTGCAATACCGTGAGCGCCACCAAAGCTGCGGCGACCGAACTCCCGGCGATTTGAACATTAAGATCCACGCCTCGGGGCGAAACGCTTTGCACGTCCACTCGCGCGCAGCCGGAAATATGCAGTGTCCCGGGGCCACGCCCCAAATCGGCAAAGACAATTTGGCCGATCGCCTTATGACAGTCTTGACGTTGGGTAGCGTTAAGCGGAAATATTCCAGGAATGATATTTCCTGTGTTCGTTTTCTGTAACGGCATTATAGGCCTCCTCGCTATTGCACCTTCCGAGTGTCTGTAGGTAGACACTCGGAAGATTATTTGTTTTGCAATCAAAACAACTTGATTGCCCTAGTCTGACTGCCCTAGTCGGAGAGCATTCCGTTCACCTTGATGGTATTGTTCGGCTGGAGCGTCGCGTAGATTGTGTATTCATTCGGAAAGAATTCAATTTCCTGGGCCGCCGTCATCATGTTCAAATCGATCACCTGCCCCTGGATATAATTGCCGAAGCAAATCCAATACCTGGGGTGAGGCTTGAATATGAAGTCAAGATTCGGCCCGGCCTGGACCACAAGCGCCGGCGATCCCCCCATGGAGATTCCGACCGCCGCCTTGTTTACCGGCACCGTATCGTCCGTGAAAATTCCAAGCGTTCCCATAGGAGCAGTCTTGGAGGCACCAGTAAAGTTGTACCCGAAGGCGTTGTGCGTAAGGTTGGTGGAATTCTGGTCGATCCGGCTCGGATCGCCATCCTTGGTTTCGGAGGCGGCAAAAGTCACGCCGGGAACGAGTGTTTCGGTTTCGCCCCAGCAGAACCCATAATCAATGCTCCATCTGAAGCTGACCTGAGTGCCGGGATTGCAGCCCTTGCTGAACCAAGCCAGCGAGAAGAGATTGATCATGACTTCCTGTTCGTCAAACGTCTGGTAGATGCAAAAATACCCCGGACGGGCGGAACTGTTGCTCACGTTGAGCGTGTACTGGGTAGACATGATTCCCTCCCATGGGTTGATGGTTTCGGCCGCGTGGCGCCTACGCCGGCCATGCGGTAAACACATGCCCCAGCGGGCCGGACGGAAAACGGAGCGGACCCGGAAAGTTTCCGGAATCGTCTCCCGGCCCGCGCCGGTCACGATGCGCGATGCGACGTCCGGACCCTAGCGTCCACCCGTCATATGCGTCCCCAGCTTGCTCCTGTAATAGGCAGCCTTTGCCGCATTGCCGTCTTTCCCGTAATGCTCGGCAAGAAGTCTGAGCATTTCAAGATAACGGATGTCGTAATAGGCCTCCCAGGCATTACTCCACTCGTAACAATTCTCGGCAAGTAATGGTCCGCGATAGAGTTCCACAGCCGCCTCGCACCGTGCAATATCCTGACGTGCGGCATAGTGCCCCCGAAATTCAACGAGATCACAGCGCATATCGGCAAGGGAGACACGCATCTCCCCCTGCGACATATGAATAATGGAAGAGAATGGAATTTCTCTCAGATGACGGCAGGCTTTATAAAGACAATCAAGGGATTGTTGCGACTCGGCGGATGGCCATATTTCTTCGGAAAGATGCAACTTGCTGACTGACCTTCCCAATTCGCATGTCAGATAGGCCAACACCTCGGCGGACTTCTTTCGAAGAAACGAAAAAGGACTCCCGTTTACGCGTAAACAGAATTTCCCGAAACAACATATCTCGAGGACGGGTTCCGATGCGGTCCGGGAAAAAGGGGGATTTGCCGGACACACTGCGACGCGTTCGCGTCTTCCACAGAGTCAGTTACGGACTGCGGCAGGGGTACGAGGCGTAGTTCCCGCTTCCCCGGCAGACATTCCAGTTTATCCCCTTTGCGCAGCTTCAAGGAATGGACCAGGGAAGCGGGAAGCGAAATGGAATACTGGTGTTCAAGGGTTACGATCATGAACGTCTCCTTTGGCCTAACGCCTTTCAATGATTCGACAACACGCCATACTTCAGAAAAGGACTTGTGCGGGGACCCGCGACTTGCGTCCCCGATCCCATGGCGGTTGCGCGCGACGAAAACGCGCGTAAGAAACATTGAAATCAAAATAAGGATATGTACAGACTGATTTTTGATATAGGTCAATACGGAGAACGGACGAGACTCCCGCCTCCGACGATGGAGGTTCCACCAGCACCCAGCCGGCATGCCTGCCCCGGCCCACGACCCAGCGCCGTTTTCCCCGGCCCCGGGCTAGTGTCGCGTTCTCAAAATTCGTGCATACGAATTTTGAGAATAATATATTTAACTAATTATTTTTTCTCTAAAAAATATTATATTTTTTAGAGAACGCCGCACTAGCGGGTTTGCCAGACCTGGCGCAGGGGGAGCGGGCTTCCCGAGAGCCACAGCCGCATGGGCTCGCCCGTCTCGGACCGCTGGCCAACGGTCGTGGGCGAGGTATCGGCGGCGATGGACGGCAAGGCGGCGGCGTCGAGCAACACTTCGATGCGCATGGGATATTTGGCGTTGGAGCGGATGGACGCGCCCGGCCCCGACAACTCGCAGCCCACGAACAGGATGTGCACGGGCGTCTCGAACCGCACTTCCCGCAGCACCCCCTCGTAGGTCGAAGAGACATCCAACGGGCCGCGTTCGGAAAAATCCAGGAACACGCGGCGGGCGTCGATAGCGTTTATGCCGTAGAACACCCGGGCATAATTGGGCTTGTCCGTGCGCAGGGCCGGGTAGATCATGGCCCGCACGCCCTTTATGGGAAGCTCGGAAGCGAAGACGTATTCGGCCAGGCAGGGACGGTCCTCCAGACAGGTCAGGGCGTCGCCCAGGATGTTGAGGTTGTCCCGGCGGACCATGTTGTAAAGGTTGAAGTCCTTGGGCGTGAACCGGGGCGAGAGGTGGACGAGGCCCTCGCCGCCGGGATTGAGCTCCACCAGGGCCCCGGCCGGCACGGACAACGGGATGGGCAGGGTCTTCCCGCCCAGGCGCACCACCGGCCGGGAAGTCGCGCCGGTATAGGCCAGCCCGCGCACGGGCCAGGGCGTCGTCGCCGCCACGGCGGCCGTTTCCTCCCGCCCCTGGGGCAGGGAAAGGGCCGCGTCGGCAAGCCGGGCGTCGTAAAGGTAAAAGGCCGGCGCGCCGTCCGGATCGCGGAGAACCGCCACCGGCGGCAGGCCGGGATGGGCGGCCACGAACCGTTCCCTGTCGGCAGCCGACTGCCAGGAAAGAGTCCCTCCCCCTTGCGGATGCCGGGCATCGTCGGCGCTAAAGACATGCAGGACTTCGCCGCCAAGGGTTTGTTCCCCGGCTTTCCAGGGCGCAAGCCGCGTGTGGGCGGCGATGTTGCGCAGCACGGCCGGGGCCGCCTCGCCGGGAGTGTCACCGGCCTCGCCGTCGACGCGAAAAGACAGACGCTCCAGGTCGATGGAGGCCGCGTAATGGCCCGGCACGAATTCCAGGCGCACGTAAAGCGGCTGGTCCGAACGCGGCCAGGGGACGGTCGCGGCCGTGGGCAGCTTGGCCGTTCCCGTGGCTCCGGGCTGGCCGTAGGCCGGGTTGGCCGCGACGAATTTCGCGTAATCGATGTCCGCGACCAGCGTCATCCTGTCCGGGTCCTGGCCGGCCAAAAGTCGCAGCCGGGCATCGGGACGCATAACGCGGATCTTGCCGCGCATGACCGCGTCGAAGCGCACGGCCACGGACCGACAGCGCGCCCCGGGAGCCGAGACAAGCTTCCAGGTGGCCCGGCCGGGTGCGTCGAGGCTGAATTGCGACAGGGCGTGGAGCCGGTAATCCGGAGCCACGTTGTGGGCCTGCCACACGGTTTCGTAAAACCGCAGCGTGGTGAAATCATCGGCATAGACGTCGGCGCCGCCCGGCGAGGCCATCAGCGGGGCCTGGCCGACCACGCCGCCCCGGAAAAAAAGCACCACCTCGTCGTCCTGGGGCATGTCCTCCACGAGGGTCAGCCCCGGCGGCACGAAGTCGCCCTTGCCGATGACATAAAAAAACTTGCGATAGCCCTGCCCGGCCACGTCGCCGAAAAAGCGGTAGGCCCCGTGCAGCTCCCGCTCCAGGATGACCTTTTTGGCCCGGTTGGACGCGAACATGACGGAGTCCGCATCCTGCTTGTGCAACAGCAGATACCGGGCCCAGCGCTGGGCGTTGTGCTGCCAGCTCCGGTACAGGGCCGCGTACTGGAGATTCGGGCCGAGGATAAAAAGGATGCCGGCAAGGCCTAGGGCCAGGGTCAGGGCCCGGTAGGCCCGGCTTCCCGGAGCGAGCCCCTGGCCGATGACGGCGCGGGAAAGCGTCATGGCCCCGGCCCCGGCCAGCAGCAGCACGGCATAGAGCAGCCCGACCAGATACTTGGCCGTGATCTGGGTCTGCACATTGATGACAAAGGCGGCCAGGGTGGGCACCGCGCACCAGACCAGGAACAGCCCCAGATTCCGGCCGGCCTTCCCCCGCCAGCGCCAGACCAGGCCGGCCAGCATGAAAAGGGCCACCCCGCCGGTGCCGGCGAAATCCGAATCCCGGAAATAGAGCGTGATTTCCCGAAACGCCTTGGCCACGCGGTAGAAATCGAAGGCGTGGCCGCCGCTGTGGTAAAACGTGTAATAGGCCACGAGCTGGCCCTTGACCTGGGGCAGGTAGAAAAGCGCGGCCAGACACAGCCCGGCCCCGTGGGCGAAAAGCAGCTTTCGGACCTCGGCGCGGGCGGCGCGGTCGGTCAGGGCCGGCAGGCACAAAAGCCCCGTAAAAAGCATCTGGGCCAGGACAAAGGGCGCGGCGAGGTAGGAGCTGTAGAGCATCAGCGCCGTGGCCACGGCATAGGCCAAAACCGCGCGCCAGGTTTTGTTGTCGAGGAGTCGCCGGTAACAGTACAGCGACAGCAGGGAAAAGGTGTAGAAAAAGACGTACCAGCGCATATAGCGGGAATAGGCCACATGAAATTGCAGCAAGGCCCCGTACAGCGCGGCGCAAAGACCGGACTCGGCGTCGAAGAACTGCCGGCCGACCAGAAACACCATCAACAGCGAAGCCAGGCCGAACAGCACGGACGGCAGGCGCACGTTGAAATCGTTGTCGCCGAGGAGCCTCGCAACGTGAATGCAGAGATGGTGCAGCGGCGGCGAAGTGTCGAGGGAGACGTCCGAGGCGGACTGGTTGTCGAGGCTGTCCAAGAGCTGCGCGACAGGCATGGAAGCCCGGTGCAGGGCCAGCCGTTCGTCCCATTGCAGCTCGGGGATGCCGAGGTCATGCAACCGGATAAAGGCCGCGATGCACAAAATGATGCCGAGCAGGGCCCATGTCCAGCGGCCGCCACGATCCCTTGCGGTCGTCATGCCGCGCCCGTCCTCTTGTCCACACCCCGCCCCCGCTTTGTCGCACAATATGAAAATGGCCCTGACGCTATCCCGCTCCCTTCATGCGTTGTCAAGTTAGGGCTCGTCGGCGCAAGCCGCGGGGAAACGGAAATCAGGCACGGCGGCCGACCGGGCGCACCAGCGCCCTGGCCGGCGCGCCCTCGGCCCCGGCCAGCCGCAGCGGCAGGCAGACCAGATCCACCGGCCCCGGAGAAACGCCCGACAGGTCGAGCCCTTCGAGAATCCAGATTCCGGCCTCAAGCAGCGGGCGGTGGATGGCGGCCGCGTCGGCGCGATGATCCGACACGGACAGGTAATCCACGCCGACGAGCCGGACCTGCCGCGCGGCAAGGTAGGTCGCTGCCTCGGGGGAGAGGTCCACGAATTCCTCCACGAACTCTGGCGAGGCCCAACAACGTTCGGAATTGGCCGTCTTGAAAAGAATGCGCTGGCCGGGACGGATGCGGTGGCGGCGCAGTTCCCCGGGCGTGATGACACGCGGGTCCGTGAGGGCGATGACCCGGGCCGGGCCCATCACCACGTCGAAGGGCAGGTCGTCCAGGGTATCGCCCCCGGGCAGATAATGGGACGGTGCGTCCAGGTGGGTGCCGGCATGGGCGCACATGTCCAGGGCCGACACCGTGCACGGGTCGCCCCGGTCCAGGTCCAGCACGCGGCGGACGCGGGTCGGCGGATCGCCGGGCCAGGCGGGCAGGCCGGTCATAAGGGGCACGGAAACATCGATCCAGGCGGCTTTGGACATCGGCATATCCTCCACGGAGGCCCGTCTCACAAAAGGCCGCCGGGGGGAACCCTTTTTGAAAAAAGGGTTCCCCCCGGACCCCCCTCCCCAAAAACTTTCCTGGTTACGCACAATCCTCAGCCAGTTTGAGCAGTCTGTAAGGCATGGGCGGCGTCCGCAAGGAGACCCAGGCCAACCGCGTGAGCATTGTCGCCAAGTCATAACGGCGATTGAATCGATATCCGAACGAGGCCAGATAGCGCGACACATGTTTGCCTCTCACGGCACGATATGTTCCCAATAATGCTGACTTCACATTGCCAAGCATGGTGTTGACCCACTTAAATACTGAGTCCTGCACAGCCTTGCGGCCACTGTCTTGAACGGGTTCGTGCCGACAGCCCGCAGCCTGGACCTCGGAAAAACATGGCAACCGGTCCGTCACCACCAATGTCCCGGAACGCAAGATTTTCTGAGATGCCCGCTGCACCTCATTACGCCGAAAACCTTTGACTCGGCACAGCTTCATCTTGTGTGGTTGTCCACTTTTTGTCGTTTCAACTGCCGCAATAAACGGAATTTTTCCTGGGGCACCACGTCCACGTTTCCCACCACGTCGTTTACCGCCAAGGTAAGCATCGTCCATCTCTACGCGGCCGGTGAGACGTTGCTGGTGTTCACGTTCGAGCATGACCTGCATCAGCTTGTGAGACATTTTCCAGGCCGTCGTTTGCGTGACACCAAGTCTGCGGGCTAATTCGACACTGGAGATGCCGCCCTTGCTTTGAGTGAGGTGATAAATGGCGCGGAACCACTTCTTGAGGGGAACTTTGGTGGAAGCGAAGATTGTGCCAGCGGTCACCGAAGTCTGCGTACGGCAATGTGAGCACTGAAAGAGCCGTCGCCTGCCAACAATAAGCAGCGAGTACTTATCCCTGCCGCAAATTGGACAAACGAATCCTTCGGGCCAACGCCATTGCACGAGGTGTGCCCAGCATTTCTCCTCGGTGCCGAATTGCGCCTCAAACGCATCTTCGCTCATACCCTTCTGGAATTGCACAATGTTTCTTGCCATATCCAGCGCCTCCAACCCCCAGAAAATACACAAAACAATGACCGCTGACAATTAGCTGATGATTGTGTGTAAGCAGGAAAACTTTTAACGATGACAACCCATTAATCACCACACAGTTGTTTATTATAAAATTTAGGAAGGGGAGAGCGCGAGAGGGGAGAACCCTTTTTAAAGGGTTTCCCCTCTCGCATTCTCCTCTCCCTCATTCTTTCCTCTTGTCCTTGACGTCTCTGGTCTGTAGCTTGCTGGTTTTGTGAGCATATTCCTTGAGGAGGCATCGTATGACGCGCATCGGCACGCCCCTGACCCCTTCGGCCACCAAACTGTTGTTGCTTGGCTCCGGCGAACTCGGCAAGGAGGTGGCCATCGAGGCCCAGCGTCTGGGCGTCGAGGTCATCGCCGTGGACCGTTACGCCAACGCCCCGGCCATGCAGGTCGCCCACCGCTCCCACGTCGTCAGCATGCTCGACGCGGCCGCCCTGCGCCGCATCATCGAGGCGGAAAAGCCCGATTACATCGTGCCGGAGATCGAGGCCATCGCCACCCCGGAGCTCCTGGCCCTGGAAGCCGAGGGCTACACGGTGGTGCCCACGGCCAAGGCCGCCCGGCTGACCATGGACCGCGAAGGCATCCGTCGGCTGGCCGCCGAGGAGCTGGGCCTTGCCACCTCGCCTTACCGCTTCGCCGACACGAAAGAAGAATTTCTGGCCGCCTGCGACGCCGTGGGTTTTCCCTGCGTGGTCAAGCCGGCCATGTCCTCCTCGGGTAAGGGCCAAAGCGTGGCCCGGGACGCGGCTTCGGCCGCGACGGCCTGGGACTATGCCCAGACGGCCGGACGGGCCGGGGCGGGACGCGTCATCGTGGAAGGTTTCGTCGCCTTCGACTACGAGATCACCCTGCTCACCGTGCGCCATGTCGGGGGCACAAGTTTTTGCGCGCCCATCGGCCACCGCCAGGAAAAGGGCGACTACCGCGAGTCCTGGCAGCCCCATCCCATGACCGAGGCGGCCCTGGCCGAGGCCAAACGCATGGCCGAAGCCGTGACCGGGGCGCTTGGCGGACGCGGCATTTTCGGCGTGGAGCTTTTCGTCGCCGGCGACAAGGTGCTCTTCTCGGAAGTGTCCCCCCGGCCCCACGACACGGGCATGGTCACCCTTATTTCCCAGGACCTGTCCGAGTTCGCCCTGCACGTGCGGGCCATCCTGGGGCTGCCCATCCCGGCCATCCGCCAGTACGGCCCGGCCGCCTCGCGCGTCGTCCTCGGCCAGGGCGACTCCACCGCGCCTGCCTACGAGATCGCCGCGGGGGCCCTGGCCGCGCCGGATACGGCCTTGCGCCTTTTCGGCAAGCCCGAGGTGCACGGCCTGCGCCGTCTGGGCGTGGCGCTGGCTTTGGGACGGGACGTGGAGGAGGCCAAGGCCAAGGCCATCGCCGTGGCCGACCAGGTGAAGGTCGTCTGCTGAAGCCGCAGCGCCCTTGATGATTCGCCCCAACTCCTCTACAGGTGTGTCATGCCCTTTTCCCGACACGCCGTAGACGCGTTGCCGACCGACCACTTCAAGCGCACCATCACCGTGCGCTACGTGGTCGCGCTGTCTCTCGTGGCCGGGCTGGCGTTGCTGTCCTATGGCGTGTTTCACCACGTCATGACCACCATTGACCATTCGGCCGAGATGACGGCCGTCACCGGCTCCCAACGGCTGCTCATCCAGCGTGTCCTGGCCCAGTGCCTGCTTTTGGCCGCGGCCGACGACGAGGAGGCCAGGCGCGACATCCGCGCCCATCTGGCCCGCTCCGTGGACACGCTGGAAAAAAACCACACGCGCCTTCTCTCCGATCTCAACGACCCCAACTCCTTTGCCGCCCACGCTCCGGAATTGATGTCCATCTACTTCAAGCAGCCCTTCGAGCTGGACAAGCGGATGCGCTTTTTCATCGCCAGCACCCGGACCCTCTACCACGCCGACGCCAGCCGACCCTCCCTGTCCGATCCCAAGTTCCAAAACGTGCTGGTTTTCGGGGAGCAGGAACTGCTGCGCGACCTGACCGCCGTGGTCCAGGCCTACCAACGCCGGGCCGTGTCCCGGCTGACCATCCTGCGCCAGGTCGAAGCCTGGGCCACCGGCGGCATGCTGCTGCTGCTCGCCGGCGTGGGGGTCTGCATCCTGCGGCCCATGGTGCGCCGCATCTGCGCCGACCGGGAACGGCTGCAAGGCGCCAACGAGGCGCTGACCGAGCTGGCCGTCACGGACCAGCTGACCGGCGCTTACAACCGGCTCAAGTTCAACCAGGTCATGGACCACGAACTCAAGCGCATCGACCGCTACGAGCAGCCCTTTTCCGTCATCATGTTCGACATCGACCATTTCAAGATCGTCAACGACACCCACGGCCACGCCGCCGGCGACGCCATGCTGCGGGAGCTTGCCAGACGGGTGGCCGTGGCCGTGCGCGGCGTGGATTGGCTCTTTCGCTACGGCGGCGAGGAATTCGTGGTGGCCGCGCCGCAAACCGATCTGGAACAGGCGCGCGTTATGGCGGAAAAGTTGCGCAATCTGGTCGCCGCCACGCCCTTCCCCCACGGCATCTCCGGCACCATCAGCCTCGGCGTGGCCCAGGCCCACTCCGGCGACACCCCGGAGAGCCTCATGCAGCGGGTCGACGCCGCCCTCTACGAAGCCAAGAACGCCGGCCGCAATCGCGTGGTGGTGGCGCGGCAATAGTGCAGGTGGAGTGAGGGAGCCTCCGGCGGCCAGGAGGGGCGCTGCCCCTCCTGGACCACCCTGCCGGGGGGCGGGCGCGCCCCCCGGTCCCCCCTTCACCGGGTATGAATTATTTGCCCGTAATCAGCTGCAAATACTGATTATCGTGGTTGGAAGAGACGCACGAGAATCTAGAGCTTGCCGGCAAGCGCGCGGCCGCCGGCTTGTGCTTCCAGGCGAGGCATGTCGAGGAGCTCCACCGTGCTGCCGGAAAGGGCGATCAGGCCGTCGTCGGCAAAACGCCGCAGCACCCGGGAAAGGGTTTCGGGGATGGTGCCGAGATAGGCAGCCAGCTGGCCCTTGGGCAAATCGAGGGTCAGCCGGCGCGTTTTGCTCTGGGCCTCGAGCAACAGCAGGTGGGCGGCCAGCCGGGCCGGCACCTCGCGCAGGCTCAGATCCTCGAGCTTGTTGACCATCTGCCGCAGGCGCACGGCCAAAAGCCCCAGCATGCCCATGGCCAGGTCCGGTTCTTCGGCCAAAAGCCCCCGGAAACGTTCCCGGGGGAAAAAGAGGTATTCCCCGTCCTCCAGGGCCTGGGCGTTGGCCGGATAGACACGGCCGGAAAAGACGGCCACCTCGGCGAACACCTCGCCCGGGCCGAACACGTGCAGGATGTGCTCCTTGCCGGCAAGCGACATCTGGTAGATGCGCACCTTGCCCGTGACCACGGAGAAAAAACCGGCCGCCGGCTCGCCGGTGAAAAAGATGTCCTCGCCCCGGGCATAGCGCCGCGTTTCGGCCACCGCCGCCAGGGCGTCCAGCTCCTTGTCGCCAAGGCCGGAAAAAAGCCCGATACCGGCCACGGCCTGTTTCTTGTCCATATCCGTCCCGGTTTGACTTAGGTCAAAGCCATATGCTCCCGGGCGGCGTAGAGGCATCTTCAATTGCCTTGCCGCCAAAGGAGTGCGTCCATGTCCGCCACGCCATGCATACGGGAAACCCGCCCGGGGGTGAAGCCGGCCGGACGCGGCCGTGGGGCATGGAACGCCGCCGGCCTGGCTCTGCAACTGACGGGACTCTCGATCTTCGCCGCCCATGCGCTGCGGGTGGGCCGGCCCGGGTTGGCCATGGCGGCGGCAACGCTTTTCCTTCCGGTTCTCGTTTGCCGTCGCGACGCCCGGTACATTCTCGGGCCGGCATTGCTTGCCGCCGGGCTCGTCCTGGCCCGCGCCGCAACGGACATCGTGCTTTTTCGCCTGGCCGCCGGCGAACCCTGGCTGCGGGCGTCCGGCATCATGGGGCTCGTGGTCGCCGTCTGCCTCGGCGGCGGACTTGCCGCGTTTTCTCCCGGAAAGGCTCCGGACGCGGCGGAAACCCCGGATCATGCCCCGGCCCGGGGCGTCGCCTTCTGGCTCACGGCCGGCCTGCTCTGGCTGGCCAGGGCCAAATCGCCCTTTCCGGTGTTTCTGGCCAACCGCTTTTTCCCGGGCTGGGGGGACCTCGAAATCGTGGCCCTCGGGCTCTACGCCGCCTGGCTGACCGGACGCATGGTCACGGCCTCCCGCACAGGCCCCTTGCGGCTTCGCTACTGGACGGCCTTTTCCCTGGTCTTCTTCGGCCAGCTGGCCCTGGGACTGGCCGGGGTCGGGCAGTGCCTCATGACCGGCACGTTGCACCCGCCGGTGCCGGCGCTCATCGTCGCCGGTCCCATCTACCGGGGCGGCGGCTATTTCATGCCCATCCTCTACCTGTCCACGGTTCTTCTCGTCGGGCCGGGCTGGTGCGCCCACCTGTGCTACGTCGGAGCGCTGGACGGCCTTTGCGCCGCCGCGTCTGGAAAAAAGCCCGCCCGCCTGCCCAGTTCAACCACACGCTGGCGCATCGCAACCCTGGCCCTTTGCATCGGCGCGGCCGCCGGGCTTCGGGCCCTGGGCGCGGACACGGCCGTGGCCCTCGCTCTGGTGGCCGTCTTCGGCCTGATCGGGCTCGCGATCATGGTCGTGGCCTCGCGCCGGACCGGCGTCATGGTCCACTGCGTAAGCTACTGCCCCATCGGGCTCGTGGGCAACGTATTGGGGAAAATAAGCCCCTGGCGGCTTCGCATCGCACCGGACTGCGACGGCTGCGGCCGGTGTTCGCGCGCCTGCCGCTACCTGGCCCTGCCGCCGCAGGCTCTGGCCGAGGGAAGGCCGGGCGGTTCCTGCACGCTTTGCGGCGACTGTCTCGGGGCCTGCCCGGCCTCGCGCATCACCTTGCGCTTCCCGGGACTTTCCCCCGTGGCGGCCCGGACCGCCTACCTGACCCTGGTCGTCAGCCTGCACGCCGTCTTTCTGGGCGTGGCCAGAATCTAGGGACGTTTTGCGACAATCTTCCCGGCCGCAAGCGCCTTTTGGTAGCGCTTCCAGCCCGGACACCAGCCCGTGTGCCAGCGCCACAAACGCGCCCAGAGAGATGCCGGGCGTTTGTCGGCCAGAGCCCGAAAGCGGCACGTCTCGCAGGGATACTTCATGACGTTCCTCCCGCCAGCCGCTTTTCCCCGGCCTGCTCGCCGGACAGGGCGAGGCACGAGGCGAGCAGCATGTCGATCAGGGTGGCCCCGCTGTGAAACGCGGTGCAGCGCGGAGCCGCCGCGACCGATTTGCTGGCCAGTTCGTCGTGGTTGTCGATGAACCGGGCCACGGCCCCGGCCACTCCGGGCGCGTCGTGGCTGCCGATAAGCGTGTAGCCGGCGTTAAACTGCTTGACCTCGAGGGCCAGGGACGTGCCGCGCGGCACGATCAGCGGCAGCCCGAGGGCCATGGCCTCGATGACGATCTGGGAGGACCGCTCCACGTAGTTGCCCGGCCGGTACGGCAGCACCAGCGCGTCGAAGGAGGCCAGCAGCCGGTGAAAATCCGCCCCCACGTAGCAGTTCTCGAGCACCCGCACCCGCTCGCCGAGCCCGTGCAGCCGGGCCATGGTGGCGGTGCCGGTGTAGCGGCAGGCCAGCTGCACCACGAACGTCACGTCCGGATAGCTGGGCAAAAGCGCCTCGATGACGTCCGGCAAAAGCGACACGCCCTGCTCCTCGCGTCCCTCGCCGGCATAGCCGATGACGAGCCCCCCCTTCTCGGCCCGGCTCTTGTAGGGCTTGGCCGGCACCTCGAACTGGAGCGGCACCGGAAACACCGGGCACGGCTTCTCGGCCACACGCCGGATCTGGGAGGCGATCAGCCGGTTGCTGGCCGCGCAAAAAACCTTTTCCTCGTCGAGGAAGGGCTTGAGCGCCAGCCGGAAGATGGAGCGCATGAGCGCCCGGTACTCCACGGCCACGTACCGATAGCAGTGGTTTTGAAACTTCAGGCACAGATACGGCCGCCTGTCCCTGGCCAGGGACTTGTACCAGGCCGCGATCCCCCGCACGATCTGCGGATGGGCCGTGTGCACGAACACCACGTCCGTGGGCTCGAGGTCGTTTCGCAGATTCTTGAACAGGTTGTATTCCGTCATGGTGCCGGACAGCAGAAAGTCCTCCAGGCAGGAGCAGTACTCGTCCGAGGATTGGGACGTGTACTGGCAGGGCATAAGCACCGCCTTGGCCCGAAGCACCTGGACAGCCTCGGGCTGGCAGTCGGCGTAGACGTAGAATTCGACCGGCAGCTCCCGTTTCATGCATTCCTTGAGCACGCCGAGGTCGTAGGCGAAATGGTGCCCGGCCAGAAAACGCAGGCCGTGGTCGAAAACGATGAGCCGGCTGGGGGGGGTGCCTGTCGCGGCGGCAAGGTGGGCGGAGGCGCTCGCCTCGATGATGTGTTCCTTTTCCCGCAGGGCGAGCTGCATGCGGCGGCCCCAGGCCGTCACGGGCAGCGCCCCGAGCTTTGTCGCCAGGGCCGCCTGGTCCGCCGCCTCGGCCGGCGTGTCGTCGTTGGGATCGGCGCCGATGGCCACGAGCCCCTCACGGGCCTTTGCGTCGCTCCGGTCGATGGCCAGGGCCCGGCGCAAACACGAAGCGGCCTCCTCCAGCATCCCCTGGTCGCGCAGCAAAAGCCCCAGGTTGCGGCAGGCCACGGCGCAGTCGGCATCGGCCTTGATGGCCCGGCCGAAGTAGCGCACGGCCACGTCGGTCTTGCGGGCCGTAACCGCCAGCTCGCCGAGCAGGTTGAGCACCGCCGCGTCCTCGCCGCCGGTTTCGAGCAGATTGAGGCAGATGGTCTCGGCCAGGGGAGCCCGGCCAAAATTTCGGCATCGCTCGGCATCGGCAAGGTCGGCATCGCCCAGGGCCACCAGGCGCATCTTGCGGGTGCCGTCGTTTTCCCCGACATAGCCGTCCAGGTTGGCCCCGGCGTATTTCTCCAGACTGCCGGATTTGCGCAGCGACGCCAGCGGCGAGCCCTCGATCTCGGCCGTGCCGGATTCCTGATAGGTGTCGAGGGGCAACGACTTCCGGTAGCGCTCGGTGTCGGCCATCTGCTCGGGCGTTTCGCCGGGCAGCCCCACGGTGAACGTGCCGTGGACGGTCATGCCCAGGGACTTGATATGCTGGACGACCTCCCGGGCCTTTTCCAGGTTGAGGTTCTTGCGCACGATGTTGTCGATGACCCACTGGTTGCCGCTTTCGAAGCCGATCTTGACGCCGAAGCAACCGGACTCGCGCATGAGGCCCCAGGTTTCCCGGGAGATGGTGTCGGCCCGGCACATGGCCGACCAGGGAAGTCCTATGCGCCGCATGACCCCGCAGACCGCCTGCACGTGGCGATCGCCCAGATTGAAGGTGTCGTCGTCGAAATAGACGCTCTTGTAGCCGTAGCGGCCGACAAGGTCGGTGAGGATGCCCTCCACGGCGTCGGCCGAAAGCTGGCGCACCAGGCGCACGCCCGTGCCGTCGGGATCGTCGTTGGACATCACGGCCGGCCAGACGCAAAAAATGCACTTGAAGGGGCAGCCGCGGCTGGTGAGCATCTGCAACTGCGGGAAAAGCTGGCCCTTGGGATTGGAATCCCAGTAGCGGTGGGCGTGCAGCTCGTCGAAATAGGGCGCCGGCGCGGCGTTGAGCTCCTCCTCCGTCAACAGGTCGAAGGGCACAAGCCCCGACACGCCGTCGGCCACCACCTTGACCAGCCCCTTTTCGTATTCACCCCGGATGGTGGCATGCAGCGGATGCTCGGCCAGGAGCTTGTCGCCGAGGCTGGTGATGGGGCCGGCCACCACGATTTTCGTCCGAGGATTTTCCCGTTTGATCTGGGTGATGAGCCCCGCGTCGTGCTCCCAGCTCGGGGAGGCCGACTCGATGACGATGTAATCGAAATCCTGTTCCTTGAGGTAGGCGAAATAGGCGGCGTAATCCTCGCGCAGGGCGATGGAGTCGCGGAAGGCGACCTTGGCCCCGGTCTCCCGGGCAAGGTAACTGGCGGCGGAGCCGAGGAAAAAAGGATATGGCAGATAGTCGCCGAACCGATACTCGCCGGGCTTGGAACGCACGGCACTGGTAAACGGCCAACGTGAGCCGGCCCGCACCCCGGCCAGCACGCCGGGCTCATAGATGGCATCCGGCTTTTCGATCCACCACGGCGGATTACTGCACAGTACCTTCATGCCCCCCCCTTTCCGGGGCCATCTTGCTTGATTTTACTGCCGGCGTCACCCCTGCGCGGGCAACCGTTCACGGAAGCACGTCCTGTCCGTTGTCGTGTCGCCCGCGCGGGAAATGGAGGGGAAGCCGCGTTACGCCGACAAAGCCCGCGGCGTCGTCGTTCCGGCATCCTCTTTCAGATCCTCGATAAGGGCCGTCAGGCTTTGGGCCTGATCGACCAATTCGGCCACGGCATTGGCCGACTGGCGCATGGCGTCGGACGTCTCGGACGAAACCCGGCTTATGCCCTCGATGGAACGGTTGATCTCCTCGCAGGTGGCCGACTGTTCCTCGGAGGCCGTGGCAATGGAGGTGACCTGTCCCGACGTGGACTCGACCAGGGCCACGATTTCGCTCAGGGCGTCACCCGATGTGGACGAAAGCCCCGTGGCGGCCTGGATTTTCTCCACGGCCTGCTCGACGTTGCCAATATTTTTGCGTGTGCCGGACTGGATGTCCCGGATGGCGTCGCCCACTTCCTTGGTGGCGGTCATGGTCTTTTCGGCCAGCTTTCTGACCTCGTCGGCCACGACCGCGAAACCTCTGCCGGCCTCGCCGGCCCGGGCGGCCTCGATGGCGGCATTTAAGGCCAGCAGGTTCGTCTGGTCGGCGATGTCGGAGATGACGTTCAAAATCTGGCCGATGCTCTCCGCCTGGCCGCCAAGGACGGTCATGTCGCTTTTCAGTCCCAGAGCCTGGTCCTGGGCCTCGCCGATGCCGGCTATGGCCTGGGCCACGATCCTGGCCCCGTCCTCGGCCTTGGCCTTGGCGTTTTGGGCGGACTGCGCCGCCTCGGAGGCGTTCCTGGCGATCTCCACCACGGTGGAGGTCATCTCCTCCATGGCCGAGGCGGTCTCGCCGACCCGGGCGCTTTGTTCTTCGGCCCCGCGCGTGGACTGCTCCACCTGGGCCGAGAGCTCCTCGGAAGCCGAACTGACGATGGCCACCACGCTCTCGAGCTTGCCCGCCGCCTGGAGCATGCCCTGGGCCCGGGCCTGTTCCGCCGCCGCCTTGGCCTCCTCGGCCTCATGCGTGGCCTTTGCCGCCCGCGCGGACTCCTCGTTGGCCAGTCGGGTCTTGTCGTCGGCCTCGTTGATCTTGCCCTTGAGGCTCGCCACCATGGTCCGCAGGCTGTCGGCCAGCGTGCCGATCTCGTTTTGCGCGCGAAGCGTCAGCTTGCTGTCCAGATTCCCGGCCGCGACCTCCGAGGCATAGCTCCCCAGCCGCTTGATCGGCCGCACGACAATGCGCTCCAGGGAAAAAAGCGTCACGAGGAGGAGCACCACAATCGAGCCCGCACCGGCAACGCCCATGGAATTGCGCAGTGTCTTGGCCGGAGCCTCGATCTCATCGGTGTCCATGGCAAAGCCGAGGACCCAATTCCAGTTGGGCACCCGCGTCCAGACGACGCGTTTTTCCTTGCCGCCGCGCGTGAAGCCGCCCGTTCCCTTGGGCTGGTCCAGCATCGGCGCGATGCCGGGTTCGCCGGAAATGTCCTTGAGCAGCCGCGCCCGGTCGGAACTGGCCACCACCACGCCCTTGGGCGAGAGGATGAAGGGCGCGCCGGTTTTGCCGACCCGGATGGCGTCGATGTAATCCTCGATCAGGCCGTCGAGCACGTAGGACATGCCGACGCCGCCGATCACCTTGCCCGAGGCGTCGCGCACGGGCGAGGTGACGCTGACGATGAGCTTGCCGGTCACCATACTCATGGTCGGCGTGCTGCTGTAGCCTTCCTTTCCGGCCAGGGCGGCCTGGATATATTCCCGATTGGCCAGGGGACTGTGTTTGCCGGATTTGCCCTGGGCCATGGTGATGACCTGGGTGCCCTTATCGTCGAAGAGATAAAGCGTATTGATATCTTCCGAGGCCTGGGACAGGGCGGCGATGGCCGATTGGGCCACATCCGCGTTCTGGCGCGACTCCAGGTACTCCCGCATGACGGCCATTTTCGAGGCGCCACGCACGATCTCCATCTGCTGCTGGCCGAAATCCGAGGCGGACTTGGCGATGGTGGCCGACATCGTTTCCATCTCGTGGAGCTTGGTGGCGATGCTTTCGTCGTAACTCAGATCTGAAACAATGAAGATAAGAGCAGCTTGAACGAGAATAACGACTACCCCGATAAGAATGGTTATGGTCGTACGGATGCTCTTCTTCATTTGCGCCGCCTTGTGTTTCAAGTTGAAGTTTCAGGTTTTTTTTGCATTACGCTGAGAGGATCACCCTGTCCACACGTCTATGCCCGATTCCTTATGGCTTGCCTTTCGTATCATCCGGGTTCTATCCTGAAACAATCCCGTTTCTTCCTGATTGCCGCCGCGGCATAGCTGTGACGCGCCCGGGCCTCGAGCACGCGGCGGAAAAAACCGAGGCCGAAGAGGAAGCAAAAGAAGTCGTCCCTTTTGACGGAGGTCAACGTAGTCCCGGCCCGGCCCGCGTAAAGCCGCAATCAAGGCAACGCGAACCGAAACCCCACCAAACGGGGGACTATAGAAGGTGAGGCAAGGGAGCTAGCGGCGGAACCGAGGAAAAAAGGATATGGCAGAGAGTCGCCGGAGCGGTACTCGCCGGGCGCGGTACTCGCCGGGCTTGGAACGCACGGCACTGGTAAACGGCCAACGTGAGCCGGCCCGCACCCCGGCCAGTATTTCGGGTGCATGGATGGCATCCGGTTTTTCGATCCACCACGGCGGATGACTGCACAGCACCTCCATGCCCCCTCTTTCCGGGGCTCTATTGCTTGATTTTACTGCCGTCATCCCCCCTGCGCGGGCCACCGTTCACAGAAAACACGGCCTGTCCGTTGTCGTGTCGCCCGCGCGGGGAATGGAGGGGAAGCCGCGTTACGCCGACAAAGCCCGCGGCGTCGTCGTTCCGGCATCCTCTTTCAGGTCCTCGATAAGGGCCGTGAGGCTTTGGGCCTGATCGACCAATTCGGCCACGGCGTTGGCCGACTGGCGCATGGCGTCGGACGTCTCGGACGAGACGCGGCTTATGCCCTCGATGGAACGGTTGATCTCCTCGCAGGTGGCCGACTGCTCCTCGGAGGCCGTGGCAATGGAGGTGACCTGTCCCGACGTGGACTCGACCAGGGCCACGATTTCGCTCAGGGCGTCACCCGATGTGGCCGAAAGCCCCGTGGCGGCCTGGATTTTCTCCACGGCCTGCTCGACGTTGCCAATATTCTTGCGTGTGCCGGACTGGATGTCCCGGATGGCGTCGCCCACTTCCTTGGTGGCGGTCATGGTCTTCTCGGCCAGCTTTCTGACCTCGTCGGCCACGACCGCGAAGCCCCGGCCGGCCTCGCCGGCCCTGGCCGCCTCGATGGCGGCATTTAGGGCCAGCAGGTTCGTCTGGTCGGCGATGTCGGAAATGACGTTGAGGACCTGTCCGATGCTTTCGGCCTGGCGACCGAGGACGGTCATGTCGTTTTTCAGTTCCAGCGCCTGATCCTGGGCCTCGCCGATGCCGGTGATGGCCTGGGCCACGATCCTGGCCCCGTCCTCGGCCTTGGCCTTGGCGTTCTGGGCGGATTGCGCCGCCTCGGAGGCGTTTTTGGCGATCTCCACCACCGTGGCGGTCATCTCCTCCATGGCCGAGGCGGTCTCGCCGACCCGGGCGCTTTGCTCCTCGGCCCCGCGCGTGGACTGCTCCACCTGGGCCGAGATTTCCTCGGAGGCCGAACTGACGACGGCCACCACGTTCTCGAGCTTGCCCGCCGCCTGGAGCATGCCCTGGGCCCGGGCCTGTTCCGCCGCCGCCTTGGCCTCCTCGGCCTCGCGGGTGGCCGCGGCCGCGAGGCGCGAGTGTTCGTTGGCCAGCCGGGTCTTGTCGTCGGCCTCGTCGATCTTGCCCTTGAGGCTCGCCACCATGGTCCGCAGACTGTCGGCCAGCTTGCCGATCTCGTTATTGAGCCGCAGGGTCAGGGAACTGTCCAGGTTGCCGGCGGCGACTTCCGAAGCATAGCCCTGCAGGCGCTTGAGCGGCCGCACAACGATACGCTCCAGGGAAAGCAGCGTCACCAGCATCAACGCCACCACGGCCACCAGACCCACGACGAGCATGGAGTTGCGCAGCGACACGGCCGACGCCTCCATCTCGGAGGTGTTCATGGCAAACCCCATGATCCAGTTCCAGCCCGCCACCCGGGTCCAGACAACCCGCTTTTCCTGGCCGTTGTGCAGCATCACGCCCTCGCCCGTGGCCGCGACCAGCATGGGCGCAACGCCCGGCTCGCCGGAGATGTCCTTGAGCAGCATGTCGCGGTTGGAATCGCCCACCACCACGCCCTTGGGCGAAAGGATGAACGGCTCGCCGGATTTGCCGATGCGGACGGCGTCGATATAGTCCTCGATCAGCCCGTTGAGGACATAGGACATGCCGACGCCGCCGATAACCTTGCCTGCTTCGTCGACAACCGGGGCCGTCACGCTGACGATCAGTTTCCCCGTCTTGCTGCTCCTGGTCGGCACGCTGGCCATACCCAGCTTCCCGGCCAGCGCCGCCTTGACGTATTCGCGATCCGCCAGGGCGTTGAGCGCGGTCGCCTTGCCCTGGGTCATGCTCACCACCTGTGTCCCCTCTTTATTGAAGATGTAGAACGTATTGATGTCTTCGGAACTCTTGGACATGGCTGCGGCGATCCCCGCAAGCGCCTCCTGTCCCTGGCCGGAAACGAGAACCTGCCGCGTTACCGGCATGAGCGAAACGCCCTTGACCAGTTCCAATTGTTGTCGCCCGAACGCGGCGGCTGTCTTGGAAATCGTGGAACCCAGGGAAGTCATCTCATGCATGCTTGCGGAAATACTCGCGTCATAGCCCATGCGTGTGACGATGGCGAGCAGTGTGGACTGTATCAGTACAACGACTATTCCGATAAGGATAATCATGGTCGTTCGTATACTTCGCATCTGTCCCTCCACCCCCTGTTATTTCTATGAATAATCCAGGAATACTTGTTAGCGTCTAACCTCTTTCCAAATATACTGTCCATCGTTTTCAGATCCTTCGACGCGGATGGCTTGACCTTTCTGGCCGAACACGGTCTAGAGTGACTATCTCCATCCCGGTCAGCCTCTCCAGAACATTCCCCGCGACCGGGACGACTGGAGAGGACTTGGCCTCTCCGCAAAAGAAGTCGTCCCTTTTGACTTAGGTCAAAGTGATCCCGGCCCGGCCCGCGTAAACCCGCAATCAAGGCAACGCGAACCGAAACCCCACCAAACGGAGGACACATATGTTTTGCTACCAGTGTGAACAGACGGCCAAAGGACTCGGCTGCGACAAGCTCGGCGTGTGCGGCAAAAGCCCCGAGGTCTCCGACCTCCAGGACCTGCTCGTCTACGCCCTGACCGGCCTTGGCCAGGCGGCCGTGGCCGCCGCCGCCGAAGGCAAGGACGTTCCTCTGACCACGGGCCGGTTTTTCGCCAAAGCCCTTTTCTCCACGCTGACCAACGTCAATTTCGACGCCGCCGATTTTGGGCCCCTGATCGAAAAGACCGTGGCCGAGCGCGACGCCCTGGCGGCAAAGCTCACGGCCAAGCTGCCCGAGGGCCCGGCCACCTTCGTCCCGGCCGCCGATCTGGACGGCCTCGTCAAACAAGGCGGCCAGCACGGCCTCAAGGATATCCCCGAGGCCGATCCCGACATCAAGTCCCTCAAGCACACGCTGCTCTTCGGGCTCAAGGGCGTGGCCGCCTACGCCGACCATGCCGCCATTCTGGGCCAGGAAGACCCGGCCGTGTACGCCTTCCTCTACAAGGGACTGGCCGACACCTTCACCACGGACAAGAACCTCGGCGACTGGGTGGGGCTCGTGCTCAAATGCGGCGAAGTGAACCTGCGCACCATGGAGCTCCTCGACACCGCCAACACCGGGGCCTACGGCAATCCCGTGCCCACGGTGGTGCCGCTCGGGGCCAAGGCCGGCAAGGCCATCCTGGTCTCGGGCCACGACCTCAAGGACTTGAAGGACCTGCTCGAACAGACCGCCGGCAAGGGCATCAACATCTATACGCACGGCGAAATGCTGCCGGCCCACGGCTACCCCGAGCTCAAGAAGTACCCGCACTTTTACGGCCACTACGGCACGGCCTGGCAGAACCAGCACAAGGAATTCGCCGCTTTCCCCGGCGCGATCCTCATGACCACCAACTGCATCCAGAAGCCGGCCGCCAGCTACCTGGACAACATCTTCACCACCGGCCTCGTCGGCTGGCCGGGCGCGACCCACGTCAAAAACGGCGACTTCGGCCCGGTCATCGAAAAGGCCCTGGCCATGCCGGGCTTCCCCGAAGACACCGACAAGGGCACGGTCATGACGGGATTCGGCCACAACGCGGTCATGGGCGTGGCCGGCACGGTCATCGACGCGGTCAAGGCCGGCAAGATCCGCCACTTCTTCCTGGTCGCCGGCTGCGACGGAGCCAAGCCCGGCCGCAACTACTATACCGAGTTCGTGGAAAAGGCCCCGGCCGACACGATCGTCCTGACGCTCGCCTGCGGCAAATTCCGCTTCTTCGACAAGAAGCTCGGCGACATCGGCGGCATCCCGCGCCTTCTGGACATGGGCCAGTGCAACGACGCCTACTCGGCCATCCAGGTGGCCGTGGCCCTGGCCAAGGCGTTCAACTGCGGCGTCAACGAGTTGCCGCTGTCCATGGTCCTGTCCTGGTACGAGCAAAAGGCCGTGGCCATCCTTTTGACCCTGCTGCACCTCGGCATCAAGAACATGCGCCTGGGACCCACCCTGCCGGCCTTCCTCACCCCCAACGTGCTGAACTTCCTGGTCGAAAACTACGACATCAAACCCATTAGCACCCCCGACGAGGACCTGAAAGCGATCCTTGGATAGGAAGGGAAGAAGAAAAAGAGGCCGGGGGGAACCCTTTCTGTAGAAAGGGTTCCCCCCGGACCCCCTTCCCAAAGACTTTTAGCGATAACAACATGTTATTTTTAACTTTTTCCGGTAAAAAGGTTTAGGAAAGGGAGAGCGCGAGAGGGGAGAACCCTTTGCAAAAGGGTTTCCCCTCTCGCAATCCCCTCCCTTCCTGTCCTCTCCAGGAACTCCTCATGAAGCGTAAGATCATCGAAATCGACGAGGCCTTGTGCAACGGCTGCGGCCAGTGCGTGACGGGCTGCGCCGAGGGGGCGCTCGCCATCGTGGACGGCAAGGCGAGGATCGTGGCCGATCATTTTTGCGACGGTTTGGGCGCCTGCATCGGCCACTGTCCGACCGGAGCGTTGCAGATCATCGAACGGGAAGCCCCGGAATTCGACGAGGCGGCCGCGATGGCCCATGTGGCCCAGGCCGGCCAGCCCGGCGGCAAGCATGGCGGCTGTCCCTCGGGGCAGCCCCTGACCCTGACGCCGTGCCAGCAGGCCAACGTCCCGACCGGGCAGACGCCGGTTGCCGGCTCGGCCCTGTCCAGCTGGCCGATCAAGCTGCGGCTCGTGCCGCCGACGGCCCCGTTTTTAAAGGGCGCGCGCCTGCTTCTCACCTCGGACTGCGTGCCCCCGGCCTTTCCCGCCTTCCACAGCGCCTTTCTGCCCGGCCGGGTGGCGCTGCTCGGCTGTCCGAAGTTCGACGACGTCCAGGCCTATGTGGACAAGCTGACGGCCATCGTGCGCGACAACGCCGTCGCCGACATCACCGTGCTCCAAATGGAAGTGCCCTGCTGCTCGGGCATGGCCCGCATCGCCGCCATGGCCGTGGCCGCCTCGGGCCGGGACATCCCCATCACCCGGGTGGTGGTCGGCAGGCAGGGCGCGATCGTGTCCATGGGGCCGGTTTCCGAAAGGGGAAATGCGAGAGGGGAAACCCTTTAAAATGGGGGTCTCCCTTCTCGCGCTCTCCGCTTCCTAAACTTTTTACCTTAAAGAATTGGATAACATTTCGTCGTTCAACAAGGAGGCCCCCATGAAGAAAATCAACATCTTCGAGGAAGGTCCGTTCAAGGATACGGGGTACGGCATGCTGTGGGTGCACGATTCGGCCGACTTTCGCATCATCAACTTCAACTTCAAGGCCGGCCAGACCCTGCCCGTGCACAACCATGAAGTGGACGGCGAGCTGTCCATCGTGGTGCTCGAAGGCGAAGGGGAATTTCTCGGGGCCGATAATGCGACGTCGCCGGCCAAGGCGGGCGACGTGCTGGTGTGCCCCATCGCCACGCCCCATGGGATTCGCGCCATCACCGACATGCGCGTGCTGGTGACCATCGCGCCGCCGCCCTGATCGGCCGCCCGAAAAAAAAACGCACCATGTGAAATTTCCATGGCGCGGGCACGCGATTTCAAGGTGTTGCGGGGCCGGCCCCTCTTGCCAGAAACGCGGTTATGTGAAAAAAATCGCAAAATACGACCGCGATGCGGGGTCGCGGCGCGGCGAGGCACTTCGCCGGCGCGAAACGCCAACCACGCGCCGACGAAACGGTTCGCTCCAAGCCAACGCCATAAGCGGACGCGAACCCGCCGGCCTCCTTATTCGGACCCCAAATCACAAGGACTTTGGCGAACCAGCTTCGTCGCGCCACGCCCGGCATCGCGGTTTCGTATCGGCACGGGGCGCAGGATCGGCCCCTGACGGAGGGCGCGGAAAACCCGCCTCACCCGACGACTTTTGGCGCGTCCTTGGCCGGCTTATACCCGGGAAAGACCTCGCCGAGCCTGCCCTCGGGCAGGCCCAGATGGCGCACGGCGATGCCGGCGACCACGTCGCGCCAGTCCGTGGCCACGGGAATGTCGCGGCCCCCGGCCAGCCTGTGCCCGGCGAGCCCGGGCCAGTCGCCGTACAGACGGCCGCCGGCGACCGGACCGCCAAGCACCAGCATCACGCCGCCCTGGCCGTTGTCCGTGCCGCCGAATCCGTTTTCCCGGGCCGTGCGCCCGAATTCCCCCACCGCGACAATGACCGTGTCCTCGACATGCTTGCCGAGGCCCTTCACCATGTTGGCGAGCCCCTGGCCCGTCTCGCGCAGCCGATCGGCCAGATAGCCCTTGGCCACGCCCTGGCAGGAATGGGTGTCGAAGCCGCCCACGGCCAGATAGGCCAGGGCCGCGTCGCGCCGATGCGCCAGTTCGCGGCCGAACCGCTCGGCGAAATCCGGAAACGCGGGGGCAGTGATGGCGCCGGCCGCCGCCCGGTGCGCCTCGGCCAGCAGCTTGGCCAGGGCTTCCCGGCGTTCGTTCCGGCCGACCGCAAAGGCCTTGGCCAGAGGTTCCTTGCCGGAAAAAAGCCGCCCCGTAGCGTCGAAAAGGGTCTGATCCTCCACCGGCAGCGCGGGCAGGGACGGACCGCGCCCCGGAGCGATCATATTGTAATGGGGCGCACCGTCGTAGACGTCACCCCGGCAGGCGACAAGCATCTGGCCCCGGCTTCCGCCAAGCGCCACGGACAGCCGGCCGAGCCAGCCGGACCGGCCACCGCCTTCCCCGGCCGTGCCCCGGGCAAAGGCGGCCACCGCGGCGGCATGCTGCGGCCTGACGCCGGGCAGGCCACAGGCCGGGATAAGAGCCAGCTTTTTCCGTGTGAAAAACGGGGCCACATCGGCCAGAGCCGGATGCAGCAGAAAGCCGCTGCCCAGGTCCAGACCGCCGCAATCGGCCGGCAGGGCCAGGGTCGGGCGCAGGTAGCGGTAGAGGGGATCGCCCGCCGGCGCGACCACGGACAGGCCGTCCGGGCCGCCCTGGAGCAGCACGACAACCAACTGCTTGCCGGCGTGCCAGGAGGGCTTGGCCTTCTTCTCTTCCTGCTTGCGCCCCTTTCGGCCGCGCGCGGCCAGGACCGCGGACGGACAGGCCAGCCCGGTCGCGCCCAACATGGCCAGAAATCGCAGCGCCTCGCGTCGTCGCACCCTCGCCCCCGATCCGTCGATACGTCAGTTGGTTATTATGCCTTCGGCGACCAAAGGGCTCCGCCCTCTGGACTCCCGAACCCGAAAGGCCCCCGCACCAATCCGTTGGTTGGCCGGGGCAGGCTGGGCGGACGCGTGCGGCGCATATTTGAAGAATACGCCTTCGCGTCCGCCCAGCCTGCCCCCGGCCCAGATCACGCGGTTCCATACATGGAAGCGATCCCTGACGGCGTACACTATTTGCCGCTCGCACTCCCGTGATCCGCTATCCTTAACGGTCCGAAAACTTGAAACCGGTCCCCTTTGAAAGTTTTTGAAGGGGGTCCAGGGGGAAACTTTTTTCAAAAAGTTTCCCCCTGGCCGCCGGAGGCATCATCTTCTAATACCTCATAAAATCCGGTGCAGCCAACAGCACGGCCGGGCCGGCCTTGGCCGCCGTTTTTTTCGCGGCTTCGGACACGCTGGGGCCCAGGGTCACGGCCAGCTCGAACACGTCGATTTTTTTGGGCGTGACGCCAAGGCCGGGGATATGCCCGGCGGCGAGGTCGCCGGCAAAGGTCACGCGGCGCATGATCGCCTCGGGCTTTTGCCAGTGGGCGGCGGTCACGGGGTAGCCTTCCGGGCCGTCGGCCGCGTAGAGCGGCTGGCCGAGTCCGGCCAGGGAACCGGCCAGAGCGGCCGCGTCGGCGGGTTTGGCGCCGATAGCCCGGACGGCCGAAACGACCTGGCGCAGGGGCGACTTGAACCGGTTGCCCGTGTATTTCGGGTCGAAAAATTCGGGGCTGGTGAACAGCGTGCGCAGGGTTTCCCGGATATCGCCATCGGTCTTGTCGAAGGTTGCGATCATGCGGGAAACGAGGGCGGCCGGCGGCTCGTCGGCCAGGAAATAGACGGCCAGCTTACGGCAGATATTTTTTGCCGTGGCCGGATGGCTGGCCAGGATACGCAGGGCGGCCACGCCCTCGGACAGGCCGGTGCCCTTGATGGTATGGCCGAGCAGCACCTTGTCGGACGGGTCGTGCAGGTCCACGTCGAAGTTGAATCCGCCCGAATCCGACGAGCCCCGGGCCGCGCCCACGCGCCAACCGGTGAGGATGCGGGCCAGGGCCAGAGTGTCGGCCGGCTTTTGCGGGCCGTTTGGGCCGAGGGTCTGGTGGGCGATGAGGATGGCGGCGTAGGTCGGGTCGAGGGCTTCCTTGGCTGTCGCGCCGTTTTCGCGGTGCACCACGTTTTTCCAGTTGTCCCGGGCGATGAGCATGGCCGGGTGCGTGGCCGTGGCCATGAGCAGGTCGAGAAACTTGCCCATGGCGTGGGGGCGGATGGCCTCGCGCTCGAAGGAGCCGACCCAGAGGTGGGCCAGGCCTTTTTTCGCGCCCAGGCTGAAGTGGTCGCTCCAGAAGGCGACCATGAGTTCGTAGAGTTGCCGCTTGGACAGGATGGCGCGCAGGAGCCGGGCGTCCGCCGCTTCCAGGGCCACCTCGCCGGCCCGGTCGAAGGTGCGGCGCATGGACTCGGGTCCAGGCTTGGCGTCGGACGCGGCCGTGGGGCCGTACTCCCGGAAGAGATGCACGGTATCCATGGACTCGCTGGGGAGCTTTTTCAGGGCGTTGGCCAGTTCCGGGGGGTCTTCCAATTTTTCGTAGGCAAGCTGGCTGTCGATGAAGGCCGGCACGCCCATGGCCGCGACAGCCTTGAGAAGTCCCGCCGTCGGGCCGTAGGTCAGGCGGCTTACGACCTGGACCGCCTTGTCCTTTGCCGGCGCTGCGCCGGCGGTTGCGGCCGTGGCGTTGCCGCAAAACGTCAAAAGGATCGCCAGCAGGCTGAAAAGGCCCACGGCGATGCGGCAAAAAACAGCCGGGAAGCTGCGTGGCATGGCGGCCATTGCGGCACTTTGCGCGGCGTGTGGGGAAATGTCAATTGCGCGAAGACGTTCGGAAAACCGTGCAATCATGCCCAAGACCTGCTAGGAATGAAACAACTGCAAGGAGGAATCGATGCCGCCAGTCTACATGAAACAGACGGTGATCAAGTACGGCGTGGGCTTCGGCTCGGCCCTGGCCATGGCTGTCTCGTTCACGCTCAACAAGTCCATTTTCTGGGCCATCATCCACGGCATCCTGGGCTGGATCTACGTCCTCTACGCCTGGATCTTCAAAACCTACTGACGGGTCAGGACCGTCCCCTGTCCGACAGGCCCCGGCGGTCCACGACGCGGATAGTCTTGCCTTCCTGGCCCCGGGCCAGACTCCCCGGCTCCACCAGGCGCACGGTGATGCCCACGCCAAGCTCCGAGGCCAGCCGGCGCTCGAGCTTGTCCACAAGCGTCTGGTGCTCAGCCACGCGGTCGAAAAGCAGTTCCTCGGTGGGCTCCACCTCGAGCAGCGCCTCGTCGAGGGCCCCGTCGCGGGCAACGATGATGCGATAGTTGGGGGTCGTGCCCTCGACCTCGAGCAACAACGCCTCCACACGCGAGGGGAACACGTTGACGCCCCGGATGATGAGCATGTCGTCGCTGCGCCCGACAATGCGGCCGATGCGGCGCATGGTGCGGCCACAGGGGCACGGCCCGGGCAGGATGCGGGTGATGTCGCCGGTGCGGAAGCGGATCATGGGAAAGGCTTCCTTGGCCAGCGTGGTGATGACCAGCTCCCCTTCCTCGCCGTCGGGGACCGGCTCGCCCGTGCCCGGGTCCACGATCTCGATGAGGAAATGGTCTTCGCTCACGTGCATGCCGGACTGCTCCAGGCATTCGCCGGCCACGCCCGGGCCCATGATCTCGCTTAAGCCGTAATTGTCCGTGGCCGTGAGCTTGAGCCGGTCCTCGATGGCGGCGCGCATGGCCTCGGTCCAGGTCTCGGCCCCGAAAAGCCCGAAGCGCAGGGACAGGGAATTGACGTTGATGTCCATGGCCTCGAGGACTTCGGCCAGATGCAGGGCGTAGCTCGGCGTGGCCACGAAGACCGAGGTGCGGTAATCCTGCATGATGGCCGCCTGCCGGCGCGTGCCGCCGCTACTGGCCGGAATCACGGCCGCGCCCACGGCCTCGGCCCCGTAATGAAAGCCCATGCCGCCGGTGAAAAGCCCGTAGCCGAGCGCGATCTGGACCACGTCGTCCTGGCCGGCCCCGGCCGCGACCAGCACCCGCCCGACCAGCCGGGACCAGGTTTTGACGTCGTTTCGGGTATAGCCGGCGACGACAGGCTTGCCCGTCGTGCCGGACGAGGCGTGAAGCCGCACCACCTCGCGCAGGGGCACGGCGAACAGTCCGTAGGGATAGGCCTCGCGCAGATCGGCCTTGGTGGTGAAGGGCAGGTGCTTCACATCGGCCAGATCGGTGAAGGCCTCGGGGTCGATGTCGCGCTCGGCGAACCGCTTGCGATAGAGCGGCACGTTGCGCGACACGCGCATCAGCGTCTCCTGGAGCCGCTCCAGTTGCAGCTGGGCCAGATCGGCCCGGTCCATGGTCTCGAACTCGGGCTCGAAACATTCGCGCATGGTCCGCCTCCCAGTTTTACGCACCGCCTATGCGTCCTTTTCCCGCCCCAGATAGGCCCGTCGCACGTCGTGATTGGCCAGAAGCTGCTCGGAGGTGCCGGAGAGAAGCACCCGGCCCGTCTCCAGCACATAGCCCCGGTCGGCCACGGCCAGGGCGCTCTTGGCGTTCTGCTCGACCAGCAGCACGGTGAGCCCCTTGTCGCGGCGCAACTCCCCGACATGGTGGAAAATCTCCTTGCACACCTGCGGGGCCAGCCCCATGCCGGGCTCGTCGAGGAGCAGGCAGCGCGGCCTGGCCATGAGCGCCCGGCCGATGGCCAGCATCTGCTGCTCGCCGCCGGAAAGCGCCGCCGCCTGCTGTCCCCGGCGCTCGGCCAGGACCGGAAACATGTCGTAGATCGCGTCCCGGTCCGCCAGCGCCTCGCGCCTTTTATACCGCGAATAGGCGCCGAGCAGCAGGTTGTCCTCCACAGTCATCGGCCCGAACACCAGCCGCCGCTCCGGCACATGGGACAGGCCCAGGCGCACGATGCGCTCGGGCTTCACCCCGGCGATGGAGCGGCCGTCAAAAAGCACTTCGCCGGCGGAAACGCGCAGAAGCCCGGAGATGGCCGAGAGCAGCGTGGTCTTGCCCGCGCCGTTGGCCCCGATAAGCGCCACGATCTCGCCCGGGGCCACGTGCAGCGACACCCGGCGCACCGCATGCACCCGGCCGTAATGGATATCGACGTTACGAAGCGTCAGCATCAGTCGTCCTCGCCGAGGTAGGCCCGGACCACTTCCGGGTTCGCCTGCACCTGCTCGGGGGTGCCGTCGGCCAGGGGATGGCCGAAGTTGAGCACGGTGACGTGGTCGCTTATGCGCATGACGAGGTCCATGTCGTGCTCCACGAGGCCGATGGTGACGCCGAGCCTGTCGCGGATGGCCACGATCAGGTCGCCGAGCCGGGCGGTCTCCTTGGAGTTGAGGCCGGCGGCGGGCTCGTCGAGGAGCAGCAGTTTCGGATCGGCGGCCAGCCCCCGGGCGATCTCCAGCAGGCGCTGTTTGCCGTAGGGCAGGTCGCCGGCCGGGGTGTCGCGCTCGGCGGAAAGCCCCACGAAATCGAGGCAGAAAAGGGCGCGCTCGCGGCAGGCGGCCTCGGCCCGGCGAAAGGACCGGGCGCGCAGCAGGCTTGCGGCGATGGAGTAGCGCGTATGGGCATGGCGGCCGGTCATGACGTTTTCGAGTACGGACATGGAGGTGAAGACTTCCAGATTCTGGAAGGTGCGCACCACGCCGGCGGCGGCCCGCTTGTGCGGCGGCAGCGTTGCGATGTCGCCCCCGTCCAGAAAGACCCTGCCGCCGTCGATGTGCGTCATGCCGGTGACCACGTTGAGCATGGTGGTCTTGCCCGCGCCGTTGGGGCCAATCAGCGAGGTGACCGAGCCCCGGGCGATGGCGAAATCGGCCTCGGTCAGGGCGTGGATGCCGCCAAAGCGCACGGTGACGCCGGCAACGTCGAGCAGCGCCGTCATCTGGCCGCCCCCTTGCCGACGCGGCGCAGCTTGCGGAAAAGACGCCCCAGACCGCCGGTCAGACCGTCCGGCAGGTACATGATGGTGAGCACCAAGATCGCGCCGTAGACCAGGATGTCGATGTCCTCGAACTCGCGCAGGGCCTCGGGCAGCGCGGTCAGAAACAGCGCGCCGACAACCGAACCCCAGACGTTGGCCATGCCGCCGAGCACCACCATGACCACGAGCTGCACCGAAAAGCCGAAGCCGAAGGAGGCCGGGGCGACGAAGCTCAGGTAGTGGGCGTAGAGCACGCCGGCAAGGCCGGCCAGGCCGGCCGAGAGCACGAAGACGAAACGCTTGTGGGCGGCGATGTCGATGCCGAGCGAGGCGGCGGCCTTTTCGCTGACGTGCAACGCCCGCAGCGCCCGCCCGGTACGCGACCGCATGAGGTTGAGCGAGGCCAGCACCACCAGGGACAGCACCACGGCCACGAGGTTGTAATAGCTGCGATCCGAGTCGAAAGCGAAGCCGCCAAGGGACAGGCGCGGAATGCCGACGAAGCCCGACGGGCCGCCGGTTACGTCCACGGCCTCGTTGAAGACAATGGCCACGATGATGCCGAAGCCGAGGGTGGCCATGGCCAGGTAGTGGCCCTTGAGCTTCAAAATCGGCTCGGCCATGACCCAGGCCACGACCATGGACAACCCCACCCCGGCCGCCATGCCCACGGGGATGGGCAGGCCCAAACGCGTGGTGCAGATGGCCGTGACGTAGGCCCCGATGCCGTAAAAAGCCGCATGCCCGAGCGAAATCTGGCCGGCGTACCCCATGAGCAGATTGAGCCCCACGGCGATGATGGCGCTTAGGCAGCCGAGGATGCAGATGCTCAGGTAATAGTCGTTGGGGAGCACATACGGCACGGCCAGCAGCAGGGCCAGAAAAAGCCCGGCCTGGACGATGGCGCGGCCCAAAAGCGGACGCTTCATACCCGGTCCACCCCGGCCTTGCCGAAAAGCCCCGACGGTTTGACGAACAGCAGCAGCAACAAAACGATGAAGGCGAAGGCGTCCTTGTAGCCCGAGGACACATACCCCGCGCCGAACGCCTCCAACACCCCGAGCACGAGTCCCCCGGCGGCCGCGCCAAAGGGACTGCCGAGGCCGCCCAGGATGCAGGCGGCAAAGCCCTTGAGCCCGAGCATCATGCCCACGTCATAGGCGGTCATGGTGATGGGGGCCAGTATCGCCCCGGCCGCCGCGCCAATCAGCCCGCTTATGCCGAAGGATAAAAGCGCCATCCTGGCCACGGAGATGCCGACCAGGCTGGCCGCCTTTTTCTGGCAGGCGCAGGCCAGCATGGCCTTGCCCTGGATGGTAGCGGAAAAATACAGCTTGAGCGCGGCGAGCAGGGCCAGCGTCACGGCCAGGACCCACAGGCTCTGAGGCTGGATGGCCGCGCCCAGGGCCAATATCGGCTTGACCCCGGAAAAGGCCGGCAGGGCGACGGTGTCCTTGCCGAAGGCCAGCATGGCCCCGCCGCGAAGCAGGATCGAGACGCCGATGGTGATGATGACGGCGTTTATGGCCGGCGCGCCGGCCAGGGGCCGGATGGTGAGCCGCTCCATGAGCGCGCCGACCACGGCCGTGGCCAGACAGGCGGCCAGCACCGCCACGGGAAGCGGCAGCCCAAGGCCCAAAAAAGCCACCGACAACATGCCGCCGAGCATCACGAACTCGCCCTGGGCGAAGTTGATGATGCCCGTGGTGTTGAAAATCATCGTAAACCCAAGCCCGATCAGGCCATAAGCAGCCCCCTGGGTGAGTCCCGATACGAGATATTGCGGCGCGCCGGCGAGCATAGCGAATAAGCGAGAGGGGAAACCCTTTTGCAAAGGGTTCTCCCCTCTCGCGCTCTCCCTTTCCTAAACTTTTTAAAAGTGATGGACTGGTAACCCCTGTTTTCCTGAAAAATTCTTTAGAAAGGGGGTCTGGGGGAAGAACCTTTCTGCAAGAAAGGGTTTCCCCCAGCCGCGTCCTTCAAAAGAATCCTTAGTCGCCGACGATGACCCAGTCACCCTTTTCGATGCGCAGCATGATGAAGGCGTCGGGGCCGAGGCCGGCATGGTCCGTGGGGCTGTAGGTGAAGATGCCGCCGATGCCGGGGAAGTTCTTGGTCTTCTCCAGGGCGTCGCGGATGGCTTGCGGCTTGTCCGAACCGGCCGCCTCGATGGCCTTGACCGCCAGATGCAGCGAATCGTAGCCGTGCCCGCCGAAGGTCGAAACCGGGGCGTGGTACTTTTCCTCGTAGGCCTTGGCATAGGCCACCAGCTGCGCCTTTTCGGGGTCGGCATCCGGCAGCTTTTCGGCAACGGTGATCTTGCCCGCCGGCAACAGAATGCCCTCGGCGGCCTCGCCGGCCAGCTCGATGAACTTTTTGCTGGCCACGCCATGGCTCATGTAAAGCGGCGTCTTGATGCCGAGCTGCACCCGGTTTTTGGCCACCACGGCCGGACCGGGGTTGGTGCCCCAGCAGATGATGGCGTCCGGGGACGCGCCCGCGATCTTGGTCAGCTGGGCCGTCATGTCCGTGTCCTTGGGACCGAACACCTCGTCGGCCACGAGCTCGAAGCCGTCGGCCGGGACCAGTTCCTTGAGCACCTCGCGGCCGGCCTGGCCGAAACCGTCGGACACGGTGAGGATGGCCAGCTTCTTGTATCCCTGCTTCTTGGCGTGGGCCAGGATGCGCGCCACGGCCAGCCGGTCGGACGGCGCGACCTTGAAGCTATACGGATTAACCGGCTTGGTGATCTTCTCGGCCGCCGAACAGGAAATAAGCGGCACCTTGGCCGCGGCGGCCTTGCCCATCACGGCCAGGGAGTTGCCCGAGGTGGTGGGGCCCAGGATGGCCGAGACCCGCTCCTTTTTGAGCAACCGGTCCGTGGCCAGCACGGCCTTGTTGACGCCCGTCTCGTCGTCCAGGATCACCACTTCGAGCGGCCGGCCCAACACCCCGCCGGCGGCATTGATCTTGTCCACTTCCATCTGGATGGTGTTCTTCTCCGGCTCGCCCAGAAACGAGGCCGGGCCGGTGACCGACAGCACCGCCCCGAGGCGTACGGGATCGGCGGCCTGCGCCGGAGAGGCGGACAAGGCAAACAGTGCGGCCAGGGCGCAAAAAAAGGCATGCAGTCGCATCAAGGGCTCCTTGTGCAAGACGCAGCCACGCGAGACGGCAATCCCCCGTCGCGCGGCAAACGCCGGTGTCGTCGATTCTTGTCCCGCCCCTATAGTCGAGAACGGGCCTGAAGGGAACCGCAAACGCCCCCATGACGCCGGCTTTCCCGGGTCGGCTTGCCAACGGCGCAGCGCCTGGATTATGCCCCAATAAGAAACATTCCCGCAGCAAGGAGCATGCCCATGTACCCGATCCTGCGCGCCGCCCTGCTCGCCCTGGCCCTTTCGACCCTTGCCGCCGGCCCGGCCCTGGCCCAGGCCAAGGCCCCCGCACCCCAGGCCGCAGCGGCCCCGGCCAACACCACCGCCAAAAAAGACGACCAGAACGGCAAAAAAATCCCCGTGGCCATCGAACACGACGACAGCGACCCCCTCGGCGCACGCCTGGCCTACCGCATCAAGGAAATGCTCGGCCGCTCCTCGCTCATGCAGCCGTCGAGCAAGGACGAAAAGAAAATCGTCATCGCCATCAAAACCAAGGAAGAATTCCCCGGCCGCCCCAACGTAGCCTCTATCTACTCCATCTCCTGGCTGTTCTCCTCCAAGGAAGGATCGCTGAAATACTTCCTCACCTCCGAGGCCGGCATCGTCGACGCCCCGGGCATGGACCAGACCGCTGAGGAAATCCTCGGCAAGACCGACAAGCTAGCCACCACCTACGGCTACCTGTTCTAGCGAAGGCGAACGAAGAGGCGGAGAGGACGGGGAGGACGAAGAGGGCGGGGGCTCTGCCCCCGCACCCCCGCCGGGAGGCCACGGGCCCCCCGGGCCCCCCTTCCGGTGCGCGTTGGCCGGGCGGAAGGCTTGGCTGGCGGGCGGGAGGGCGGAGAGTGGAGAAGATGGGGGCGGAATTTGTCGGGACGATGCCGCCGCTTCGCGGCAGGCTCGTCCCAAGCAAATTCCGCCCCCACCACGCCGGTCGCCCCAAGGGGGCGACATTCAGAAAAACCGCTTGTTCTTAAAATGCGGCGCTTCGCCGCTGGCGCGGTTGTTGCCGCAATCGTGTCCGGCGTCGAGGCGCGAAGCGCCTCGTGTCGCCGGGCCGATTGCGGCAACGAACCTACGTCGTCCCGCCGCCCGACAACACCAACCTCGTCCCCACCCCGCTCGCTCCAGCCCCCATACCGCCGTCCCCCATCCCAACCCGGTAAAGGGAGGTCCGGAGGGCATCAAGCCCTCCGGCGGGGTCCAGGGGCAGAGCCCCTGGCCTGCCCGAGAGACGTCCTGGCGAATACGCCGTTACAGGCCGCTAAAGTTTTTTTCTCTTTCAACCGATCATTCCTATCATAACGGACAAAACAGACATGACGGCACGCATCGCGAAGGAGACCGGCGTGATCCAGCCCACACTTTCGACGCTTTTCAAGACGGCGGTGTCTTCCTCGTCTTTTACGATAGGCAACCGCGGCCAGTCGACTTCTTCCGCCGCATCGGGCGACACGGTCACGTTCTCGCAGGAGGCCCTGGCCAAAAGCCGTGAAAGCGTCGAGCAGAGCGACGCGACGGAAGCATCGGATGCAGCCGCCGTCGAAAGTCCTTGGAAGACGCAATACGACCTTACGGAAGGAACCGTCACCCTGGGCAACGGCCACAAGCAAAAGACCACCATCAAGGGCTCGAAGATGGAGGTCCTGGAATATGACGGGTCGAAGCTCGTGCGGAAGGAAACGGGATCCATCCTCGCCGGGACCGTCACCAGGGATATTGAAGAATTTGACAAACGCGGCAAGCTGAGCAGCCGCGTCCATACCGAGCTCTACGCGCCAGAGGGCGGCGATTCGACCCATACCACATCCACGCTGCAGCGTGACATTCAATGGTTTAAGGACGGAAACATCACCAGGGAACTCCATGACTCCATAGACGTTGACGCTTCCTATTACGCAGATGTAAAATTGCATGACGAATCTATCGGCAATGCCGACACGCTGGAAGATCTCGCTGTGAATATCATGAAAGGCGTCACTGGAAACGTGACGAGCGATCTAATATCAAAAAATTATTCAGCCAATATTATAGAATATAATGACAATGGCAAAATTTTTCGAACGACATCGATATCCCAGACCATGCGGGTGAAAAATGCAACGGACCGAATGCGTTTCGATACCGGTGAGAGTATCAACACGACAGATGAAATTGAAAACCATACGGATTTTTCAGTAAGCCAATCCGTGTACGACAATGACGGGAAGGTGGTAAGCCAGGCATCTTTCAAGGATTCCTATGCAAAAGGGCTTTCCCAATCGCAGCAACTCGACATCAGCCAATACAACAATGGCGAGCTTGTCCAGCAAAGCCATGCCGAGGCCACACAGCAAGCCACGTCCGAACACAGGTTGCCCAAACGACCGGACATCCTCGAAGCGCTCTCCCTGACCGAGCAGCAATACAGCGCCACGACGCCGCTCGGGGCCCAGACCTTGCTGGCGGACGGCAAGGAAAAGCAGATCGAGAATGCCGCCGCGCCTGTGAACGCGACGCTCGGCTACATTGCCAATGGAAACTTCAACGCCGCCCAAAGCACGAGCAGAGGCACCGCAAGCGACGTCCCACACAGCAGTTCCTGGGAAAACACACTGTATCAGGACGGCAAGAAGGTGCTGCAGCAGCGCGACTCGGAAGTCGTCCGGGAAAATCCTTTGCCGGACTTCACCGGGTTCATGACGGTCACGGGCCTGACCGAGGATGAGGATGCGGTGTATCTGCGCAACACCAGTCATTCCGTGGAGACGTACAAGGATGGCCTCGCGGTGGACCATGCTTCGGTCGACATGGACGAGGCCTCTGTCGATGACACGCGCGGCCTGACCCACACCGAAACGAACGTGCACTCGTCCACCATCACCGGCGGCAAGCGCAAGGAAAACCATATGGCGCTGGCGGATACCCTGATCAATGTGGACAAGAACAGCACCGCGTCCGCGCAAAAGGTCGGGAGCAAGATGCAACTGACCCTCGACGACCTTCTCTCGGTTTTTCGCGGCCTCGACAACGCGTCCGACGCAAGCTGAGCAACCGCGCCCGCCCGCCTTTCGAAGCGCCCTCCTGTTCGCCCACCTCTTTTTAGAGAGCCCTCCTTAGATCGCCCTTTCCCCGCGCGCCGCGGCGCGCCATGGGGATTGCGCCGTTACCGCTCCCCCCGACATTCCGACCTGCCGACTTGACGCCTTCGCCGCCAAAGCGCCGCCACGCCGCCTGGCCCTTGCGCTTGGCCCCAAAAACCTTGGGCGGACCTCCCTTGATTGCCTCCGGCAGCGCGTGGACGACCTTTCGCCATGGTCAGGCCGACACCCAGGAACCCACCATACACATGCATTTTTTTAAGGAGCTTTTCCTTTCGCCCCCTCTGTTCAAAACGCTGTGCGGCGGGGGCAAGGGGCACGCGGGGAAGTTGTTCTATTGTAGTTTTTTTGTAACATACCGATATCATAAATCATCCAAAGACAGGGAAGAAATTCGTCACTCTTATTTTTCATTTGGCGCCAAGTATGATACCGTTGTAAATATAACGGCCCTGTGCGGCGCAAGGCAACGCAACGGAGGCATTCCCGTTCATACCGCATGATGCAAAAAGGATAACGACACGATGGCGATGCAAAAAAAGATGTCGGTTTTTACGCTGAGCATGATGACCGTCGCGGCGGTGGTGAGTCTGCGCGGACTGCCGATGATGGCCAAAGAGGGCCTCTCCCTGGTCTTTTACATCCTTTTCTCCACCATCATGTTCCTTATCCCGGCCTCCCTCGTCGCGGCGGAACTGGGCGGCGCCTTCAGTGACAAGGGCGGCGGCGTCTATACCTGGATCAAGGAAGCGTTCGGTTCGCGTTGGGGCTTCACGGCCATCTGGCTCCAGTGGATTCAAAACGTGGTCTGGTATCCCACGGTGCTCGGTTTTACGGCCAGCTGCCTGGCCTACCTCTTTATGCAGCCCGCCATGGCCCAAAACGGCGTCTACACCGGCATCGTGATCCTGGTGTGCTACTGGATAGCCACATTCCTGACCCTGGCCGGAACGGGCGTGGCCAGTTCGGTCACCAAATACGGCGTGCTGTTCGGCACCGTGCTGCCCGGGGTGGTGATCATCGTGCTTGGGCTTTTGTGGATCGACCAGGGCAACCCCATCGCGTTTTTAAGCGCCAGCCCGGTCGCGGACGCCGCCGGCGCGTTGGGCCATCCCCACGCCAGACTCTTTCCCCACATCACCGGTCTTGGCAGCGTGGCCTTCCTGGCCGGCATCATCCTGCTTTTCGCCGGCGTGGAGGTCCACGCCGTGCACGCCAATGAAATGGAAAACCCGTCCCGCCAGTTTCCGGAAAGCATGTTTCTGTCCGCGGCCGTGATCTTCCTGCTCTTTATGCTCGGTTCCCTGGCCGTGGCCGCCGTGGTTCCGGCCTCGGAAATCAGCCTCACGGCCGGGCTCATGCAGGCCTTCAAGCAACTTTTCGACAAATTCGACATCGGCTTTTTGACGCCGGTCATGGGCCTGCTTGCGGCCTTCGGCGCCATCGGCGGCGTCATGTCCTGGATCGGCGGGCCGAGCCGGGGCCTGCTCGAGACGGCCAAGCAGGGCGAGATTCCGCCCTTCATGGCCAAGGTCAACAAGAACGGCGTGCAGATCAACATCCTGCTCATCCAGGGCGTGATCGTCAGCCTGCTCGCCGCCCTCTACTTCATCATGGACAACGTGAGCGTGGCCTTTTTCGTGCTTTCGGCCATGACCGTCACCCTCTATCTCGTGATGTACATCCTCATGTACGCCGCCGCCATCCGGCTGCGCCTGACCCATCCCGACCTGCCGCGTTCCTACAAGGTGCCCGGCGGCATCGTCGGCATGTGCCTGATCGCCGGCATCGGCCTCATCGGCGTGACGTTCTCCCTGGTGGTCGGCTTTTTCCCGCCGACGAACCTTCCCGTGGGCAATCCCGCCCTGTACGTGGGCCTCGTGGCGGCCGGTCTGGTGGTCTTCGTCGGCCTGCCGCTGGTCATCAACGCCTGCAAGAAACCCGGCTGGCGCCAGGTCGGCAAATAGGCCGCCGGCGAAACCGTAACGAAGGAGGCGCTTTTATGCCCTTGCATCAGAAGGACACGGTCCGCGACGATCTCCTGGACGATGTGTATGCGTCGAGCGACCTTTCGGTGCGCATGCCCAAGTACCGCTTTCCCCAAAATGAAATCGAGGCCAGACACGCCTATCAGGTGGTGCACGACGAACTGATGCTCGACGGCAATTCCCGTCAGAATCTGGCCACCTTCTGCCAGACCTGGGCCGATCCCGAGATTCACCAGCTGATGGACGAATGCCTCGACAAGAACATGATCGACAAGGACGAGTACCCCCAGACCGCCGAGTTGGAAGCGCGCTGCGTGCACATGCTGGCCGACCTGTGGCACTCGCCCGAGGCCGCCAACACCATGGGCTGCTCCACCACCGGCTCGAGCGAGGCGGCCATGCTCGGCGGGCTGGCCATGAAATGGCGCTGGCGGGCCGCCCGCAAGGCCGCCGGCAAGCCGACCGACAAACCCAACATGATCTGCGGCCCGGTCCAGGTCTGCTGGCACAAGTTCGCCCGCTACTGGGACGTCGAACTGCGCGAAATCCCCATGGAGCACGACCGGCTCATCATGAGCCCCGAGGAAGTCATCAAACGCTGCGACGAGAACACCATCGGCGTGGTGCCGACCCTCGGCGTGACCTTCACCTGCCAGTACGAGCCCGTCGAGGCGGTATGCCAGGCCCTGGACAAGTATCAGGCCGACACCGGCTGCGACATCCCGGTGCATGTGGACGGCGCCAGCGGCGGCTTTCTGGCCCCGTTTCGCGATCCCGACCTGCTGTGGGATTTCCGGCTGCCCCGGGTCAAGTCCATCAACGCCTCGGGCCACAAGTTCGGCCTGTCGCCGCTCGGCGTCGGCTGGGTGGTGTGGCGCGACGCCAAGGAACTGCCCGAGGACCTGATCTTCAATGTCAACTACCTGGGCGGCAACATGCCGACCTTCGCGCTCAACTTCTCGCGCCCCGGCGGCCAGATCATCGCCCAGTACTACAATTTCCTGCGCCTTGGCCGCGAGGGCTACCACAAGATCCAGTCGGCCTGCTACGACACGGCCGCCTATCTCGGCGACGCGCTTCGGGAAGTCCCGGACTTCGAGGTCATCTACGACGGGCGGGGCGGCATCCCGGCCGTGAGTTGGAGCCTTGTCGAAGGGAAAAAGCACAACTTCAACCTCTACGACCTGTCCGATCGGCTGCGTTCCCGGGGCTGGCAGGTGCCGGCCTATTCCATGCCGCCCCATCGCGAGGACCTCGTGGTCATGCGCGCCCTGGTCCGCCACGGCTTCAGCCGCGACCTGGCCGACCTGCTGGTCGAGGACCTCAAGCGCTGCCTGGCCTACTTCGCCAAAAACCCCGTGACCCAGTCCCTGACCGCGGAAACGGCCTCGGGGTTCAGCCATACCTAAACCCGCGCGCCGTCGCGGACCGGCCCCGGACCGCTTGCCAGTCCGGGGCCGGTCGCCGTCGCGCGTTCTCGAAGTCCGTGGCCGCATGTCGTAAGGGAACATGCCAATACCATGAAGGTCTGTCTTAAAAAATACCGGCGAGGCTTTTACGGGAAACCCGCGCGCGCCAACGCCGGCTTCCGCGCGAAAGGCCGCAGCCGTATTTTTAAAGGGCGCAACACGTAGGAACTCCGCCATGCCCCGATTCCGGTCCGCCGCTCTCGTTCTCGTCGCCGCCTGCTTTCTCGCCGCCACCGCCTCGGCCGCAACCTCCGTTTCCATGTACGGCGATTTCCGCGTGCAGGGCACGTTCTTCAGCAACCAGAACTACACCGGCTGGAACGCCGACGGCACCCAGACCGCGGACACCATGAATTTCTGGCAGCGCATGCGCCTGCACGTCGATCTTGCCGCCAACGAAAATCTGGCCTTTCGCCTGGGGCTTCGCGTCAACAACCAGACCTGGGGGCACGGCACCCTGACGGCGGCCAACCCCACGACCGCCATCGAGCCCTACCAGTGCTATCTCCAGTTCACCCTGCCCGGTACGGCCATCCAGGTGACGGCCGGCTACCAGCCCCTGTCCCTGCCCCATACCTCGGTCTTCTACGACTCCGTGGTGCTCGGCACGGACTCGGGCAACAGCGACGCGGCCGCCCTGGTCGTCAGCGTCCCGCTGCTCGAGGACCGGCTCGGCGTCACGGCCGGCTACGCCCGGCTGGTGGACACCAACCGGACCTACGACACCACCACCACGCAAGTCGGCGACGAGCTGGACCTCACCTTCGTCACGCTGCCGGTGGCGATTTCGGGCACGCACATCACGCCCTGGGGCGCGGTGGCCATCCTCGGCCGCGCCGCCGACCTGCCGGACTCCATGAGCAACTCCCTGCGCGCCGCCGGGTCCTTCGTGACCCCGACGGGCTTTGCCGACAACCAGAGCGCCGCCTTCTGGACAGGCTTCACCCTGACCGCCGAGCTGCCGATACCGCTCAAGCTCTATGCCGACGCGGTCTACGGCGACGCCTGGGCCGCCGATCGGGAACGCTGCCGCCGGCGCGGCTGGTTCGCGGACGCGGCCCTGGAATACACCGGCTTCACCATGGTCGCGCCCCAGCTCCTCGGCTGGTACGGCAGCGGCGAGGATTCCGGGCTGTCCAACGGCTCGGAACGGCTGCCCACCATCAACACGGAATGGGGACCCGCCGGCTCGTTTCTGTTCAACGCCGACCAGTACCTGACCCAGGCCGCCATGAACACCACGCCCCAGGGCAGCATGGGATTAGTGCTTAATTTCAGCAAAATCAGCATCGTGCCGCGCCTGACCTCCCTGGTGGCCTTTTCCTACGCCACGGGCACCAGCTCGCCGGCGGGCCTGCGCAAGGCCGTGGCCGTCACGGGGGGACCCGGTTCCTATGTCACCATGGGGGAGGACCTGGCCCAGGGCGAAAACCTCTACTCCGTGGCCTGCGAGCATGTGTACGCCCTGACCGACGCCGTGAACCTGATCGGCGAGCTGGGCTGGGCGCATCCCGAAGGGCTCCACTCGAGCATCTGGGGGCATCGCATGGTCAACCAGGCCGGCGACGCCTGGCAGGCGGCGCTTGGCATCATCTATACCTTTTAACGCCTGGCGCGGTCGGTCCCCATCCTCGGCATTTGCGCCGAGCACCAGAGGCTTTCCTTCGCCTCGGCTTGCCTGACCCTCCCCACACCATGAAACGTTTTGGGGAGGGGAGAGCGCGAGAGGGGGACACTTTTTTCAGAAAGGGTCCCCCTCTCGCACCTCCTTCTCTTTCCATCCTCCCCCCACATTGACAGGGTGCTGGATCTGGGCCATTGACGGGTCGATTTGTGGTAAAGGACCTTTCGAGAAACGGAAGACGGTGTAAATCCGTCGCAGACGCGCTGCTGTGATCGGGGTTTGGCGGCGGTTATCCACTGGGTCGGGCGAACGCCGGCCTGGGAAGGATGCCGCCAGATGCTGACGGTCCCCTCCGGGACCACCCCGTAAGCCAGAAGACGCCTCGAATCGGTCGGTATCCAGGCCTCGCGACATGGGCCGGAGTGACCGTATATGCCGGACGCGCCCGCGTTTCCGGACCGTCACCCGTGCCCCGTTCCCCGCATCCGCCGGGGGCGGGTTTTTTGTTGCGTGCCGTTTTGGCCAGGCCGGCCGACGTCAACCGCCCGCGAACCACGCGGGCCAACAAGGAGCACGTTGCATGGTGACGCATTCGCTGGGATTTCCCCGCATGGGGCGCAACCGGGAACTCAAGGCAGCCCTCGAAAGTTACTGGGCCGGCAGGATCGATGCCGCCGCCCTGAAGGCGCAGGCCGCCGCCTTGCGGCTTTCGCACTGGAAGCTCGCGGGCGAGGCCGGCCTCGATTTGGTGCCGGTCGGCGACTTCTCCCTCTACGACCACATGCTCGACATGGCCTGCCTGCTGGGTGCGGTGCCGGAGCGCTTCGGCCATGCCGGCGGGGAGGTGCCCCTGGACACCTTTTTCGCCATGGCCCGGGGCCTCCAGGACGGGACGCGCGACGTGGCGGCCATGGAGATGACCAAGTGGTTCGACACCAACTACCACTACATCGTGCCGGAGTTCACGCCGGGCCAGCGCCTTGCCGTGGTCGGGTCGAAGATCTTCGACGAGGCGCGTCAGGCCGCCGAGGCGGGATTCGCGGCCAAGGCCGTGCTGCCCGGGCCGTTCACGTTCCTTACGCTCGGCAAAAGCGCCACACCCGGCTTCGACCGCTTTTCGCTGCTCCCGGACCTGCTCGAGGCCTACCGGGACATCCTTGGCCGCCTGGGTGCGCTGTGCCCCTGGATCGAACTCGACGAGCCCATCCTGGCCCAGGACCTGCCCGAATCCCTGGCCGGCCCGTTCCGTGAGGCCTACCGTGACCTCGCCAAGACCACCGGTCCGGCGAAACTGATGCTCGCCACCTACTTCGGCGGCATCGCCCACAACCTGCCCTGGGTGGAAGGGCTGCCCCTTGGCGCGCTCCACATCGACTGCGTGCGCGACCCGACCCAGATCGCCTTGGTAGCCAAGGCGCTGTCGCCGGAAACCGCCTTGTCGCTCGGGCTCGTGGACGGGCGCAACATCTGGCGCGTGGACGCGGCCGCCGCCCTGGCCCGCATCGCGCTGGCGGCGGATCACGTCGGAGCGGAGCGCCTCATGCTCGCGCCGTCGTGTTCGCTGCTGCATTGCCCGGTGGACCTTGCGGCGGAAACCGCCCTCGACCCGACCATCCGCAGTTGGATGGCCTTTGCCGTGCAGAAATGCCGCGAGGTGCGCCTGCTCGCCGATGCTGCCGCGCCCGGCGGGCCTGAGCATCCGGAGGTGGCCGCCGCCCTGGCCGACAACCGGGCCGCCTGGGAGAGCCGGCGGGAAAGCGTGGTCGCGACCGACGCGGCCGTGCGCCGGCGGGTGGATGCCGTGACCGTGGACATGTTCCACCGGCCGGCCCCCTATAAGGAACGCGCCAAAACCCAGGCGGCCGCCCTCTCCCTGCCGCCCATCCCCACCACCACCATCGGCTCCTTTCCCCAGACGCCGGCAATCCGGCAGGCCCGGCGGCGCGCCAAGACCGGCGAGATGGACGCCGCCGCCTACAAAGCCTTCCTCAAGGAGACCATCGCCGACGTGGTGGCCCGGCAGGAGGCCCTCGGCCTCGACGTGCTGGTGCATGGCGAGCCCGAGCGAAACGACATGGTGGAGTATTTCGGCGAGCGGCTCGCCGGCTTTTGCTTCACGAAAAACGGCTGGGTGCAAAGCTACGGCGCGCGCTGCGTCAAGCCGCCGGTCATCTACGGCGACGTGTCGCGCCCCGGCCCCATGACCGTGGACTGGTCGACCTACGCCGCTTCCCTGACGAAGAAACCCATGAAGGGCATGCTCACCGGCCCGGCCACCATCCTGTGCTGGAGCTTCGTGCGCGACGACCAGCCCCGCGAGACCACGCGCCGGCAGATCGCCCTGGCCATGCGCGACGAGGTGGCGGACCTGGAGCGGGCCGGGCTGCGCGTCATCCAGATCGACGAGCCGGCCCTGCGCGAGGGACTGCCGCTGCGGCGCAAGGACTGGGAGCTGGCCCTGGCCCTGGCCGTGGACGATTTCCGGCTGACCGCCGCCGTGGCGAGGCCGGAAACACAGATCCACACCCACATGTGCTACGCGGAATTCAATGACATCGTGCCGTCCATCGCGGCCATGGATGCCGACGTCATCAGCATCGAGGCCAGCCGCAGCCGCATGGAACTCCTCACCGCCTTCGCCGACTTCCAATACCCCAACGAGATAGGTCCCGGGCTCTACGACATCCACAGCCCGCGTGTGCCGTCGGTCGCCGAGATGGAAACGCTGCTCAAACGCGCGGCCGCAGTCATCCCACCCGAACGACTGTGGGCCAACCCCGATTGCGGACTCAAGACCCGGGCCTGGCCGGAAGCCACCGCCGCCTTGGCCAATATGGTGGAAGCAGCCCGCCGCGTCCGCGCGGTGTTATTTGATAAGAGGTAAGGAGCCTCCGGCGGCCAGGGGGAAACTTTTTGAAAAAAGTTTCCCCCTGGACCCCCTTCAAAAACTTTTCAAGGGTTATCAATCGATTATCGACGAGAGTTTGACTCGAAACGAGCTGTCTCGCCCCCCTTTAAAGTTTTTGGGGAGGGTGGGGGTCCGGGGGAGGGAACCCTTTTTTTCAAAAAAGGGTTCCCTCCCCCGGCGCTTTCCTCCCCTCCCCAATCACCGAACGGTGATGGAGAGGCCGGGAGCGGTCTGGCGCAGTGCTTCCAGGAGGTCGTCCGGGAAGACGGCCGGTCCGGCGGCGCGAAGGTTTTCGTCGGAGCAGCCTTTGGGCTGGAAGGGCTGGATGACCCAGGTGGGGACTTCCTGCCGGTCCAGTTCTTCGGCCAGGGAAGTCATGTCCGCCCTGTCGAGCAGGCCCGGGTGCCAGGTGGTGCGCACTTCGAAGGCGACGTGCGCCTGATTGAGGAGTTGCAGGCTGGCCAGGGCCGGCTCGGCGCTGCCGGGGATGCCGGTGATGCGGTCATAGGCCGCGGCCGGGGCCTTGATGTCGCAGCCCACCCAGTCGCAGGCGGGCAGCACGTCGGCCAGGGCGTCGGGGAACATGCCGGCCGTGTGCAGGCCGATTTTGAAGCCGAGTTCGCGCACGGCCGCCATGGCCGCGCCGAGTCCCTTTTGTCGCGTGGGTTCGCCGCCGGAAAAAACCACCGCGTCGAGGAGTCCCTGCCGGCTTTCCAGCCAGGACAGGGCACCGGCGAAATCCTCGTCGGCCTCGCCATCCCCTTCGCGCAGGGCGGCGTTGTGGCAGTAGGGGCAGCGCCAGGGACAGCCCCGGCAGAAAAGCACCGCCGCCAGCTCCCCGGGGTAATCCAGGGTGGAAAGCGGCGTGCGGCCGCCAAGACGCAATCCTTCTTCATTTCGTATCTTTTGCATTCGTACTTCCGCAAGGGAACGTCATCACCACACCGAATCCCATAGTGGGATTCCAGTCATTGCCCGTTCCCTTTGAAAGTTTTTGAAGGGGGGTCCGGGGGGAAACTTTTTTCAAAAAGTTTCCCCCCGGCCGCCGGAGGCGCCCTCCCCCCCGCTTATTGAGGCTCGGCGAAACAGATGCGTTCTTCGTATTCGCCCTGTTTGCCGATATTGAAGGCCGATTTGGGTCGGTAGTAGCCCATGACCCGGGTCCAGATCTCGCAGGCGCGGGTTTCGCCGGCCGTGGCGCAGCGCGGGCAGGTCTCGTGCTCGCCGGCCAGGTAGCCGTGGACGTCGCAGATGGAGAAGGTGGGCGTTATGGTGATGTAGGGCAGCGCAAAGCGGGAAAGCGCCCGGCGCACCAGGTGCTTGCAGGCCTCGGCGCTGGAGATGCGTTCGCCCATGTAGAGGTGGAGCACCGTGCCGCCGGTGTATTTGCGCTGAAGCTCCTCCTGGCGCGAAAGCGCCTCGAAGGGGTCGTCGGTAAAGCCGACCGGCAGCTGGGACGAGTTGGTGTAGTAAGGCTTTTCCGTCGTTCCGGCCTGGATGATGCCGGGGAAGCGTTTGCGGTCTTCCTTGGCGAACCGGTAGGTGGTGCCTTCGGCCGGGGTGGCTTCCAGGTTGTAGAGGTGGCCGGTCTGCTCCTGGAACTCGGTCATGCGCGCGCGCACGTGGTCGAGCAGGCGCACGGCCAGGGCGTGGCCGGCCGGGGTGGTGATGTTTTCGGCATCGGACGTGAAGTTGCGGATCATTTCATTGATGCCGTTGACGCCGATGGTGGAGAAATGGTTGCGCAGCGAACCCAGGTAGCGCTTGGTGTAGGGGAAAAGCCCGGCGTCCATGCGCCGCGTGATCTCCTTGCGCTTGATCTCCAGGCTGGTGCGGGCGATGTCGAGCAGGCCGTCCAGGCGGGCCAGAAGTCCCGCCTCGTCGCCGCGATGGCTGTAGCCGAGCCGGGCGCAGTTGATGGTGACAACGCCCACGGACCCGGTCTGCTCGGCGCTGCCGAAAAGGCCGTTGCCGCGCTTTAAAAGCTCGCGCAGGTCGAGCTGGAGCCGGCAGCACATGGAGCGCACCATGTTGGGCTCGAGGTCGGAATTCACGAAATTCTGGAAGTAGGGCAGGCCGTACTTGGCCGTCATCTCGAAGAGAATGTCGACGTTGGGCGACTCCCAGGGAAAATCCTTGGTGATGTTGTAGGTGGGGATGGGGAAGGTGAAGACCCGTCCCTTGGCGTCGCCGGCGGTCATGACGTCGATGTAGGCCCGGTTGATCATGTCCATTTCGGCTTGGAGCTCGCCGTAGGTGAAATCGAGCTCCTCGCCGCCGATGCGCGGATGCTGGCCGGCCAGGTCGTCCGGGCAGGTCCAGTCGAAGGTCAGGTTGGTGAAGGGGGTCTGGGTGCCCCAGCGCGACGGCACGTTCAGGTTGTAGATCAGCTCCTGGATGGACTGGCGCACCTCGGCGTAATCGAGCCTGTCCTTGCGCACGAACGGGGCCATGTAGGTGTCGAAGGAGGAAAAGGCCTGGGCCCCGGCCCACTCGTTTTGCAGCGTGCCGAGAAAATTGACGATCTGTCCGACAGCGCTGGAAAGATGGCGCGGCGGGTCGGCTTCCACCTTGTCCGGCACGCCGTTTAAGCCTTCTTCCAGCAGCGTGCGCAGCGACCAGCCGGCGCAGTAGCCGGCCAGCATGTCCAGGTCGTGGATGTGCAGGTCGCCTTCGCGGTGGGCGGCGCCCACTTCCGGCGGATAGACGTGGTTGAGCCAATAATTGGCCACCACCTTGCCCGAGACGTTCAAGATGAGTCCGCCGAGCGAATAACCCTGGTTGGCGTTGGCGGCCACGCGCCAGTCCTGGCGGTCGAGGTATTCGTTGATGGAGGCGGCCACGTCCACCACGGTCTTCTTGTCGTGGCGCAGCTTGGCCCGCTGTTCCCGGTAGACCGAGTAGGCGCGCATGGTGCGGAAGTGGTTGGCCGAAATCAGGGCCTGCTCCACCACGTCCTGGATGCGCTCGATGTCCGGGATCTGTCCGGTGAAGCGGTGGGACAGCACTTTGACGGCCTGGGCCGTGAGCAGCCGGGCCTCGGCGTCCTCGAACTCGCCCGTGACCGCGCCGGCCCGGCGGATGGCGGAGAAAATCTTCTCGCCGTCAAAAGGAACGACCTTGCCATCGCGCTTTTTGATGCGCATGGGCACGGCCACGGCGACACGTTCCGGCGCAGCGGACGCTGCGGATTCCGGCACGGTGTCGAAAGAGAGATCGGAACTGGTCATCGGTTCCAGCATGGCATTCCCTGCGATACCGCGTTCCGGTATCGAGATGGAACCGAGGCGGGACGCGCGGCCGCGAGCGCCACCCCATGCGCTGCGAGGCCGGTCGCCCTCCCTCGAGGCTCCCTGGCGGTTCGTCCGCGAACAGGCTTCGCGGACGGGTGCTGGCAGGTCTTCGGACTTGCGAACGTGACGGCCGGCAGACCGGGTGCCTACTGTCCGCCGCTTCCCAGGCCGGGGGCCCAGTGCTTGGTGGCGGAGGTCGTTTTCGCTTACCGCTGCGGGGCAGTCCCGGAGTCTCACCGGGTTCTCTTTTGCAGCCCGTCCCGGGGAGGACGGACGCCAGCGCTGCCATGGTATAGGGGGGGGCGACCGGGAGAGTCAACCGGCCTCAGGGGGGCGGGGGCGGCCGCTATCGGGCTTCGTTCGGCCGCCCCCGGAGCTTCCGGGCGATTTGAAAAAAAATCCGTCGTCGGCGCGGCGTCACTCAGTGATCGTGGGTGTGGGGCACGTGCTCGTGGTCCGGGTGGACATGGTCGTGAGGGCCGTGCTCGCCGGTATGCTGGTGTTCGTGCGCGCCTTCCCCCGCGCCGTGCTCGTGGGGATGCTTGTGCTCGTGTTCATGTTCATGGGTATGGACATGGACATGCTTGTGGGTGTGCTTGCCGATGCCGGGATGCTCGTGTTCGTGCTCGTGTTCGTGGGTATGCTCGTGGCTATGGTCATGGTGGTGTTCGTGGTCGCCTTGCATGATGGCTGCCTCCTTTTTCTTTTTGTTATTCCATGAACCATTTCGCCGTCCCCGCCAAGACGGCATGTTTTTTCCCTTCCTCGCACAAGGCGTTCCCGTTCTCCGGGGCCGACATTCTCCCCGGATACAAAAACCGGATGCGTACGCTTTTCAATGCGGCGCAATTTCCAGGGAAGCAACGGACCGCGACCTTTCCGCCCCCGCGTATGCACCGTCCCGCCGACGCGGGCCGGATCACCCCTCCCGGCCGTCCCAACGGTGGAAGAGGTCGTGGGGGATGGCGAACTGGTCCAGGATCTTGCCCACGGTCTGGTCCACGATGTCCATGATGGTGCGGGGGCCGTGGTAGAACGACGGGGCCGGGGGCAGGATGACGCCGCCCATTTCGGTCACGGCCGTCATGTGGCGCAGGTGCCCCAGGTGCAGCGGCGTTTCGCGCGGCACGAGCACCAGCTTGCGCCGCTCCTTGAGCGTCACGTCGGCGGCCCGGGCCAGCAGGTTGTCGCCAAGGGACAGGGCGACCTGGGCCAGGGTCTTCATGGAGCACGGGACCACCACCATGCCGTGCACGGGAAACGAGCCGCTCGAGATAGCCGCCGCCAGATTGTCGTGGGCATGGACCACATCGGCCAGGGCCGTGACGGCCTCGGCCGTGAAGTCGGTCTCGTAGGCCAACGTCGTGGCCGCGCCCCGGCTCAAAATGAGATGCGTTTCCACCTCGGCCACGCCGCGCAGGACCTCGAGCAACCGGATGCCGTAGATCACGCCGCTTGCGCCCGTTATGCCGACCAGGAGCCGTTTCATGATTTTTCCTCCGGTTGTGTGGACAGTTATCCGAGCCAGCCCGCTCCAGGCGCCCTTCTTCCGGCCCGCCAGCCTTCCGATGTTTGCGGCGCCGCATATTGACATCCGAAACGGTGCGGGTAAACCTGCGATAGTTTCCAAAACAAAGAAGTTGGAGAGTCGCGGGCACAGGGCATACCGCGTGCCCTGATCCGTTTTTCGGCCGGTGCTTCTCCCCGCATGGCGGATTCGCGTCTTGCCACAGTCCCCGCAGTACGGAGTCTCTATGAAAAACCGCAATGTTTATTTCGCGCTGGTGCTGGCAACCCTCCTGCTCGCCTTCGGCGTCTGGATCCTGGCCTTTTTCCGGTCCACCCTCGTGACCAAGCGGACCGAGACGCCCCAGGCGGCTCCCAGCCAGAACGCCAAGGCGCCGGCCATGCCGCAGCTCTTCAATCCGCCGCGCCCCGAGGACGCCCCGGAAAGCATCCGCGCCGAAGTCATGCTCGGCTACAAGATCATGACCGAAACGAAGAAGTACGCCGGCAAATACATCAACAACGACCTGTCCTGCACCAGCTGCCACTTCGACGGCGGCCGCAGCCTCGACACCATTTCCCTGGTCGGGGTCGGGGCGCGCTACCCGCTCTTCCGCGGTCGCCGCGACTACACCGCCGACCTGACGCTGCGCACCCAGGGCTGCTTCGAACGCAGCATGAACGGCACCGCCCCGGCCTACGACAGCCAGATCATGCAGTCCCTGCTCGTCTATATGCAGTGGATATCCAAGGGCATCCCCATCTATTCCGAGCAGCCCTGGACCCTGCCCCACGACCTGGGCAATTCCCATAAGCCCGATGTGGCCAACGGCGCCAAGGTCTACGCGGACGTTTGCGCCAGATGCCACGGCGAGGCCGGCCAGGGCACCGCCATCGCCCCGCCGCTCTGGGGCGACGGCTCCTATAACGACGGGGCCGGCATGCACCGCATCCGCACCTTTTCCGTGTTCGCCTGGCGCTACATGCCCAAGAGCTCCCCGTCCCTGACCCAGGAACAGGCCCTGGATGTGGCCGGTTTCGTGCATGAAAAGCCGCGCCCGAAATTCGTGGCCACCCACCCCGGCAAGGTCGAGCAGGTCATCCCCCTGTCCGAGGTGCAGTAAGCCATGATCTTCCCCATCCTGCATATTCCGGGTCTCGGCGACGGCATGACCATCGCCCTCGATGCCGTGCTGCACGTGCTCATCAGCCACGGCCTGGCCATCGGCCTCGTCACCATGCTGGTGCTGTTCCAGACGCTGACGTACCTGGGCAAGGGGACGTTCTGGGCGCGGATCAGCCGCACGCTCCTCGGACCGGCCGTGGTCGTCACCACCTCGGTCGGCGCGGTCACGGGCGTCGGCATCTGGTTCATCACCGGGGCGCTGGCCCCGGAGGGCATCGGATCGCTCATCCACCTCTTTTTCTGGCCCTGGTTCATCGAATGGGGCGCTTTCACCTCGGAAGTGGTGCTCCTTTTGATCTACTACTACCTGTGGGACCGGCTGGCCGAAAAACGGCCGGGAACGCTGGTGGCCCTCGGCTGGGGCTACGTCGGCATGGCGGTCATTTCCGCCATCCTTATTTCGGGCATCCTGGGGTTCATGCTCACCCCGGACGGCTGGCCCTCGGCCGGCGGCTTCGTGCGGGCCTATTTCAACCCGACCTTCATTCCCCAATGCTTCCTACGCGTGGCGGGCGGGCTGGCCCTTGGCGCGCTCTTCGTCGTCACCTGGACGGCCTGGCGCTTCAAGGGCTCGCGGGAGGAGCGCGGCCGGGCGTTGCGCCTTGGCGGCCTGGTGTTTCTCGGCGCGGCCCTGGTCGCCACGGCCAGCGGGTTCGTCTACTTCTCCCGGGTGCCCATGACCTACCTCACCCACTGGAAATTCGCCGTGGCCACCTCGGCCCTGTCCCAGCGCCCCGACTTCCTGCCCCTGGCCAACGGCCTGGCCGGACTGCTCGTGCTGGCGACGGCCCTGGCGGCGCTTTTGCGACGGCCGCTCCTTTGCCGGGCGCTTTGCATCCCGACCATCATTTTGTGCGTGGGGCTGGTGACGGAATTCGAGCGCGTGCGCGAGTTCGTGCGCGGCCCGTACCTGCTGCCGGGCTACATGTACGCCAACCAGATACCGCTGGTGGAAAACAAGGGGCTCGCCGCGAAAAACGCGGCCATCCTGCCCACCATGCGCTGGGTCAACGACAACGGGAGCCAATCCGCCGCCATGCGCGACGGAGCGACCCTTTTCGCGGCCAACTGCGGCGTGTGCCATACCGACGGCGGCATCAACGACATCCGCAAGCGCATCGCCGGCCGCACTCAGGACGGCGTCAACGCCATCACCGCCATCACCGAGGGGCTGGCCCCGTTCATGACGCCCTTTACCGGCACCGAACAGGAACGCCTGCTTCTGGCCAATTACCTCTTTACGTTGGCCAACCAGGATTCACGCCTGCGCGGGCCGGAGCCCAAGGAGAAGTAGCCATGTCCCAGTGGACCGATCTGTTCCTCTCACTGCCGCTGCCGGCAAGCTGGCTGCATGGGCTGCTTTTCGTCTCCTTCGGCCTGCATCTGCTGTTCGTGCTGCTCATGCTCGGCACGGCGCTGCTCGGCTTGCTCTTTTTCATCCAGAAAAAAATTCACGGCGAAAGCGGACCACAGCTTTGGAACAAGCGCATGGTGCACACGCACCTGGGGCTCAAAAGCCTGGCCGTGGTGCTTGGCGTGGCCCCGCTGCTCATCATCCAGGTGCGCTATTCCCAGGCCTTTTTCACCACCACGGGCCTTTTTTCCTATGCCTGGCTGGCCGTGATTCCGCTTTTGATCGTGGCCTTTCTGCTCATCGACGCCTTTGGCCACAAGATAAGCGACAGTCCGTGGCTGGCCTTTGTCTGCGGCGTGCTCGGCGTGGGCGCGCTTTTAACCGTTCCGGCGATTTTCACCGGGGCCCTGTCGCTCATGGAACGCCAGGACTTCTGGGCCCGGTTCGCGGCCCGGGGATTTGCCCTGGACGGGGTGTTCGCGCCGCACTGGCTGCTGCGCTACCTGCATATCATCGGCGCGGCCCTGGTCTTCGGCGCGGCCTTCCACCTCTTCTTTTCGGCCAGGGAACATCCCGAAAAGGCCGCGAAGCTTCGCTCCTGGCTTTTCGGCGCGACCCTGGCCCAGGTCGTCATCGGCATCCCGCTGGTCTTTTCCGTGGCCTCGGGCCTCGACTGGCCCGTGCTCGGCGCGGTGACCGTGGGCGTGGCCGCCGCCATGCTGGTGCTTTTGGCCCTGCGGCCCGCCGCCGCGCCCCTTGCCGCCGGCCCGGGCAGCCTGCTCGTCCTGCTGCCCATCATCTTCGTTTCCATGCTCCTCGCCCGGCAGTTTCTCCAGGACCGCGTCCTGGCCCCGGCCCATGCCCAGGCCGTGGCCGTGCGCGAGGCGCGCTCGAAAGCCTACGCCCCCTTCCGCAAGGAAGCCCTGGCCGCCTTTACCGCCAAGCTGAACACCGTCTACGACAACGGCGAGACCATCTACACCGGAGCCTGCCAGCCCTGCCACGGCAAGGCCGGCCATGGGGACGGCCCGACCGCCGCCCGACTGGTGGTGCCGGCCGAGGATCTTGCCGCCATCCGGGCGAACAGGGACTACATCTACGGTATCCTGACGGCCGGCACCCCGGGCTCGGGCATGCCGTATTTCCGGCTCTTCGACCGGGAAAAACTGGAAAAGCTGCTGGATACGCTTTCCACGCGGTTTTCCATGTTCGATGCCACGCCCAAGCCGGCGCACCATCCGGTCGGCTCCGAGGCCATGCAGGTCTGGAACAAGACCTGTTCCGTGTGCCACGGCGCGGACGGCGGCATCACGCCCTTCGGCCGCACCCTGCTCCCGGCCCCGCCGGACCTGCGCCGCTATGCCCTGACGCCCGAACGCGCCCTGGCCGTCATCACCGACGGCTACCCCGGAACGGTCATGCAGCCCTACCGCGCCCTGCCCGCAGCCACGCTCCAAGACCTCGCCACCATCAGCAACACCTTCCGCACGGCCCGTTGAGGCCTGTTAGAAAGTGCAGGGGGGAAACCTTTCTGAAGAAAGGTTCTCCCCCCTGCACCCCCCTTCCAAAGACTTTTAATAATAGTGCTGGGTTAGCTTCACAACACGCCCCGTTGAAAAGTTTAGGAAGGGGAGAGCGCGAGAGGGGAGAACCCGTTGCAAAAGGGTTTCCCCTCTCGCACCCTCTTTCCATTCCTCAATCTTTCTCCTCAACCAACGCCCGGGCCAGGGCGAGGAGCGTCGAGGTTTGGGCGAGTCCCTGGAGGAAGCGCGGCGGGATGCCGGAGAGTCCGACTTGTGCCCCGACCAGGGCTCCGGTCAGCATGGTGCGGGCCAGGTTCTGGCCGCCGCCGTTTAGGGAATGGAGCACGGCCGATTCGAAATCGTCGTGGAAACGCGCGGCCAGGTAATAGGCGGCGGGCAGCTGGTGGTAGATGGCGCAGGGCATGCCGTAGACCAGGGACACCTTCCAGGCCGGCTCGATGCGGATGTCGGGATCGGCTGCGGCGGCCGCCATGTAGGCCGGGGACAGCAAGGCGTCCGGCGAGGCGAAGCGGCCGGCCCGGGGCGGATCGGGGTCGCCCGGCCGGGGCGGCTGCATGTCGTCGCGGGTCACGGCATGAAACGGCAGCGCGCCGGTTTTGACCAGATGCATGAGCTCGTCCGAAAGGGTCGCGTCGAGCCTGCGCCCCATGACGAGCCGCCCCAGCACCGAACAGTAGGCCACGGTGAGCGAGACCACCAGGTCGTCGGACTGGGTCAGCACGGTGTTGGCCGCGACGTTTACGGCCAGGGCGGCGGGATCGGCGGCGTAGCGCACGGCAATGGCCAGGGCGCGTTCGATGGCCTCGGTGGTGTCGGCCGGGCCGCCCGTTTGTTCCCAGGGGAGTTTCTGGAGGACCCGGCGTCGCCAGGCCTCGCGGATGGACTGGCTGGTGTAACGCCCGGGACCGCTGACCGGCGTGCCGTCGAGCAGCGGGAAGAGGTCGGTCTCGAGGCGTCGGCAGAAGTCGGCCTGATCGTAGCCGCCCCGGGCGACCAGGGATTCGGTGAGCATCTTGAGGATGAACCCGGCCTGGGAGAGTTCCCCCGCTTTGAGGCCGTCATGATAGCGGCCGGGTTTTGGATCGGTGTAGCCGGTGATCCAGTCGCCGTAATCGCGCCGCAGCGCGGCCAAGTCGTAGTACCAATGCGGGCCGACGCCCAGGGCGTCGCCGATAAACGCCCCCATGATCGCCCCGGTCGCCCGGTCCTGCCTGTCCTTGCCTGCCATGGGTTGCCTCCTTTTCATGAAAGGCCCCTGCGCCGAGGGGCCAGGCGGATGCGCACCTGGCCCGGGCGGAGGAGCCTCTCAACCTTCTTCTCCCAAAGATGCGGCCGAAGCGCAATCGCCTGCCCCGCCGCCCGGCCTGGCAGCCGGCCGGAGAGGGCTCGCGGGGAACCGGGAAACCGGATAGGCTCCAGACCATGGACGCACTTCTTTTCGGCATATCCGGCCTGCCGCACGGCGACGGCGGGCAAAAATTCACCTACGCCACGGCCATCCCCTATCTGCGCCGGCTCGGCCTCGACGCCATGGAACTGCCCTTCGTCAGGTCCGTCAACGTCACGGAGAAAAACCGGGACGCGATCCTGCGCAGCAAGGCGGAAAACGACTTCTATCTCTCGGCCCACGCCTCGTACTACATCAACCTCAACGCCGCCTCGACGGACAAGCAGGAGGCGTCCCTGGACCGCATCCGACAGGGAGCGCTGGCCCTGGCCATGGTGGGCGGGCGCAGGCTGGTCTTTCACCCCGGCTTCTACCTCGGCCAGCCGCAGGAAGAAGTCTACGCGGCCATCCGCGACAACCTGCGCAAACTGCCCGACATGGGCATCGAGTATCGCCTGGAAACGACGGGCAAGGGCACGCAGTTCGGCACCCTTGGGGAACTGTTGCAGCTCAGCCGGGACGTGCCCACCTGCAAGCCGTGCATCGACTTTTCCCACATCCACGCCCGGGGCAACGGGGCGCTTCGGCGCACGGCGGATTTCGGCAAGGTGCTTCGCGCCGTGGCTGACGCCCTGGGTCCGGAGGCGCTTGGCGACATGCACATCCACATCAGCGGCATCGAATACGGCCCGAAGGGCGAAAAGCGCCACCTGGGCCTTCGGGAAAGCGACTTCAACTACAAGGCCTGCCTGCGGGCCCTGCGGGATTACGCCGTCAAAGGCTGCGTCATCTGCGAGGATTCGCTGCTCGAAGACGACGCCCGGCTGCTCCAAAAGACCTACCGCGCCCTGTAGCCGGCGGCCAAGGGGCATGGATGCACCCGGCAAGCGCCCTCCTCCGCCAGCCTTCTTCCCGGCGCGGCTCCTCGGTCAATCCGCCGCCCGCCCCACGCAAAAGTGCCCCGAATCCCGGCGCGATGCCGAAAATCGGGGCACTTTCCGCTCCACGGAGCAACCGCGGATCAACCGCGGAACAGCTGCGACGGTTTTTTCCCGCCGGCCGCGCCGCTACTTTCCCTTAAACGCGATGCGGAAACAGGCGATGGCACCGCCCCAGGTGATGCCGAGGCCGAAAAGCATCATGACAATGGCACTGGTGGACATGGCCTATCTCCTTTTCAAAAAGTTCTTGTTCGTGTTCACGATGAGGGCAAAGGCATGGTTTTGCCGCGAACAGACGGCGGCGAAGGCGATGCAGATGAAAAGCGTGGACCAGCCGAAAGCCAGCGTCGCCGCCGTGGAGTAGCCGCCGTAATTCTTGGAGATATCGCCCACGAAATTCGACACCAGCATGAAAAACAGCATGGCGGGTGCGATGAACCGAATGCTGATGGACCAGAGCCGGCCGATCTTGATCTCCGAGGAGCTGTTGATATAGGCGCGCAGATCGTCGATCCGGCAGAACCAGGCGACGAAGATGATCTCGATGACGCCGCCGAGGAGCACGCCGAAGTTGTTGATGAAGTGATCGACGATATCGAGCAGCAACAGCCCGCCGCCTGTCGTAAAGGCAATGCTGATCACAAATCCGACGGTGCAGAAGATAAGGGCCGCCTTCTTGCGGGAGATGTCCATCTTTTCCATGAGCGCGGCCACCACGACTTCATTGAGTGAAATCATGGAGGACAGTCCGGCCACGGAAAGAGCCAGGAAGAACAACGTGCCGAAGAAGATGGGCGCGGGCATCAGGTTGATGGCCGTGGGCAGGGTGATAAACGCCAGTCCGACGCCGGAAGTCGCGATCTTGCTGATGGGAACGCCCTGCTGCTGGGCCATGTAGCCAAGCACGCTGAAGATCATGATGCCGGAGATGACGCTGAAGCCGCAGTTGATGAACACGGTCATGCAGGCGTTGTTGCTGATGTCCGATTCCTCGGGCAGATAACTGGCATAGGACAGCATGATGGCGAAGCCGATGGACAGGCTGTAGAAGATCTGCCCGAAGGCGTCGGCCCAGACCTTGCCGTCCAGGATTGCGGAAAAGTCGGGCGTAAAAAGCCAGTTGAGGCCGTCGACCGCGCCGGGGAGCATCAACCCTCTGCCGATGAAAATGAACACCAGCAGAAAAAGCAGCGGCATGAAGATCTTGTTCGTGCGTTCGATGCCGCCTTTCACGCCGGTAAACACCGCGAAAATCGTGAGAAACCAGGCCGCGGCCGTGGCGATGACGATTTCCGGCTGGGCACTGCCCAAATGCAGCGGCGAGTCGGTGACGGCCAGGAATTTCTTGAAAAAGAAGTCCTTCGGCGCCGTGCCCCAGCCCTGGAAAAAGGCCAGCACGAAGTAGTTGAGCGCCCAGGCGACAACAACGGCATAGTAGGTCGTGATGATAAAGGACACCATGACCTGCCACCAGCCGAGCCACTCCCATTTTTTGGAGATGGAGGAGAAAACCTTCGGCGCGGAGCCGATGAATTTCTTTCCCAGGCCGAATTCGAGGATCATGAAGGGAATGCCGGCGATCAGCATGGCCGTAAAGTACGGAATGAGAAACGCGCCACCGCCGTTGTCGTAGACCATGTACGGGAAGCGCCATATGTTGCCGAGCCCGATTGCCGACCCGACCGCGGCCATGACGAACCCGGTCCGTGAACCCCACATCTCTCTTTTCTGCATAACCTCACAACTCCATTGAAAATACTGGCCTATCGCATCATTCATTCTACGGGATCATGAAAGACACTTCTCCCACATAGCGAACATCCCGGTGCATCCGGGACATTCGCGTTTCCTCGCCTTGCAAGAAGTCTTGACGAAAGAAGACACACCATGCCGATGCCGGACGGCATGGTCGCTTACGTCGCGGGGACATTTCGCCGGCTGCTTGCGGATACGACAGAGGCCCTGCCGACAAACGGGAAGGCGAAACGACGCGCGACTCCGGGCAGTGCCAGAGACGGCTTCGAATACAAGGGGCCACACGCAAACCATTTTCAGGGAGAAAAGTCCAGTCTGAAAGCAGGCCGCCGTCCAGCCACATCCCCCACAGGCTGGTGCAAACGTGCAACGCCGCAGGCAGGTCAACCACGCTTCGGCCTTGCACTTTTTGTACGCCTTGCCAGCACGATTTTCCTCAGCCCGCGAAAAGAGGCTTCGAACAGGCCGCGCCCCGGCCGCGTCTCCACGCCCCCCCGCGCTACTTCCCGGAGAGGTCTTCCTCGACATATCGGGCAATGGCTTCCAGCAACGCCGCCCGGGGATAGGCGTTTTTACTGACGAGGGTGCGGAGCAGTCCCGTTTTGGTGAAAGGCATGGCCACGGCCAGGTGATCGGCATTGGGATATCCGAGCAGGGTGGCTCCCGGGTAAATCGCGTCGGACGCGATGACCAGGCCGTCGTTGAGGGGATCGGTCCTGGCGAGGATGTCGTAAAACGGCTTGAGGACCATGGACATGTCATCGCGCGTGGCGAAGGCGGCCAGGGAATAAAACCGGATGCCGGAAGGCATGGGATGTTCGGCCAAAAACCGTAACCGCCCCGGCCGGCGCAAGCTGTCGACGGCCTCCGTGTCGTCGCCGGGCGGGCATGCAGACAGGGGCATGGATTCGACGAAGCGGATCAGGCCGTCGCTGAAGGTATCGGCCAGGGGAGAGCCGTTTATCGCCCCGGCCACGCTGACCACGGCCACCGTGCGCGAAACCAGTTCCGGGTAGGCGACCAGGGCCTCCAGGACCTCCACGGCCCCCTTGGAGTGGGTCACGAAGACGAGCTTGTCTTCCCTGGGCAGCGAGGCGACGGCATCGCGGATCACGACCGCGTTATGCGCGCAGCCGCGCCGGCCACCGGTGTCGATCAGACTGGTGGCATAGCCCTGGCGTTCGACATTTGCCCGGGCGTCCTCGAAAAGGAGCGAACTTTGGGCGACACATTGGGCCAGCAACCCGGGCACGAGCACGAGCCGAAGGCCTGCCTTGGAGGGGGCCATGGGCACAGGCAGGCCGGAGGGCGCGGGCTCCCCCGCCAAGTGCCAAAGCACGTTGTCGCCTTCGGCTGGGCGATTGCCGGGCAGCCCCGCCCCATGGTCCGCGATCACGGCGGTCATTATTTCGCGAAAGCGGGCGCGGCCATCGCGAATCCCCGCCCTATCGGCGGGAGTCAGGACAGCCGGGGGCGAGGCATGGGCCACGGCGGGGACGTTCGGCTTGGCGCAGGCGGCCAGAAAGAGGGCCAGCCCCCCCATGATGAGCGGCAAGGCCAGTGGACGCAGCAGGGACGGAGGTGATTTTGCCATCAATAAGCCCTTTTTTCCGGCAGAGTGCCTGATTTTGCGATCGACGGGGCTGCTTCGGGGAACGGGAAGAAGAGGCCGGGCGAAATGTTGCCTCAGTGACTTCGCCGAATATTATAGACACCGCGCCCTTCGGCCACATGTTCTTCCGGGCTCCCTTCGGACCACAGCACCACCTGGGCGTTGCCGACCCGGTTGCCGAGAAGGCGCACCGTGGCCTCGGCGTAAAGGTCATGGGCGGTCGCCGGCCGCAAATAGTCCACGCGCAGGTCGATGGTGGCGATGCGGTCATCGAGCTCGCAACGGGTCCATACGGCAAACCCGGCGCAGACATCGGCCAGGGTCGAGATGACGCCGCCGTGGATGGCGGGCCGTCTAGCGTCCCCGATGAGGTCCTCCCGAAAGGGAACGAACAGCCGCACGCGGCCTTCCTCGATCGACGCGACGCGGATACCGAGCATTTTCTGAAACGGCAGGCCATTTTCGATCAGATCAGCGAGCACCGTGAAGTCCATGTTATCCTCGCAAACACGAATATACTGAATTTCCTCGAGTATTCCCCACTCCTGTGAAGCGGGGATCAACTTGATACGTATTTCGTACGAGTTGATTCGCTTTTCTTGCTCATCTTGCCTTGCATATTGCTTGGCTTGAGAAGTTATTGTGGGTGATGGGCATTAAAATGTGCAGCAATGCCATTTGCAAATAGTTTTGTCCTATAGGATAGGCATATTGGGCAAAAGCTTACACCGAGGCGACTCGATCTCGCAATGCCAAGGCATGAGCGCGTATTCGACACGAGGGGGGGCCGAAAGGCCCTCCTTATTTTGCCCTGATGCCTCTCGGCAGATTCTACGCATGCGATGCGGAATGAATGCCCCAGGGCATCGTGACATCCGAGGTTTCATTATTATATACTAAAAAAGTATGAAACAAGCTCCAGCTTGAGGGAGAAAGCCATGAAAACCGAGCTGTTAAACCCACAAAATAGCGCAGTGATCTTCATCGATCACCAGCCGCAGATGACTTTTGGCGTGGCGAGCATCGATCGCCAGACGCTGCTCAATAACGTGCTGTTGCTGGCCAAGGCCGCCAGCATCTTCAAGGTCCCCACCATCCTCACCACTGTGGAAACGAAGAGCTTCTCTGGAAACATGTGGCCGCAGCTCCTGGATATCTTTCCGGGGCAGGAGCCCATCGAGCGCTCCAGCATGAATTCCTGGGAGAGCGACGCCTTTGTGAAGGCCGTGGCGGCGACCGGCCGCAAGAAGCTGATCATGGCCGCCCTCTGGACCGAGGTCTGCCTGGTCTTCCCGGCCCTGGAGGCCCTGGGCGCGGGCTACGAGGTCTACGCGGTGGAGGACGCCTCGGGCGGCACGAGTATCACCGCCCACAACGCCGCCATGCGCCGTATCGAACAGGCCGGGGCCATTCCGGTCACGGCGCTCCAGGTGCTGCTCGAGTTTCAGCGCGACTGGGCTCGCAAGGAAACCTACAACGACGTGCTGGCCGTGGTGAAGGAACATGGCGGCGCGTACGGCCAGGGCGTGGAATACGCCTACACCATGGTGCACGGCGCACCCGCCAGCCGGTCCGAAGGAAAGTGAGGGGCGACATGGACGACAAGGCCGCGATCGACGCTTCCGGACCGCTCACCGTGATCGCGGCCTGGAGGATCAAACCGGGCATGGAAGCGACGTTCGAAGCCTGGCATCAGGGCATCGTCGCGGAAGCGGCGCGTTTTCCCGGACACCTCGGCAATATCGTCATGCGGCCGGGGGAAGGTTCCGACGAATACCGCGTCATCTTCCGCTTCGATTCCCTGGACCATCTCCTGGCCTGGGAAACCTCCCAGGCGCGCGGCGAATGGCTGCGCAAGTCGGAGCAGTTCCGGGCTTCCCCCATCCGCTACCGCAAAGGCTACGGCCTGGAATTCTGGTTCGCCTCGCCCCGGGCCGACGCAGTCGGCCCGCCGCCTCGCTGGAAGATGGCGCTGGTGACGATCGTCGCCATCTACGCCCTCGTCAACCTCGTGGGAATGGCCTTCGCGCCGTTCGTGGGCGGCCTTTCGCCCTGGCTCGTCGGCTTCGTGGAAACGGCGGTCATCGTGCTCCTCATGACCTATCTGGTCATGCCCGCCGCAACCCGCCTGCTGGCCCGCTGGCTGTTCCCCGCCGCAAAGGATGTACCGCCATGAACGCAACGACTGCCGATATCCTGCTGACCAACGGACGCATCACCACCCTGGACCCGAAAAACCCGCAGGCCACGGCCGTGGCCATGGCCGACGGACGCATCCTGGCCGTCGGCGACGAGGCGGACCTGGCCCCGCACACCGGACCGGATACGCGACGCCTGGATCTGGGGGGCCGCACGGTCATCCCCGGGCTCAACGATTCCCATATCCATGTGATCCGGGGCGGGCTCAACTACAACATGGAGCTGCGCTGGGACGGCGTGCCGTCGTTGGCCGACGCCCTGCGCCTGCTCAAGGAACAGGCGCGGCGCACGCCGCCGCCCCAGTGGGTGAGGGTGGTCGGCGGCTGGACGGAATTCCAGTTCGCCGAGCGACGTATGCCGACCCTGGCCGAGATCAACGCCGTGTCTCCGGACACACCGGTCTTCGTGCTGCACCTCTACGACCGGGCGCTGCTTAACGCGGCGGCCCTGCGCGCCCTGGGCTATACCAAGGACACGCCCGACCCCATGGGCGGGCACATCGAGCGGGACAGAAACGGCACCCCCACCGGGCTGCTCGTGGCCAAGCCCAACGCCCTGATCCTCTACGCCTCCCTGGCCATGGGCCCCAAGCTCGGCTTCGACGACCAGGTCAACTCCACCCGGCACTTCATGCGCGAACTCAACCGCCTGGGCCTGACGAGCTGCATCGATGCCGGCGGTGGTTTCCAGAACTATCCCGACGACTACAAGGTGATCGAGCATTTGGCCGGGCGGGGCGAACTGACCGTGCGCCTGGCCTACAACCTCTTCACCCAGCGTCCCGGGGCGGAATACGAGGATTTCGCCGGCTGGGCCAAGACCGTTTCCCCGGGACAGGGCAACGATCTCTACAAGGTCAACGGCGCGGGCGAGATGCTGGTCTTTTCCGCCGCCGACTTCGAGGATTTCCTGGAACCCCGCCCGGACCTCAAGCCGGTCATGGAGGCGGAACTCGGCAAGGTCGTGGAGCTTTTGGCGGAGAAGCGCTGGCCGTTTCGGCTGCACGCCACCTACGACGAATCCATCTCCCGCTTCCTGGACGTCTTCGAGGAGGTCGACCGCAAGGTCCCCTTCGACGGCCTGCGCTGGTTCTTCGACCACGCCGAGACCATCTCGGCGCGCAACCTCGATCGCGTGCAGGCCCTTGGCGGCGGCATCGCCATCCAGGACCGCATGGCCTTCCAGGGCGAGTACTTCGTGGCCCGCTACGGGGCCAAGGCCGGCAAGCGCACACCGCCCGTGGGCCTCATGCGCGAGCGCGGCATTCCGGTTGGGGCCGGCACGGACGCCACCCGGGTTGCCAGCTACAACCCCTGGGTATCCCTGTACTGGTTGACCAGCGGCAAGACCGTCGGCGGCCTGTCCCTCTACGGGGACGACAATCGCCTGGACCGCACGACCGCCCTGGAACTCTACACCCGGGGCAGCGCCTGGTTTTCCGGCGACGAGGAGAAAAAGGGCCTGCTGGCCCCGGGCCGGCTGGCCGATCTGGCCGTGCTTTCAGCCGATTACTTCAGCGTGCCGGACGAGGCCATAAAGGGCATCGAATCCGTGCTCACCATCATGGACGGCAAGATCGTGCACGGCTCCGGGGAGTTCGCCTCCCTGGCTCCAGCCCTGCCGCCGGCTTCGCCGAACTGGTCCCCCACGGGCAAGTATCCGGCCATGGCGCCGTGGAAACATGGCGAACAGGCGGGCACGTCCTTGTGTCGCGACCGGACATGCGGCGAGCCGCTGCACCGGCATACACACACCGTTATAGGCCCGCGGGGGAATTGGGGCATCGGCTGCACGTGCTTCGCCTATTGAATGCGCAAGGTCACGCGAAACCGTGGAGTTTGGAGCGGAGTGTGAATCCTGGATGCGTCCCGGGGCAGGCTCTCTTCCCCGGGACGAAATTGATGCGGTGGCCCCTACCCGATTCCTTTACCTCCAGTTACTGCTTCACAGATCTCTTGCTGGTCCCAACAACGGTCGTATTCGGACGACGCGCAGCTTCTTGAAGCGCAATAAACTTTCCAGACGCCGCTCAGACGGCCCGGGCGATGGTCCCGCCGTCCGCGTACAGGCGCAGCCAGCTTTCCAGACGGATGAAGTCCTGCGCCACCCCGTCCTGAAAATATCGCTTGTACCGCCAATGCGATTTGACCGTGGCGGGGATGCACCTTTTAAGGGGGGAATATTCCGCGGCGTAGAGCAGGCCGATGCGCCGCAGATGTTTCGTGGAATAGATCGAGCGCCTCCGGTAATCCAGGAGGTAGGATTTGAAAAGGTCGTCCCAGGTCCGCCTGCGCACGACCTGGTAGTCGCGCCCGGCCTCCATCTTGCGGAGCCGGAGGTGTTCCCTGGCGTATTTCGAGGCGGAGAAGGGCAAGGAAGTGAACGGGATGTCCATGTACCGTGCGTTCGTGGCCTGCATGATGGCCAGGAAGAGGCTCCCGTCGACGATGTATTCCGAGGGAACCGTGAGAAGTTTTTTGTACAGGGACGCGGCGCCGAAGGGGGTGCGCAGCGACTGGAGGAACATGCTGATGGGATTGACCCATTTCCCGGAGTGCAGCGGATCCTTGTTCATGAACGTCCGGATGTTGTGCAGCAGGTAATACTTTAGGTTCCTGTTAGCGTCCGCGAAGTAGTCGTCGCGCCCGGAGATGGGACGGAATTCGTCGGCCGCCCATTCGTTGAGAGGGCCGGAAAACGTCGCAGCGAACACGGCGGCCCGGCCGTCGTCGATACGCCTGAAGTCATAGTGCATGCCCTTGAGGTAGCCCGAGAAGTGTCCCTGGACGTTGAACCAGTCGCTATCCGGGCGAAGCCGCTCGTAGAACTGCCCGCCGTCGGCCGTCTGCGGTTCGGGAGGGAAATGGAGCACCTCGTGCCGCAACCCGAAGCGGTCGGCGATTGCCTTGGCGATGATCACGTCCCGATCCTCGCTCTCTTCGAGATGCGGGCTGCAGTTCGTGACCCACAGTTTTTCCCGGCGCACGTCCTCCGGAAGCAGGCCGAGCAGGAGGCGGCTGTCGTATCCGCCGGTGATGGGCAGGGATTCGACCCTGCCGTCGGACAACTGGTTGCAGAGGATGTCCCGCATCATCGAACAGATCTGGGCGGCGTGCTCCTCGAACGGCGTTTCCGTGTCGACCGCATACTCCCAAGTGGCATAGGTCTCGGCGGAAACGGCGCCCGTCCTGTCCACGGACATTCGGGTTGCCGGTGGAAGCGCCTGGAAGCCCTCTATCGGGGTGCGCCCGTCGCAGGCGAACCCGTAGAGACTCAGTTCGGCCAGAAACTGCCTGTCCAGCCGGATCGGCCGCGGGAGCAGCGGCGCGACGATCTGGTATTCCGAACTGAACGCCGTCCAGGCGTCCGTCCGTACGATGTAGATCGGATACAACCCCATGCGATCGTTGATGATGTCGATGCGTTGCAGCGCGGGGTCGTAGCGGACGACCGCGAAGTGGCCGTCCAGTGAGGCCGCCCTGCCCCCGTCCGGTTGCTCGAAGAACGAATCCAGGAACATGAACGCTTCGTCCGAGTCCTGCCGTGCGGGAGGGGCGGGAGTGCCGGGCGCCGCGAAATATTCGCCGCCCCGCAGGTAGGTCCTGCCCGTCTTGGGGTTGTGGAAAAAAAGTTGCGTCAGATGGGCGGTGGCACCGAGCAGGCACTGGTCGGTATCCCACGTGGCAAGCTCCCGTGTCCCCCCGAACGACGCCTCGCGGAGCATCGCGGTGCGGATGCCGGAGGCGGCGGACGTGCCGGTTGTGTCGAAAATGCCGAAGATGACGCTCATGTTTCTCTCGCAGGTCTGGGATCAGATGGTGCTCAATATTCAATGCCGCATTTTCCTTGTAACGTATGGGTACATTTTGGCAACGGAAAAGACCCCCCTCAGGACCAAAAGGACCACGAAACAGACTTCGTCAAAGATTGAAATATTGACCGTCACTTTTGCAGCGGAGGAATGTATGCGAAAAACAATGGGCACCAATCGACCATATTGCTGACAAGTTGAATAGCGATCAAATGGCCGATGTAAATGCGCAACAAGGCCTTTCCGATGGGAGAAAAGAATTCCTGCTTACCAGCAAGCATCAGCTGATTGCCATTGCGCATTGCCTTGCGTATCTTCTGTGGATTTGATGTGTTGGAACAGCAAAAAACACGGTGCGCTTCCAGAAGCGTATGCGTGACGGCGAGTTTGCAACACGGTTTGGCACCGAGGACAAATGTTGGGCGCACCTCGTGCAATGGCGTGGGCCTCGTCTGGGGCCTCCCTGAAAAGCCTGGCGGGTTTCTGTCGCCGAAACTCGAAAAGCAGCTTCTCTCAAGGCGTCTTGATGCGAAGCGAATTTGGGCGGCCCTCAAAACGAATACGTGAATCCGATACTGGCCGCCTGGGCCTCATGGCCAGGTCGGAACAACTTCACGCCGACCTTGGCCGAGAGCGACAAGCGATCCTGTAGGCGCATCGTCACCCCGGCGTCGAGCAGCATGGAATGGTAGCGCTGGTCGGCCGTGACGGCATGGTAGGCCGAGGCCGACGAACCAAGAAACGACGCAGTGATATATCCCGGATTGGACAGCCACTCGGCGCTCCAGCCCGCCCGGATCTCCGGCGTCACGACCAGGCCGCCCGCCGTCTCGAAGGTTCGCGACACCCGGCCGCCGACGATCGTGGTCAGGGCGTCCGCGCTGCGCTCCCGCAGGCTCTGACCCAGCGTCCCCACCCTACTCTCCCGGAATCCGTCTTCATGGGCGTGCTGCCACTGCACCGAGGCAAAAGGACCGAGGTCCAGCGCCCCAAGCTTGCAGTCATAGCCGCCGCCGGCCGTAATACTCGTGTTCCAGCCGTTCCAGGTCGCCTTGGCCGCGCCGGAGGAGGTGGGCAAGGGCAGATTGCGCGTCGACCGGTAGGCGTCATACCCGGCCCGCACCCCGATATCGGCATGCCAGCCGTCCTGGCGGTAGCCTCCGAGCAGGGCCAGACTCCAGTCCTCCACCGTCCCCTTGCCGCCTCCCTCGGAATGCAGGGTCATGGACTGCGTCACGTAGCCCGGCGCCAGGGCGAACGTCCAGGCCGGGCCGGGGCTAAACAGCATGCCGCCGGTCACGCCGCCGGTCACGGTGTTGTAGCCGGTGCGGTCGGCACTGCCCTTTTGGCCGGACAGCATGCCGAGCGGCTTGATAAAGACGCCGAGTCCGTTTCCTCCGACCCGCCAGGGCTTGTCGTCCAGGCCGGACATCGCGCCCGAGGGACCGGAGGCCCCCGCAATGCTCGCCGGGCCGATATCCCCGGGGCTGGCGATCGCTCCGCCGCCGGCTTCGCCGCTATAAAGCCCGGCCCGTTGCACGGACGTCAAAAGCCGCCCGCCGTCGAACAGGACCTGGGTGAAGGCATCGTAGGGCTCGGGGCTCAGTACGTTGAGAACGTAGTCGGTCAGCGCGTTGTGCGCCACGCTCCAGGCGGCAAGGTTACTGTCGGTCCCGTAGGAATAATCCAGGTACTGGATGAGCGTGGCCAGCTCTCCGGTGGCGCTGTAGGCGGCGGCGTTAAGCCCCGCTCCGGTGGCGGAGGACCGGACGCTTGTGGCGGAGGCGGCATAGGCGGCGCGCATGAGCGTCACGGCGACGGCGTTCCCCATGGAGACGGGCGCGAGAATCCAGTTTGCCGGCGTGGAGCCGGAGATTCCGGAGGTCAACGTTCCGGTCACGCCCCCGGTCGTCGTGAGGATGATCCAGGTCGTGCCGCTGTTGTAGAAGGCATATTCCGGAACGACGGTCAGCGTGCCGGCCAGGGTGGCGCTGCCGCCGGTGACGTTGATCAGGTCGCTGGCCGTGGGCGTGACTTGGCAGATGTAGTTGCCGGTGGCGCTTTGGGTATAGTCGCCGGTGACGGTGATGGTGCCGGGGGAATTGCCCGGCGAGATGGTGCCGCTGACGCTCAGGTTGTGCACGGTGCCGACGCCGGCCAAGGTGGCCGCGCTGGCCACGTCCAGCGTGCCGGCGAAGCCGGAACCGTCGAAGGTCGCGCCCAGGGTGTCGGTGCCCGAACCGGCCAGGGTCAGGGTGCCGGCCCCGGTCAGGACGCCGGACAGGCTGACGTTGTTGCCCGCGTTGTCGAGGGTGCCGTTGCCCGAGACATTGATGGCCCGGTAAATGCCGCAATCGGCGTTGGTTCGCAACGTGCCCCCGTCAAAGGTCAGGACACCGGTTACGGCCCCCAGGTTGGCGTCGCTGGAGATGGCAAGCGTGCCGCCGATCAGGGTGGTGCCGCCGGAATAGGTATTCGTTCCGGTCAGGGTCAGGGTGCCGAGGCCGGACTTCCTGAGGCTGCCGGTGCCGGAGATCACGCCGGCGTAGGTGGTGTCGACGTTTTGGTTGACGGTCAGGGCGGCCGAGCCGAGGGACACGTCGCCGCCGCTCGTGCCGCCGCCGGAGAGTCCGGCGACGGTCTGGTCGAAGTCGTTCAGGTCCAGGGTCGCCCCGGCGACATTGGCCAGGACCACCACGGAGTTGGGCGAGAAGGCATTGGTCGCGCCGGCCTGCAACGTGCCCGCATTGACGGAGGTGTTGCCTGAATAGGTATTTGTCCCCTTCAAGAGCAAGGTGCCGGCGCCCGTCTTGGCCAGGGAGCCCGCTGTCGCGGACACGGCGTCGCTGATCCCGCCGGAAAGGGTCAGGCTCTTGCCGGTGTCGACATCGAAGGTGCCGCCGCCGGAGCCAAGGGTGATCGCTTTGCCGAGCTCCAGCGTGGCTGTTGCCTGGAGCGTGCCGCCGTCCATGGCAATGCCGCTTGTCCCTTGCAGGTTGTTCGCCGAAGAAATGCTGAGCGTGCCGCCGGTGATCGTGGTGGCCCCGGTATAGGTGTTGGTTCCGGCCAGGACGAGCGTGCCGTCGCCGGTCTTGGTGAGCGCGCCCGTTCCGATAATGGAGAGCGAGGCGGGAATCGTCAGCGTCGTCCCGGAGGCGGGACTGGCCAGCAGCAACCCGTTATCGGTCAAGATCCCCGAGGTGGTGCTGAGGGCCCCTCCCGCGTAATTGAGCGTGGCGCCACTGTCGATCGTGAGCGAATCCGCGCTTAACGCCCCGGCGTTCTGGTAGAAGACGCCTCCAGAGATCGAAATGGTCGCCGCTTGAAACGTCCCCGTGTTCGTGGTGATCGCCGAGGAGCCGCTCTGGGTGTAACTGCCCGCCCCGCTGAGCGTTCCGGAATTGTGCAGCGAGCCGGTATTGGTGATCGCGCCATTGTTGGCGATCGTGCCCGAGTTGATGAGCGTGCCCGTATTGTGCAACGTTCCTGATATATTGCTGTTGTTGAGCGTGCCTGTGTTGGTGAACGTGCCGTTGTTCGTCAGCTCGCCCCAGTTGTAGAATGCGCCGGAATTGGCCAACGTCCCGCCTGTGTCATTGATCCAAGTGCCATGTAGGTAATTGTATACAATATTTGTGGTCGTTATCGTGCCGGTATTCGTCCAGGTCTTCCAGCTCGAGTTCGCAAGCCATCCGGAGCTTGTCAGCACTCCAGAATTGTTCCAAGTTCCGCTGTTTGCGATCCAGTCATAATTTTCTATCCTGCCTGTATTATACATTATTCCGTTATTGTAAAACTCTCCGCCAGTATAATTATATAATATATAAGAACTTATAAATACTCCATCATTGTTTACAGTTCCATAATTGCCCATCGTTCCGGAGTTGGTCGCCGTCCCGTAGTTATTGAATACACTTTTGGTATTGTTTGTAAATAATCCATTATTTTCAAACGTTGCCCCGGATTCGTTTTTAATCGACCCCCATTGTGTTGAACTGGTCAGGACTCCTCCCGAATCAATTATCAACCCTCCATAGTTATCGATCGTCCACGTATTATTCACCACACCAAGAGCGTGTATTATTCCTATGTTCGTCAACACATCTGTATTGTAAAGACTACCAGTCCCGCCGATCTCTATAGTCCCGTTGTTGGTAAAACCGCCGTCATTTCTGTCCGCGCCCGAAACGGTGAGTGTGCTGCCGGATGGATTGGGATTCGGCGCGATCTGCGCGGCTCGCGCCGATTGCGTGAGGCCGCAAAGCAGCAAGAGGGCGAGGCAGCCGAGCGCACCCCGCAGCCGGGGAAAACGCCGGCGTCTCCAGGTCGCGGCGCAACCGTGGCCCGCTTCCAGGGTTCCGACACCCGCGGCGGCATCACGCCTTCCGGCATGGCTGCACACAAACGCGCAGGGCATAGGCTGTGAATAGGCTTTTGCGCCTGATGCGTTTTGATACCATAGCATGAGCGTTTCCTTCGAAATCCAGACATGGTGACGTCGCCGCGACATCGCGAAACTGCCTGTCCCGGTCCTTGGCCCCTGTTGGAGGCGATACCCGAGCCCAACAGGACGCATGGCTGAATCTTTTAGGAAAACGAGGAACGCGTGGATGTCAAAAACAATCCACGTGAATTCCCGTGAAAACACTCTGGGAAAAATTGTGCGTATCCGTATTCGCCACCTTTCGTGACAGGGACGCCGTTGCGGTGGCTGTTTTTTGTCTGGAGTCCGAAAGCGGCGGACGGACATTGCGGGCAAATTTCACGTTCCTTCACGGGAGTTGCGGCAATGCCTGCGCAGACTCCCTTGCATGATTCCAATGCACCCGATATTGTTCGTTATGTACAAGTCGCCATCCCGTCAGCTCGCGGGCCTAGCCCTGATCCTGGCGGGTCTGCTCCTGTTCGTCCTGTACAGCGTGCGACCGGGCCGCCTGTCTCCCCTGGCGACGGAGGGGACGCTCGATCTGTCCGGCTGGGACTTCGCCAAGGACGGCCTGGCCAGGCTTGACGGGCAATGGGAATTTCTGTGGGGAGCGGCCGGACCGGCCGAACATCGTGGCCCCTTAAATCCCTCCGGGCCGGCCGATCGGTACCCTGTTCCCGCGATATGGGGAAAACCAACAGCCCTCGGCCGGGCCGTTTCGCCGCACGGTCTGGCCGCCTACCGGCTTCGGGTACGCCTCCCGTCCGGCAACGAACCGCACGCGCTATATCTCTCCGGCATGCTCTCGGCCTGCCGGGTCTGGGTGGATGGGCGCCTGGTCGGCACCAGCGGCGAGATCGACGACAACGGGCGCGAGACGCCGCGCAAACACTGCATCACGCCCGTCTTCGTTCCCTCCGGCCCGGAAGCGGAAATCGTGCTCGAAGTCGCCAACCACACCAACGTCCAAGGCGGCCTCAACGCGCCCATCCTCATCGGGACGCGCGATCAGGTGCAGCGCCTGGTCAGCGTGCGCTGGCTGACCGGCGCGCTCATTGCCGGCATGCTCCTGGCCATGAGCGCCTATCATCTGATCATTTTCGTCATGCGCCGGACCGACCGGAGCAATTTGTACTTCGGCCTCTTTGCTTTGGCCTGGGGCGCCAACACCCTTTTCAGCCCGGCCAGCGGCTTTGTCTTAAGCGAGTTCACGACGCTCTCCTGGCGCTGGTACATTACGCTGACCCTGCTGCCTTACGCCGTAACAACCCCGCTCATGATCCTGCTGTATCACGCACTGTTCCCCAAGCCGTACGCCCGCGTGGTCAACGCCTTCTTCAGCCTGCTCGGCGGGGCTTACGCAATCTATCTCCTGGCTGCCGGGCCAAGCGCCTTCGGCCCGATTCCCCTGTTGTACTTCATGGTCACCCGCACGGCCTTCCTGTACCTGTTTACGGCCTTCGCCGTGGACATCGTGCGGCGCGAGCGAGGCGTGTTGTTGCTCGCTCCGGGCTACCTGGCCCTGGGCTATGCGGAGTTGTGCAAGATTCTCTACGACCTGCACGTCACCGCCTCGGCGGAATTCGCGCCCTACGGCATGCTGGCCTTCATCCTTTCCTACGCGGTCTTCATGGCCGTGCGCTTCTCCCAGGCGTTTTCCAACGCGGAGCGACTGGCCGGCGAACTGGGGAGCAGCAACGAACGGCTCGAACACCTCGGCGAGCTCAAGGACACCTTCCTGGCCAACGCCACCCACGAGCTCAAAACGCCGCTGGCCGGCATGGTGGGCATCGCGGAATCGCTCCTGGCCGGGGCGGGCGGCTCCCTGACGGAAACGGCCAAGGGGCATCTGCGCATGCTCGCGTACAGCGGCAAGCGCCTTTCCCGGCTGGTGGACGACGTGCTGGACCATGCCAGGTTGAAAAACATGGACGTGCAGCTTTCGCTGGAGTTGGTGCACTTCGAAACCACGGCCAAACGCGTGCTCGCCCTGGCGCGCGGCCTGGCGGCGGACAAAGGATTGGAGCTGCGCGCCGACCTGCCCCCGGACCTGCCCCCGATCCGGGCCGATTCAGGCCGCCTGGAGCAGATCCTGTTCAACCTGGTGGGAAATGCCATCAAGTACACCAACCAGGGCTTCGTGGAACTTGCCGCGTCCGTGGAAGAGGATCGCCTCGCGGTCCGTGTCGCGGATTCGGGCATCGGCATCGCCGCGGAGGACCAGGAGCTGATTTTCGCCTCCTTTACACAGGTTGCCACCGGTGATGCCGCGGCCACGGGCGGGGCGGGTCTGGGACTGGCCATCGCCTCGCGCCTTGTGGAGCTGCATGGGGGGACGCTTCGGGTCGCTTCCAGCCCAAATCAGGGAAGCGTGTTCAGCTTTACCCTGCCGCTTGGAGACAACGCCCCCTCCTGCGCGCCCCCCCGGGGACCTGCTCCGTCGGCAGTGGGCGACACCGCGCGCATCGCCGCCGTGCCGGGCCTGCCGTCCCTCCCCTCGGGAGCCACCGGGCCGGACTACGACGTGCTTGTCGTGGACGACGAATCCGTGAATCTGCATGTTGTGGCCACTTGTCTTGCGGTGTCGGACCTGACCGTCAAGGCCGTCCGCAGCGGGGCGGAGGCGTTGGCCCTGCTGGCCGCGGGCGACGATCCGGGGGTTGTGCTGCTCGATGTTATGATGCCCGATCGGAACGGCTATGACGTGTGCCGGGAAATCCGGGGAACACGCAGTGCGGTCTCGTTGCCGGTCGTTATGCTGACCTGCCGCAATCGCGTGGAAGACGTGGTGGAGGGCTTCGCCGCCGGGGCCAACGACTACGTGACCAAACCCTTCGCGCGCGCGGAGCTGATGGCCCGCGTGTCCACGCAACTTGACCTGCGGCGGGCGCATCGCGTGCTGGAAGAAAACATCAGCCTGCGGCGCGAAGTGGTCATGCGGCGCCAGACCGAGCAGGCACTGCGGCTGTGGCAGATACGGCTCTCGCGGATGCTCGACGCCATTGGCGAGGCCGTGTTCGCGGTGAACCAAAGCGGCGAGATCGCCTTTTGCAACCAGTCCTTCGCGGACTTGACCGGCCGCTCGGCACGGGAAGCGCTCGGCCAGCCTCTGATCTGGCTGCTGGCCGAGCCGGACGCGCCTGCGGCCAAACTACTGCGCGACGGCCTTCGCCGTCTGCTGGACGGCGGCGGTGACGCCGAAAACTTCGAGGCCGTGGACATTGTGACGCAAGAACGGGGTCCCCAGTCGTGCCGCATCCATGTCAAACGCGTTGCACTGGCTGAAGAACCGATGTTGCTGTTGCACCTTGGTCCAAACGATGCGGACAGTGGACAGGATGCCGCCGTGCTTGTGGATATGCTGCGCAAGGTCGAGGGGAACAGGTTACGCTTGCAACGCATCGGGGAAGCGCTGCAAACCATGGCCACAGGGGAGGCACAGGCTGCCGCCTTGCAGGACCTGACGGCGCTCGACGCCTTGCTGGAAAACATCTGCGACAGGATGAGCGGCAACAACAGCGATCAGGCGGATAAAATTCTGGCAGTGCACGTCATGCAGACGGCTCTTGCCTGCTGGTGCGAGGCCACCGGACTTGGCAAAGGGGAGCTGGCCGTTCAGTCCGGCCTCTGGAACGCCTATATGGAGCGCGACGGCTACCTGCGCACGCAGACACTGGACAAGTATTTAAGCCTTGGCACCCTTCCCGGGCGTCCACGCTGGCGCTCCATCATCGCCACGGCCGAATACGTGCTCTCGGCCTGTCCTGACTCCCCCCGTTACGGAGATCCGCTGCGGCACCTCCTGGAGCGCCTGCGGCAACTTGAGAGCGACACGCATCCGTGACGGGTGAGGCCAGTGTCCTTGCGTTATCAAAGCGACCTGGGGCTTTCGCCCTTAGTGGCGGTTTACATAGTTTTCGGGACAGGCCCCTCGATCACTGGCAAGCTCTTTCGCGCCCAAGAGCATGCCAACCTCACCGTATCCCATGACCCGGTCCAGGAAATCGAGGGCATCGACTTCGACCGGCCCTAGGCCAAGACAGTCGCCAAGTTCATCACCGCGCTGACGAAGTACGCCGGCACCGAGAAGACCATGACCTTCGCCTCGAAGACCGCCTTCAAGCGGTTCATCAGGGACCATGCCTAAGTCACCGAATGAGAACAACTTTGACGCACTGAGAGCGTATTAGACACGAGGGGGGCCGAAAGGCCTCCCCATTTTTTTGCCGGACCACCAGTCAGGCTAAGTGAGACCCAGGACTTTCCCCTATCTACCGAGTTTTCACGAAAAACAGGTTAAGACTTCGTCTAGTGTGAGAAATACTCAACTAGACAACGTAGTGTTTCCATTGTTATAGCAAAGAGGAGCTGAGCTTCCACTATCTTTTTAGCACATAAAGAGAAAAGCCATGCCGAAGCTTTAGCACGATCCTAAACAAACTTATTTAATTTCATCTTTATTACAAAATAGTTTTCAACTCTGGAGCATCCGAAAACAACTTGACAAGATCTTGTTCAACATCATGACAACGCAAAATCATTCTCCAAACAGTTCTATGCGGCAAAGATAATATATCGGATTTCAGCACCTCGAACAGAGCATCATTCACAACTTCCCCTCTATTGCTAACATAATTAACCAACCTCGAAACAAAGCCTCGATACGAAACAACACGCGCTTTTTTAAGAATATCTCTATTCAGCTTCAATAGATCACGAGTATATGACGCTTTCTTAGAGCGACGAGGATCTGTTGACAACACAGTGAAAGCGCCAGTGCTAAAATCAAGATCAAAAAACTCCAAGGGATCCTCAACCCTAGGGTTAATAAAGGCTGCCTCTCCCGACACAGGAGGGACAACTGGCGCATTGCGCGGCCGAGTTACATCAACAACGTCGCCGCTATCATCTATTATAGCAAAAAAATCGCGCTTATAGGCACTATTACAAGTGCTACATGCATATAAATAGTTTTCCCATCGAAATGTTTTTTCGGGATATAAATCTTTTGGATAAACATGCTCAACATCTGTAGCGAGTGAGTCTTCACAATAATGACAACGACCCAACCCAGAACAACTTTCTTTTAAGCTACATCGAATCTCTTTGTCTGCTCCAAAAAAAATCTGACTTTTCGAACTCCATTGGTTTTTTGCAGTTTCAACTCGATCTAAATAGTCAGGATGGGCATCTATGACACCTTGTGATTTATCAAGATATTCTTGGACTGCGACAGACAATTGTTTTAGAGACACAAAGAGCATCTCATTATTCCTCTGTTGGGAAAATAGCCTGGAGTTCACTCCGTCGCTTTTTCTCTTCTCGTGTCAAGATCGCACGACGTGCACGCACATTCAACTCAGCCAATTCATTCAGAAGAGATTCAGCTCGATCAGAACGTTCAATCCCATCACCAAAAACTCCAGAACTATACGCTTCCAACACATTACCATAAATTAACTTCTTCAATCTCTCCCCAGAAACCATGCCGCTCCTATCTTCACGACCAGGACGCGAAAGTTGAAAAACAGACCCATTAATTGCATTTTGACAGACAAGCGGGCTGTGCGTTGTAACCATAAATTGAACTCTAGGAAAATGCTTACACAACCATTGCCCAACACTTCTTTGCCAACGTGGGTGCAAATGCGCATCTATTTCATCAACTAACACAACTCCCGGATAAACTATCTTGCTTCCATCATCGCTGAAAATACTACTTGTGTTATACGCAACTGTCATTTGACGGATAAGTTCAATCATCAAGCTCAGAATTGACCTATGGCCATCACTCGCATCTTCAATATCAATGACAGATCCTTGTGCATCTTTAAAAACAACTCCCTTTGATGTGACCTGGTCAACAAATGCTCCGTTAGGCAAAAAGTTGTCATCATTAATAAACTTTATCACTTGATCTAAAAGACGCCCTTCTTTGCAACCAAAGTCTTCCAACTGTTTAAACCTCAAATCCTTTAGCCACTCGAGAGTCTCAGTAAGAGCCACAGCTTCGTTAAAAGCTGACAGATGACGTGCAACATCAGGATAAGAATAAAACAACTTGCTATACGTTTGATCGCCACCCGTGAATCTACGAAAAGGACCGAAGGACGACGAAAACCAACCTGTCCCTCGCCCCCATAACGTACGTTCTGAGTAGTTAGCCCTTCCTTTTTTAACAGATCCATCAGAGGAAATAATAACTTCTACACTTAAAGCTGAAGCACTCGTCCTTCCAGTGTCTGACCATCGATCAAATAGACTATCATGTTCGACACGAGCAACAATTCTTCCTTCGCAAGAACCCTGCTTAACCCATTTTGTAAAATCAGATTGTGTACGAGGAGCCAGCTCAGGACCCATCAACAACAATGAAATAGCCTTAATAAAAGTCGACTTTCCTGCACCGTTATCGCCAAGAATCACATGCCATCCATGAGCATCAGCATCTTGCTTAATATCCCAAACTACGGAATCAAAGTTCTTTATATTTTCAATTTCAATCCTTCTGATATACATAAAACCTCCTGGACATGTAAAAAAACACCGCATGGCTGATTCGATTCCTAATCCAATCCACAGGAGTTCACAAACTATTTTACAAAAAGAATTTATCTTACCAATTCACGCTAAGCGTTCAAATATATTGCCACCATTTTCCGAAAAATGTCTACACAATAAACTGGAAAACAGCATTATTCACCAAGACTATATCTACGCTTAGCGAACACAAGAGATATACAATTCTTCAAAAAACTTAGGTCTAGCCAACCTACTTTGGCCCAGCACAAGATTTGAAAATTATTGTGGTTTTTATGCGTAACCTCATTGAGTAACGACATGTTGCCTTCTAACAAATCGTTAACATTACGAGATTTCAGAACAACACCTCTATCCCTGCAGCCCCTTAAATATCCAAGTGAATCTAACCGACCCCCTGACCTCAAAGCAAGGGGTCGCCCTGGATAACCATTCCTCTGGAATCCCAGGCCGATAGGTTATCCAGCCGGTTATCCAACGAGAAAAGGGGCTAGGTCGACTAGACCTAACCCCTTGAAATAACTGGTCGGGATGAGAGGATTTGAACCTCCGACCCCCTGAACCCCATGGGCCGGGTACCTGCCATTCTAGTTGAAATCATTAGATATTTTTTTGGAAATGATAACATTTTTCCGACATACCCTGCCTGGCGACGAAGGCAAACGGTTCTCCAGATGTTATCCAGATTGCAGCGTTATCCACGGGGAAAATTCTGAAAAAATAGTTCGCAGGACCTCCACAAACTTATCAGTATTGAACTCCAAGAGCATCATTACTGATATTGCGGAGTAACATTCCATATCCGTTTTGACGGAAGCTCATCCTTCAAGTCTCCATCAAGTTTTTCGTACGTCGAGAATAACTGCTCAAGTAATTCCTTCTGCGACCTAAGCCTTACTCGGAAATAACTTGCGGCTAGTTCCTTTTGTACATTTGATTTGAAACCTCCCCAAGAGACGATGAGTCCTCGGCGGCTCCGGACTTGGTGACGTCTCCCAACAACTTGTCGACGGCCGGACGGTCGGTGGGCGTCGAACCCGACTTCACCTCGACACAAAGCCGATTGGGTCACATTTGCTCTTGAGCTGTAAATAAAAATTTACGCGCCCTTCCAGTTGTTTTACGCCTCTTATACATGCCCAGGACTATAGCCAAGCCATCGACAGCCACGTCTAGGAGGTTTTCGATGGATACGCTTTTCATCGTCCTTATGTTGGTCCTGATCATTGTCCTACTTGGCCTGATCGAATTCCTCGAATGGCTGGAGAGGAAGTAAACATGGATATCATCGTCTTGGCCATTGCAGCCGTTTTGTTCGTCTATCTCCTTGCCGCCCTCTGCAAACCGGAGTGGTTTGAATGAACCAGAACAACTTCCTGCAACTCTTGTTTTTCCTAAGCGTACTACTTGTGTTGTCCTGGCCGCTGGGGCTCTACGCCGCTCGAGTCTACCAGGGGCGGCCTTGTGGCCTGGACACGATACTTGGGCCGTTTGAGCGCCTGCTCTATCGCATCGGCGGCGTCGATGCCTCTCGGGAAATGGACTGGAAGACCTATGCTCTGGCCATGCTCGGCATAAACGCCCTGGGCATGCTCTGCGTCTACGCCCTGGAACGGCTCCAAGGAGGGCTCCCGCTCAATCCTCTACGCCTTCCCGGGGTGGACCCGTTCGTGGCCGTCAACACGGCCGTAAGCTTCGCCACCAATACCAACTGGCAGGCCTACGCCGGCGAGTCCACCATGAGCATCCTCACCCAGATGCTGGGGCTCGCCGTCCAGAACTTCCTCTCCGCCGCCACCGGCATGGCTGTGGCCATAGCCCTCATCCGAGGACTTGCCCGTCGGGAGACGGCCCACTTGGGGAACTTCTGGCAGGACCTCACGCGATCCGTCCTGTACATCCTGCTGCCGCTCTCTTTCGTACTGGCTCTTCTCCTAATCTGGCAGGGTGTGCCCCAAACATTCACGGGGCAGGTCGAAGCCGCCTGGCTCGATCCCACCCCCCATGTCGCCTCGTCCACGTCGCCGGACACGACGTCGGCTGACCAGCCCCCGACCAAACAGACCATCGTCCTTGGCCCCGTGGCCTCGCAGGTGGCCATCAAGCAGCTCGGTACCAACGGCGGCGGCTACTTCAACGTCAATTCCGCCCATCCCTTCGAAAATCCGACGCCCCTGACCAATCTTCTGGAAATGCTGGCCATCCTGCTCATCCCGGCAGCGCTGTGCCACACTTTTGGTGCCATGATCGGCGACAGGAGGCAGGGCTTGGCCATCCTGGCGGCCATGACCATTCTCTTCGCCGGGTTTGCCGCGCTGACACTGGCCGCCGAGTCGGTTCCCAATCCGGCTCTGGCCGGTATCGGCGTACCAGCCGTTCCTAGCTTGGAAGGCAAGGAAGTCCGCTTCGGCGCGGCCGGATCAGCCTTGTGGGCCGCAGCCACCACCGCCGCCTCCAATGGCTCGGTCAATGCCATGCACGATAGTTTCTCGCCCCTTGGCGGCATGTGGCCGATGCTGCTCATGCAGCTTGGCGAGGTGGTGTACGGCGGCGTGGGATCGGGGCTTTACGGCATGCTGGTCTTCGCCGTGGTCACGGTTTTCGTGGCCGGCCTCATGGTCGGACGCACGCCGGAATACTGCGGCAAGAAAATCGAACCATTCGAAACGAAGATGGCCGCGCTCGTCATCCTGATTCCGCCGTTTCTTTGCCTGGCGGGGACGGCGCTGGCCGCCGTGATCGGACCGGCCGACGCCGTGTCCAACCCGGGACCGCACGGCTTTTCCCAGATGCTCTACGCCTTTTCCTCCATGGGCAACAACAATGGCAGCGCGTTTGCCGGACTGACTTCCACCTCACCCTTCTGGACCATTGCCGGAGTCGTGGCCATGTTCGTATCCCGCTACTGGCTGATCGTCCCGGTCCTGGCCCTGGCGGGATCGCTTGCCGGGAAAAAGCGCCTGGCCCAAGGCCCCGGCACCCTGCCGACCCACGGGGGCATTTTCGTCGCTCTGCTCATGGTCGTGGTCCTGGTGGTTGGGGCGCTTACCTTTGTGCCCGCCCTGGCGCTGGGTCCCGTGGCCGAACAGCTCGCCCTTTTCCAGTAGAGGTTTCGCCATGACCAAGCATACCAAACGTCCGCTTTTTGATCCCGCCATTGTTCGCCAGGCCGGCCTCGACTGCCTGCGCAAGCTGTCTCCGGCCCGGCAGGCGCGCAACCCCGTCATGTTCACGGTCTATGTCGGCAGCATCCTGACCACGATCCTGGCCGTCCAAGCGGCACTTGGCCACGGTGAGGCCACGGTCGGCTTCGTGGCCGGCATCGCCGCCTGGCTGTGGGCCACCGTGCTCTTCGCCAACTTCGCCGAAGCCATGGCCGAGGGTCGGGGAAAGGCCCAAGCCGCCGCCTTGCGCGGACTGCGCCGGGACGTAACCGCCAAAAAGCTCGCATCACCACAGCGCGACGCTGCCGTGGCCGAAGTCCCGGCCAGTTCTCTGCACCGAGGGGACGTATTTCTCGTCGAAGCCGGCGACACCATTCCCTCCGACGGCGAGATCGTGGAGGGGATCGCCTCGGTGGACGAGTCCGCCATCACCGGCGAATCCGCCCCGGTCATCCGCGAGGCTGGCGGCGACCGCAGCGCCGTTACCGGCGGCACGCGCCTGCTTTCGGACTGGTTGATAGTCAAGGTGGCGGCCGACGCCGGCGAGACCTTCCTCGACCGCATGATTTCCCTGGTGGAGGGCGCAAAGCGCCGCAAGACCCCAAACGAGATCGCGCTGAACATCCTGCTCGCCTCCTTGACGCTGATCTTCCTCGTGGTCTGCGTGACGCTACGCCCCATGTCGGCCTACGCCGTGGCTGCCGCCGGGCAGGGGCAGGCCGTGACCATCACCGCCCTGGCCGCATTGTTTGTGTGCCTGGCTCCGACCACCATCGGCGGCCTTCTTTCGGCAATCGGCATCGCCGGCATGGACCGGCTCATCCAGGCCGGGGTCATCGCCACCTCGGGGAGGGCCGTGGAGGCTGCTGGCGACGTGGACGTGTTGCTGCTCGACAAGACCGGCACCATTACCCTGGGCAACCGCCAGGCAACCGCCTTCCTGGCGGCCAAAGGCATAGACGAACGCCAATTGGCGGAAGTGGCCCAACTTGCCTCCCTGGCCGACGAGACGCCGGAGGGTCGGTCCATCGTGGTGCTAGCCAAGGAGCGCTTCGGCATTCGCGGCCATGACCTGGAAGCCCTGGGCGCGACCTTCGTACCGTTTACAGCCCAAACGCGTCTGTCCGGCGTCGATCTGTTGGGACGCAGCATCCGCAAGGGCGCGGCCGACGCGGTGAAGGCCCTGGCCGAAGCTGCGGGCAACCGGATACCCGAAGAAGTTGAGCGCGCCATTCACGAAGTAGCCAAATCCGGCGGCACGCCGCTGGTGGTGGCTGAAAACGGCAAGCCGCTTGGCGTCGTTTGGCTGAAAGACATCGTCAAGGGCGGCATCCACGAACGCTTCGCCGAGCTTCGGGCCATGGGCATCAAGACCATCATGGTCACCGGCGACAACCCGCTCACCGCCGCGGCCATCGCAGCCGAGGCGGGGGTGGACGACTTCCTGGCCGAAGCCACGCCCGAGGCCAAGCTCGCCCGTATCCGCCAGTACCAGGCCGAGGGCAAGATGGTGGCCATGACCGGCGACGGCACCAACGACGCCCCGGCCCTGGCCCAGGCCGATGTGGGCGTAGCCATGAATTCCGGCACCCAGGCCGCCAAGGAAGCGGGCAACATGGTGGACCTCGACTCCAACCCCACAAAACTTCTGGAGGTCGTGGCCATCGGCAAGCAGCTGCTCATGACGCGCGGGTCGCTGACCACCTTTTCCATCGCCAACGATATCGCCAAGTACTTCGCCATCATCCCGGCCGTGTTCATCGGCATCTACCCGCAGCTCGCCCTGCTCAATGTCATGGGGCTGGCCACGCCGAAATCCGCCGTGCTCGCGGCCGTCATCTTCAACGCCCTCATCATCGTCTTTCTCATCCCCCTGGCGCTTAAGGGGGTCAAATACGTGCCGGCCCCGGCCGTGGTCGCCTTGCGGCGAAACCTCCTTGTCTACGGCCTGGGCGGACTGGTCGTGCCGTTTGTCGGCATCAAGTGCATCGACATGCTTATCGCCGCCCTGGGCTGGGCTTAAAAGGAGCCTCCTATGTTCGTTGAACTCGGAAAACAGTTGAAGACATCCTGCCTGATGTTTCTGTGGCTAAGCGTTTTGACAGGGCTGCTCTATCCCTTGGCCGTCACGGCACTCGGCACGGGACTTTTCCCGAAACAAGCCATGGGGTCCCTGATCAAACGGCAGGATGCCGTCATGGGTTGCGCCCTGCTCGGACAACCCTTCACGTCCGACCGCTATTTCCACGGACGCCCCTCGGCCACGTCGCCCCATCCCTACAATGCCGCCGCCTCGTCGGGCTCCAACCTGGCCCAGACCAATCCGGCCCTGCGGCAGGCCGTCAGGGAACAAGCCGCCATGCAGGCAAGGGACAACCCCGACGCGCCGGTCCCCATGGACCTGGTCACGACCTCGGCAAGTGGGCTTGATCCCGACATCAGTCCGGAAGCCGCCTCCTACCAGATTACACGGGTGGCCAAGGCGCGAGACCTGCCCAGGCAGACCGTCGCCGATCTGGTCGCCCGGCACACCGAAGGCCGTCTCTTTGGATTTTGGGGGGAACCGCGCGTCAACGTGCTGCGCCTCAATTTGGCGCTGGATGCCCTGAGCCCCGCGCAGTAGGAAGGAATCATGCACGACGAGGACAACCGCCCCGATCCGGATGCCTTGCTGGCCATGGTGCAGCGCGAAGAGGAGAGCAAGCGGCGCGGCCAGTTGCGCATCTTCCTCGGCATGGCCCCGGGGGTCGGCAAGACCTACGCCATGCTGGAAGCGGCGCGCCTCAAGATGACCGAAGGCGTCGAACTCCTGGTCGGCATCGTGGAGACCCACGGACGCCAGGACACCGAGGCCCTGCTCTACGGCATGTCCATCCTGCCGCGCCAGCGCATCGACTACCGGGGCCACACCCTGGAGGAGTTCGACCTCAACACGGCCCTGGCCAGGCGCCCGTCGCTTATCCTGGTGGACGAACTGGCCCATACCAACGCCCCGGGCTGCCGCCACCCGAAACGATGGCAGGATGTCGAGGAGTTGCTCGAACATGGCCTCGACGTCTGGACGACCCTCAATGTGCAGCACCTGGAGAGCTTAAACGACATTGTCGCCCAGATAACCGGCGTTCGCGTGCGCGAAACCGTTCCCGACGCCGTGCTGGCCAAGGCCCAGTCCGTCATCCTCGTCGACCTGCCGCCCGAAGATCTGCGCCAACGCCTGACAGAGGGAAAAGTCTACCTGCCCAGACAAGCCGAGTGGGCCGGGGAAAACTTCTTCAGGTCAGGCAACCTGAACGCCCTTCGCGAACTGGCCCTGCGCCAGACCGCCAACCGGGTGGGCACCGAGGTGCTCGTCTACCGCCGGGGACATGCTATTGAAACCACTTGGCCCACGGCGGAACGCATTTTGGTGTGCGTCGGGCCTTCCCCGTACTCGGCCACCCTGGTGCGCTCGGCAAAACGTCTGGCCGACGGGCTTCACGCCGATTGGCACGCGCTGTTCATCCAGAAAAGTCCCGAAGGAACTCCCACCAGCCGGGCCATGGCCAACCTACGTCTGGCCCAGGAACTGGGCGCGCAGACCCATGTCCTGACCGGGGCCGACGTGGCCCGGCTCATCGTCGGCTTCGCCCGGCAGCACAACGTGACCCGCATCGTCATCGGCAAGCCCCTGCGCCGCAGCATCCTGGATTGGTTCCGGGGAAGTCCGGTGGACCGGTTGGTGCGCGAAAGCGGCGAAATCGACGTGCACGTCATCAAGGGACAGGACCCGCGCCTTTCGCAACCCCGTATCCAACATCTGCCTGCCCCCAAAAAACGGTGGCAAGGCTTTCTGACGGCCGGCGGCATCGTCGCGGCATGCACGGCGGCCTGCTTCGGCATGTACCCGCATCTCGAACTGGCGAACCTGATCATGGTCTATCTGGTCGGCGTGGTGGCGGCCTCGGTCTGGTTGTCGCGGCCGGCCTCCATCCTGGCCTCGTTTCTCAGCGTCCTGGCCTTTGATTTCTGTTTCGTGCCGCCCCGCTTCAGCTTCTCGGTGTCCGACGTGTCCTATCTGGTCACCTTTGCCGTCATGTTCCTGGTGGCCATGGTGCAAAGCGGCATGGCCTCGCGCATCAAGACCCAGGCCGACAGCGCCGTCCAATTGGAACGCCAGGCCTCGGAGTTGAGCGATTTCTCGCGCAATCTGGCCATGACCCGCAAAGCGGCCAACCTCCTGCGCGTGGCCCGGGAACATATCGCGAGCATCTTCGGCTGCACGGCGTTCGCCCTCCTGCCGGGCGACGACGGCAAGTTGGAAAACGCCTTCGTCGCCGAGGCGCACGAGGCGCTGGCCGACAAGGACGTGGGGGTTGCTCAATGGGTCTTTGACAATGGCAAGCCGGCGGGCCTGTCCACCCAGACACTGGCCGAAGCCGACGCCCTGTACCTGCCCTTGGCCGGGACCGAGGCCGTACTCGGTGTCATGGGCCTGCGCCCCGATGATCCAGGAGCGGCTGACGCCTTGGAACTTCCCGACCGCCGCCGACTGCTCGACGCCGTGGTGCGCCAGACGGCCCTGGCTCTGGACGTGGACCGGTTGGAAGAGCGGGCCAAGACGACGCTGGTCGAAGCGGAACGGGAAAAGTTGCGGGCAGCGCTGCTCTCCACCGTGACCCACGATTTCAAGACGCCCCTTTCCGCCATTGCAGGTTCGGCCGAGAGCCTTATGGTCCTCGGCGAGGCCGCCACGGCCGAGGTGCGCCGTTCCCTGGAGGAGAACATCGCCCAGGAAGCCTCACGCCTGGAACGCTTGGTGGACAACCTGTTGCGCATCGCCGCCCTGGAATCCGGGTCCGTCGTGCCGGACATCAAGCCGATTCCCCTCGAGGATGTGGTGGGCAGCGCCCTGGCCCGTCTCGACGCGACGCTGTCCGGCCATGCGGTGCGCCTGGACATCCCCGGCAACTTGCCTCCCATCCCCATGGACGAGGTGCTTATGGAGCAGGTGCTCATCAATCTGCTGGAAAACGCGGCCAAGCACACCCCGCCGGGGACGGAAATCCTTGTTTCCGCTGCTATTCGCGGCCAGAAGGCCGTTATCGAAGTCCGCGACGCCGGCCCGGGTCTACCGCCGGGCGATCCTGAAAAACTCTTCGAACGGTTTCAGCGCGGCGACAGGGTCAGCTCCTCCGGGTACGGACTGGGCCTGGCCATCTGCCGCGCCGTGGTCAAGGCGCATGGCGGCTCCATCACGGCCGACCGAAACAGCCCATCCGGGGCCGCGTTCACCGTCATCCTTCCCCTGTATGCGAACGAATAAGAAAACCATCCTCATCGTTGACGACGAGCCACCCATCCGCCGCTTCCTGACGCCGTTTCTGGAGGCCGAGGGCTACGCCGTCATCGAGGCTGGCTTGGGCCGCGAGGCCCTTTCCCTAATCGCGTCCCATGAACCGGACGTCATCCTCCTCGACCTGGGGCTGCCCGACATGGATGGGGAGGAGCTGTTGCGCGCCCTGCCCATGTGGGTCCGGGCCAAGGTCATAGTCCTGTCCGTTCGCTCAAGGGAGCGGGACAAAGTGACGGCCTTGGACCTCGGCGCATCCGACTACCTCACCAAGCCTTTCAGCCTAGCGGAATTGGCCGCGCGAATCCGGGTTTGCCTTCGGCGCGGGGGCGATGACGGGGAGTCGCCACCCACTCGCTACGTGTTCGGGGATTTATGGATCGATATGGAAGCCCATACGGCGGGCCTTGCGGCACAAGACCTCCACCTAACCCCGACGGAGTTCAAGTTGCTGGCCTACTTGGCCCGTCATGCCGGCAAGGTTGTCACCCATGGGCAATTGCTCAAGGCGGTCTGGGGCAAACAAAGCCAGGGACAGGAGCATTACGTGCGCATCCACATCCATAAGCTGCGACAGAAAATCGAGCAGGATCCTGCCCGCCCGCGCTATCTCCGGACGGAAACCGGCATTGGCTATCGGTTTACAGATGGATAGCGAAGACCATTTGGGATTCTGCTTGCTGTGGCCTCGCAGAACTACTGACCTGCCCGGGCCTTTTCGGACCATCTGAAACTTTAGAAGGTCGTTCTCGACGATGAAGAGGGGAGAGACCCAACGGTTGACCACCGACATTTGTGGAACCGACCCCCTGAACAACAAAAATGGGGTCGCTAGCATTTTTTTCAACTATCTATAATTACAAGATAAATACTTACACAAGGAGAGGATTTTAACCTCCGACCCTCTGGACCCCATGGGCCGGGCACCTGATCTGCGAGTTGAAATCATTGGATATTTTTAGGAAATGATAACATTTTTCCGACATACCCTGCCTGGCGACGAAGGGAAACGGTTCTCCAGATGTTATCCAGATTGCAGCGTTATCCATGGGGGAATTTGTGCAAAAATAGTTCGCAAGGATTTCACAAACTCCTCAGTATATAGCCAGCTATGTACCATCACTGATCTTGCGGAGTAACAGTCCATATCCGTTTTAACGGAAGCTCGGCCTTCAAATCTGCATCGAGTTTTTCATACGTTGAGAATAACTGCTCAAGTAATTCCTTCTGCGACCAAAGCCTTACTCGGAAGAAACTTGCGGCGAGTTCCTTTTGTACATTTGGCTTGAAACCTCCCCAAGACACGAAGAGTCCCTCCGTGGCTCCGAACTTGGTGACAGCTCCCAGCAACTTGTCGACGGTCGGCCGGTCGGTAGGCGTCGAACCAGACTTCACCTCGACGCAAAGCCGTGGCTGGCCAAATCCATGAGGACCGGCCCCGGCAAGAATATCAGCTCCGCCATCGGCCCCTTCCGGGCTGCGATAGGTCGTGTACCCCTGGGCTTCCAGAACAGCCTCGACAAGCCGCGTCAGGTCATGGCCCTTGAATTTCGCCTCGATGGCGCGGGCAATTTGGTCTCGTGCAAGCTCCTCAAGGTCCGCCGGACCTTCGGCGACACCCTCTTCATCCGTTGCCGTCGGCTGTACGGTCGCGGCCCGCAAGGACTCCGGCTGCCAATTATTGGCGCGCATGGCGTTGATGCGGGCTTCGGCGTCGTTGCGCTGCACCCGGCAAATCGTCATGAACGCACCGAAGGTGTAGAGGATGTCCTGACTGAAGCTCGACCGGGGAATAGCCTCGCCAACCCATTTCACCGATCGCCAATGGTAATACGGGTTCGGACCTTCTGGTTCAAAATGGTAATCGCTAACGACTTCACCGATGTAGATCACCCGTTGGGATTTGAAAGGAACTGCAACAAGATCGCCTTGCTTGATTTCATGGGCAAAAGGCCAAACTTGGCTCGCCCAGTTCTGGATCGTCCTGGGTTTGGCATCAGGATAGATACGCCCCATGAGATCAATAAGTTCCTTTCGCTCATGCAACTTGCTGAGATCGGCATCAAGTCCATCCCATGTTACGTAAACACGATTTTCCTGAACAAACTTTTGTTCGTATTCACCGTGGGAGCCTGCACGAACCAACCAAATTGCCATAGTATCCCTCTATTGTACATTTGCCTTGAAGCCTCCCTAAGACACGAAGAGTCTCTCTGTGGCTCCGAGCTTGGTGACCATTCCAAGCAACTAGCCTCTATTTTAAAATAATCATATTAACACCTGTTCGACCAATTGTAGAGGTATCAACTAGAACAACTGGAAGACCGACTCGTTCCAAGAACTTAGAAGTCCAGTCACGATGATCTTTATTCCGGAAGTTTTCTCTTTCATAAAAAAAGCCAACATAATATATCGCCCTGACAGTGTTGTAAAAACCAGCCTTCTTCAAACTATATATTTTTTATAATCCTTAGCCATACCGCCCAGACATGCTCCTCGACAACGGTCTACTTTTGTTTCAACCATCAAGTACTTATTCTTTGCGCATCGGGGCTTCCTTATAGCAAAATCAACTCTAGCATACATTTTTTCTATGGCTGCATTTTTTCTCACCGAATAAGTTTCTTCTCTTTTAACCTCCACCGTATTATTGTCGATTAAATACCTATAGAGCTCCATCTGAAGCCATCCTTCCCAGTCATTTATATTACGAGCTCGTAAAAACGAAAGCATTTTCCGCATAGACCTATTTTAAAAAAAATTATAGAAAACATCTTTTACAAACTGAGAATCTCTATCCATTATAATTATGCTCCTTTAAGCATGGAACCATCATTGGCATTGAAGAGTAACAGTCCATATCCGCTTTAACGGGAGCTCAGCCTTCAAATCTGCATCGAGTTTTTCGTACGCCGAGAATAACTGCTCAAGCAATTCCTTCTGCGACCAAAGTCTTACTTGAAAGAAACTCGCGACCAGTTCCTTTTGTACATTTGGCTTAAAACCGCCCCCAAGAGACGAAGAGTCCTGCAGCGGCTCAGAACTTACAATCAGGCAACCACATAGTGGCTATGTCAACTACAACACAGCAACTCACGCCACAATTCACAGAAAACTAGAAGACAATATATTTTCTTATAATTTTTCTATGAAGGACTATGCCTAACAAATCCCCTTTTCACCCAAAGGACAACCAACCCTAACAGGTATAGTACCGCTGGCACTAAAATGATTCGAAGCACTCCTATCATTATCTTATTTTTTATTGCATCTCTCCATTTTTTGACTTCATGAGGATAATTATTTATCATATTTAGGAGTTCAGTTTTTGCTATAGAATTCTTTAATTTATTACAGTCCAATACAAGTATTTTCAGTATATTTTCTTCTGACATGTTTTTTGGAAAATCGAGATTTGGCGGCTCTACACTTATACCTTCTTTCTTATTTCTTTCCATGTCTGCAGCAACAAAAAAAACAATATCCACTTCACGAAGAATATCTTCCAGGCGTGGCCGCTTCAATTCAACAGCAGAGTTATATGCTGCATATGAAATAAACAATGCATAGCCAACGGAAACAACAAGCCACAACCGTTGCCAACCATTAAGGTTTTTCATTATTCCTCAAACACCCTTCTAAGCATGCCATTTGGTTAGCTTCACTGACAAACCCTCGACATGACAGCTAGTAAGCCTTAAAGTATTACGCATCTACTTATCACAATACCCGGTATCGCGCCCCTCTCCTCTCCCCGGTCTGCACGACCCGCCCGCTCTCCTTAAGCTCCCGTATGGCCATGTTCCACTCGTAGACTGACAGGCCGAGGGCTTCGGCAAGCTGGGCACGCGAGTACTCCTGGCCGGGCTGCATCTGGACCAGGATCGCCCCTGGGATGTCGCCATTTGCCGCACGGGGCTTTCCAACCTGCGGCGTCGGCTGCTCGACCAGACTGCCCTGTACGGCCGCCGTAGGCGTCTCAACAGGGCCAGGACGCGGCGTAATGGGCCTAGGCGGCTGGTCGGTATGCGTGGCCGCCACTCGCGTCGGGGACAGCGCTGGCCGGGTCTGTCGGCTGACGGGAAGGCACGTGACGCCCAAGGCATCGCAGAGCGTCGCTTCGAGAAGTCGGGATTGATTGGTCTGGTTGGTGGCGAGATGAATTTCCAACTTGTCACAGATGGTCATAAGCTCGTCGACTTTGGCCACGATGCGATGTTGTTCTGCAAGGGGGGGTAACGGTATTAAAACTGAATTAAGTATGTTAAGATTGATATTTTTCTGGGCAGTTGCAGGAGCAAATTCAAGCAAATCAGCCTTTGCCGTTCGCACGAAGTACTCAAAATACCTCGCGTTGTCATAAACTCGAGCAGGAATAAACCCTACAACACTATCTGGAAAACATGCGTCAAAAGAAAGTATTCCACTGTCGGCGATATTCGCAGCTATAGTTATACATAGAGTTCCGGCGGGCCATTTCGCGCTTTGGGCAAGACCAATTTCGTTATACTTGCTTGTATATGTCTTTATAACACCGTTCGATCTTGCCACATCCCCCGTCTGAATAAAATAATGAGTTCCGCCATCAAAAAGCACTGCATCATTCCGAGGTCTATGTTTAGACTTTCCCCTGCCGAACATTCCAAGCTCAGGAAATCTCGCCCAAGACCATCCTATCGGAAGCTGAAAAGGACCATTTTTTTCATCAGTAGTACCTTCTAAATCAACTTTTAATAATTTTCTTGAGCTAATTAACTTAACTTTCTCTAAGTGAATTTTCTTCAACAACTCCGAAGCAGGCTCATCATTCGGGTCTTGCGGCACCAACTTCCCACGCACCGCCAAGTTGAGAATGGTTTGCCGAAGTTCCTTCACATGCTCGGGACGGGTCGCAAGGCGCGGCAGGTGGCGTAGGTGAAACCGCACGTTTTCACGAAATTCCTCGCCGTTGCCCACCCCCTCGGGCTGCCCGATGCGTTTCAGCGAGGCAGAGGCAAGCCTGTCCCGCCGGTTCTCCCGCTTTGCCTGGGAGGCCTCCAGCCGGTCACAAAGAGCCATAAGCTCATCAACTTTGGTGACAATGCGGTGTTGTTCGGCGAGGGGAGGAAGAGGAAAAGGAGATTTTGAAAAATATTCAGTTGAAACACGCTTTTGCCCAGCAGTACCGGTCATCTTTGGTATGCCAGCCATAATGAATTGCGGACTTTTCAAAAAGATCAAAACATAATCAGGAATCACCAAGAGAGGTCGAACCACATGAAGTTCAGTAGTCCCTGCGCCGAATCCCCCAGGAAGGTTGCAAAAGACTGTCGACTTACCATTTTCAAAGCAAGGAGTAATCTTTGCAAGGGCAACATCACCTTCTGCAAAGTGAGTAAATCCTGTTTTAATGTCGCTCCATAATTTTACTTCAATACCGTGTCGAGCACCATACTCTGAGGGTATGAGCTTCATCGGGACAAACGCGACCTCAATTTTCCCTTCGAGGTTATTTCTTGGACTAATCACACCAATTTCAGACAACTGGCTCCATTCCCACCCATGCGGCAGATCAAATGGGATATCATCATCCTGCAACTCGTTTGTTGAGCTAACCCTCTTAATGCGTCCATTCTTAAAAAGCCTACTTTTCTCAATGTGGATTTTCTTCAGTAGCTCCGAAGCAGGCTCATCATTCGGGTCTTGTTCCACCAACTTCCCACGGACAGCGAGATCAAGAATGAACTTCCGCAACCTGGAAACAGCATCAGGAGCTTCGGCGATTCGGTCGAAGTATTCAAGCAGACGGGCGGCATTCATCGAAGCAATGCCTCCGCCAGGATACCTTTCAGCTGATCCCGAAGTTGGGCGGTTTCCTGCTCGGACTGCTCCAACTTGGCAAGAAGCTCTTCGGGGTCGCCAAGGTCATCTTCTTCGGTATGGGGATTCTTGAAATCGAGGTTGTAGCTACGGGCCTTGACCTCATCGACCGAGACCTTCCAGGCAACCTCGTTTTCCTCGCGGTTGTCCCACCAGTCTCGGCATCCCTGGAGATGCTCGAACCGAATCGGCCGGGTCATCGAGTAGGCCTTCTGGCCCTCGGGAACACGGTGCTCGTAGAACCAGATATCCTTGGTCGGTTCGCCCTTAACGAAAAAGAGCAGGTTGGTGCCGATACTGGCGTATGGCTTGAACACGCTGTTCGGCAACCGCACGATCGTGTGGAGGTTGCACTCCTCCAGGAGGTGTTCCTTCAGCCGCGCCTTGACGCCCTCGCCGAAAAGGGTGCCGTCAGGAAGAACCACGGCGGCCCGACCACCTGGCTTGAGCAGCCGGATGATCAAGGCCAGAAACAAGTCGGCTGTCTCTTTGGTCTGAAAATGCTTCGGGAAGTTCGACTCGATGCCGTCTTCCTCGCGCCCACCGAAAGGAGGATTGGTGACGACGATATCCACCCGGTCACTGGCGCTGTAGCTGATGTAGGGCCGGGCCAGGGTGTTGTCGTGGCGCACGAAACTCGGGTCCTCGATGCCGTGCAGGAGCATGTTGGTCACGCAGAGCATGTGGGGGAGCTGCTTTTTCTCCACGGCACGCAGGGACCGCTGCATGAGCTGCTCGTCCTCCACCCGTTTCACGTACTGGTCGCGCATGTGCCGGATGGAGCAGGTGAGGAAGCCGCCAGTGCCGCAGGCAGGGTCAAGCAGCAGCTCGCCGGGCTTGGGGTCGATTCGGTCCACCATGAAGGCGGTGACGGCCCGAGGCGTATAATACTCGCCGGCATTCCCGGCACTTTGGAGGTCGTTTAGAATCTGCTCGTAGATGTCGCCGAAGTGCTGCCGCTCGGCCAAGTCGTTGAAGTCGACCTGATTGATCTTGTTGATGACCTGCCGCATGAGTTGACCGGACTTCATGTAGTTGTAGGCATCTTCGAAAACTTCGCGAACGACCCGACGTCGACCACCGGAAGCCCCAAGGACCTGAAGGTCCTTAAAGGCCGGAAAGAGTTCACTGTTGACGAAGTTCAGCAATTCATCGCCAGTAATACCCTCAGGATCGGCAGCCCAATTGCGCCATTGGAACTTCTCAGGGATCGGCGACTGATAATCTGTCTTGAGAAGTTCAAGTTCCTGGTCCTGATCATCGAGGATTTTCAGGAAAAACATCCAGCAGAGCTGGGAAATTCGCTGGGCATCACCATCAACGCCAACATCCTGGCGCATGATATCTTGGATGGACTTGACTACGTTGCGGACAGACATTCGTTAAGCAACCTCGTGGTACAATTCGACTTGAAGCTCATGGACAGCTTGCTCGAAGGCCGCACGTGACCCGAACTGCTTGATAAGCTGCATCGGGGTGCCCATGGCATCGAAGGGGGCGATCTTGAGTAAACTCGGGTCGTCAAGGGCAAGGACGCCGGCATCCTGATATTTTTCGAGAAGGGCTTCAAGCACGGCCCTGGCCTGGGGGCCATATTTCGTGAACACATCGCGTTTGCGGACGTTCTCCGCACGTTCGCGCCGCGTCAAGGGCGGCTGATCGAAGGCGACGTGGCAGATAAGATCGAAGGGGTCCAGGTCCTTGTTGACCTCCTCGACCAACGGTTCCAGGGGCAGGCCCTCGTTGGCAAGTTCTTCGAGGATGGCCTGCTTGCGCTCGGCCGTGTTCCATCGCTGCAAGAAGTTCTCGAGGCTGGCGAAGTGCTTTTTCAAGGCCTTCTTCGTGAAATCGCGCAGGCTCTCGGTGATGAGCTTCCCCTGCTCGTCGAGGTATTCGACCCGTTCGGCCACGATGGCGACGGCAACGCCATCCACGTAGATTTTGCGGGGAGGGTCAACAGGACCGTCACCCCCTGGCGGATCGGGATCGACCAGCACGTCCTCATCTTCACCCGGCTCCGGCGGCAGCGGTGTCTCGCCATCATCCGGCGGCGGCACGTCAATCGGAGGATCAACAGGGTCATCCTCGCCGGGCTCGTAAATTTGGACCGGAGCGCCGTCGAAGTCAGGATCGGCGAAGAGGTTGGTCGCACCCCTGAAATCGATGATCGTGAAGTAGTATTTCTTGGTATCCTCGTGGATGCGGGTGCCACGACCGACAATCTGCTTGAACTCGGTCATGGACTTAATTTCCCGCTCAAGCACGATGAGCCGGCAGGTCTGGGCGTCCACTCCGGTCGAGAGAAGACGGGAAGTCGTCACCAGAACGGGATACTTGGACTCGGGGTCGATGAAGTTCCCAAGCTGGGCGCAACCGTCCGTATCTCCGCCAGTAATGCGCATCACATACTTCGGGTTTTCATCACAAAGGTCTTTGTTCTCGTTGACGAGAGCTTGCCGCATACGGGCAGCATGTTCTTGATCAAGGCAGAAGATGATCGTTTTCTGAGATCGATCTCCACTTTCTCGAAGAAAATCTGAAACTTTCTTGGCAATCAGCTTTGTTCTGCCATCTATCACCAAGTTACGGTCAAAATCTTTTTGATTGTAGACCCGATCTTCAATTTCATTACCAAAGATATCGAGCTTCCCCTTTTCAGGACGATATCCTTGAACGTCTCGGTCGATATGGACCTTAACGACTTTATATGGAGCAAGAAAACCGTCTTTAATTCCTTCCTTCAGCGAGTAACTATACACAGGATCGCCGAAGTACTCGATATTCGAGACGTACTTGGTTTCCTTCGGCGTAGCAGTCAAGCCGATCTGGGTGGCTGAAGAAAAATGCTCCAAAATCTCGCGCCATGCAGAATCCTCAGCCGCGCTGCCCCGGTGGCACTCGTCGATGACGATCAGGTCGAAGAACCCGGGCGAGAATTCCCGGTAGAGTTTCTGGCGATCCTCGGGGCCGGTGATGGCCTGATAGAGGCCCAGATAGACCTCGTAGGCGGTGTCGATCCGGCGCTTCTTGTCGATGGCCGTGGGCAGTTCGGTTTCGGTACCGTCGGCGCGCTCGATCGTCTTGGTCCCCGTACTCAGCTTGGCCATGACCGAACCGAACGGGCGAAAGTCGTTGACCATGGTCTGGTCGATGAGCACGTTCCGGTCGGCCAAAAATAGGATGCGTTTTTTGCAGCCGGCCTTCCACAGCCGCCAGATGATCTGGAAGGCGGTGTAGGTCTTGCCGGTGCCGGTCGCCATGACCAGGAGGATGCGGTCTTGCCCCTTAGCGATGGCCTCAACGGCGGCGTTGACGGCATTGACCTGATAGTACCTCGGGGTCTTGCCGCTGCCGTCATCAAAATAATCCTGGAGGACGATTCGCTCGGCGTCAGGGGTGATCCCCTTCCAGCGCCGATAGATATCCCAAAGCTCGGCAGGTGCGGGGAAGGCATCCAGCCTCAGATTTACTTCCTTCTCGGGGCGAAGGCCTGTCTTGTCATGAAAAACGAACCCGTCGCCGTTCGAGGAGAAGACGAAGGGGATGCCGAGTGTTTCGGCGTATTCGAGGGCTTGCTGCACCCCGTCGCCAACGCAGTGGTTGTTGTCCTTGGCCTCGATAATAGCGATGGGGATGTTCGGCTTATAATAGAGGATGTAGTCGGCGCGTTTTCCTTTTCCCCTGGAAACAAGTTTTCCTCGAACGATGATGCGACCTTTGGTGAAGCTCACTTCCTCTCGAACTTGAAGCATTTTGTCCCAACCAGCCTTGACCAAGGCCGGGGTGATGAACTTCGTACAAACATCACGTTCGCTCAGGGATTTCTTGTCCATGCAGAACTTCGCCTTTACGCATCCGCGTTCTATAATAACATTCGACTTAGCGAGATAAAAAACCTCTCAAACTGAAATCAAAGCCCCTTTCCTGACCATCTTTATCAGGAAAGGACAAGACCAAGAGCACCAGTACGCCGAAACAGTATTAACTATCCAATTTCCTCGATATTTCGCAAGGAAAACCGTAACCCACCAAATTGATGCCCTTTTCATCTACCAGAGCAACTCCTGACAAACACTGCCGGCCGACGCCATCCGTCCCAGGGCTGCCCCAAGCCCCTGCCCCGGACAGCCCCCAGGCGCGCGACCACCTCCCCGCCCTGGGTCGTTCCCAAGGGACCAGGGCAAATCCCCGCCCGCTCCCCCAAATCGCAGGGTGACCCCGCCCCGGCCCAAAGCCCGTTTTCGCGGCCCCGTGACCGGTCCCTGGCCGAGGACACCTTCCCAGGTCCCATCCTGGTCCATGTGGTAAACACATCCGGCCGATGCAACATCGTACGGAATTACTCATGAAATCCTGGAGGAGAGGTTCTTCGGGTTGGCAGCAGGGTCAAAAGCTTCGTCGTGACAGCCGGGAGAAACCAGTTGAAGAAGACTACAGCTGGTGCAGCTAGAGGAGGCTGGTCTCTAAAGGCAGAGTGTCATACACTATTGTTACAGCAATAAAGTCAAGCAAGTCCAAGCAAGTCTACCAAAACAGCGATCAAAATTTTGTCAAAAAATTTGGTCAAAACCAGCAAAACAGGAGATCATCGATACATATAGCCCTAACAGAAAAAAACTTCGGTTTTACAAAAACAACTTACAAAGTTCTGCTGACAAGTTCTTGCCGCCCCGCTTACTATCACTAGGAGACCCAGAGATACCATGTCGAAACCTATCACTGCCTGAAAATTGTATAAATTTATGCCCTTCACCATCAACTTCTACTTCAAAACCGATAGCTTTCAGCCGGGAAATTTTCTTTGAATCCAAACCAGCCTCGGTCTTAAAAATTGACTTCAACTCTTTGCGTTTTTGTTCTCGTACGCCTTTAATTTTATTATTTTCAATAATATCTTTCACAATACAGCTCTCCCTCGAAACAAACCTAGCCCCCCACCAAATTGACTTTGATACTTGGTCAGGACCTCTATTATTGTATCAAAAATTTCATCATCAAAAAAATCAGATTCATCACCATAAAACAACAGAGGCTCAGCTTCAGGGTCTATTCCTTTATCGAGTTTATGCGAGATCAAAGCTTTAGACTCAGATTCTTGCTTCAATATCAAAGCATTTTTTTCATCGATACGACGTTCATATTCTTTTCGAATTTGGGCTATAGTCGAACGATTTGCATCACATATAGCATCAATATTGTTTTGAAACACCACATCTTTGTAATGCTCAACAGAACACGAAACAGGTATTTGCCTTGCTATCCAAAAGAAACGCACCCTATTAAAAATTCGCTTTACGGAAATCTGCTCAAAGTCGCCATCTTTTGGCAAAAAAACCCAAGGAACTGACGCACATCGATCAAAACACGCGATTGCACCTCCATGAGGAATTTCAGTACTTGCACAGCAGTCTCTAACAAAGCCAACTCGGGGAGCGACCACCACATGAGCCATCCCGTAAGTCAGGGCCGCCAATGTATCGGGATTTACAAAATATTTATCATCACGGCTTTTACTGATATAGACGACAGGCAAAGAAAAAGAACATTCTTGGTTTATTATTTTTCTAGTAACATCTTGACCAGTAGCGTCATCATCTAGATACTTTGCTTTTCCATCTATCAAAAAACAATAGTCCGCAGCCGATTTAAGCTTTTCCTTCCAGAGTTTAAAAACATATGGCTTCTTAACGTCAGGAACTGTAAACTGGACAGAAGAGTGTACGTAGTCTGTTGTAAAAGAAATTATAAATTTATCGGCATTTTTTCTTGCCAAACAAACGGAGGTCCAAGCTTCCTCTCCAACAACCATAACACTAGAAAAATAACCAAGTTCATAATCATTTTTCCGCATCAAATGGATATCAACCTGCTCATTATCACAAGACAGACTAACTTCACCTTCTGTATAGTCTCCAACAGCATCAATCTCTTCGCCTATCGCAGTGGCAGTATTATTCTTACGCCACAGCAAACAGATACCCAGAACTTCCGCAACAGAATTCTCTTTAGATATTTCAAAACTCACTGAGAAGACGCGCATAAATATCCCCGCGAAAAATTTCTATTGCGAAAAAGAATCAATACCACATGCCACTAAAGATTAACAACGAACACCACTCACACTTCACCTCGAAAATTTCCATTAAGAGGAATACTTTCCGAGAAACTCCACAACAAAACTCATCTAAGCAATTATCGCAATCAAGGTCATTGACCATATCCATATTGCCCAAAAATGGAAAGAGATTTTCAGCGTGTACCAGCAGATACCGACATAGCCAAGTCACCAGTGGACTGGCATTGACCGTGGAGAAATATTTTTTTGGAGCAACACGTTACTAAACAGCGAGTCGCGGACGAAGGCGTGGGATGGTCGAATGCAGGCAACCCCCTGCCTTGGACAGCCCCCAGGCTCGCGTCCTCCTCCCCGCCCAGGGCCGTTTCCAAGGGACCAGGGCCAAATCCCCGCCCGCTCCCTCAAATCGCGGGGTGACCCCGCCCCGGCCCAATGCCCGTTTTTCACCGCCGCCTCGTGACCGGCCCCGTGGCCCAGGATACCTTTTCCGGGTCCCATCCCTGGTCCACGAGGTGAACATGCCGACCGACGCAAAACCGCACGAAATGTCGCCTGAAATTCTGGAGGAGATCGCCCAGCGGTTCCGGCCGATCGAGCACCTGTTCGACGTCATGTGCGCGGCGGATTCTGGCGTACAGGGCGTCTTTGTGCGCCGATGAGCTGAAATCGGCATGCATCTCGCGACAAGCTTTCGGGAACACCTCGAACAAATGGTTGCAACAGCCAGGAACGACGACTGAAGTCCTGGCAAGTCATCAACTTCAACGGAGGAATAGAACATGATCGTTTTGGAATTCATCGCCGGAATCGCCTTAGGTGCTGTCGCTGGCGGCGTCATCAAGATGATCACCCATGGCGGCGGTGTCATTGTTGGTCGGGACAATGTTCGTAATGCAATCAACAAAGAAGAAAAGAACGTCCGTGGCCGGTTCAACGACCTGAAGGTCACCAAGGACGACCCGAAATTCTACGAGTAACCGCGAACTTGCCCCGAAGGAGAACTCCCATGGACGACTGGCCGATCATTTTCAGCTACACCCGGGCCCAGGCCATCACCGACGGTGTCCTGATCGACGTCACCGCCCAAGCCGCCGAGGTGGGCTTCAAGGTGCACACGGTGGTCACCGACCATCTATATAATAGCTATCTGGTGCCGCCGGCCGGGCTGGAAGGCGAAGGGCAGTCCGTCGAGGGCCGGCTTCACGACCTCCTGTTTCGCGCCCTGCTCGCGGCTAAGGCTATCAAGAATAGCGACCGCGCCGAATTCGACGTCCTTTTCCTCATGGCACCGGGGCGGTGGGACACGGCCCATGTTGTGGCGGTCATTGGCCCAGGCGACCAGGGCGAGCCGGTCCTGACGATCATGCTGCCCGAGGACGATTAGCCCCAGCCCAGGCCCTGGACCACTCGACGACACATTTTTTCCCTGGCGGGCCATTTGGGCCCAGGCCCTCTTGACATGCGCGCGGGGTTCCGGGCACAAATTTGATTCTCCCCCTCGGGGAGGCCCGTTCCTTGACAATCAAGAGCCCCGGACAAAACCGCTCGCGCTTTCGAAATGCCAAGTCACTACGTGGACTTGCCTTGCCAGTGAGTTTTTTTGTTCGGTGGTTCCAGAGACAGTGTTCCCGGGCCCGAGTGCCGGATGAGCCGCATCTCCAGGTGCGGCGGCGTGTATCGTACGGCAGAAATCGGCCATGAGGAATAACAACATGGCGATTTCCTTTGATGATTTCAAACGGAAGAAAGAGGCTGCCGAAGCAGCTGTCAACGAGTCGATCAAGGAAAAGTTCGTAGCGGCTGCCCAGAAGCTGAAATCGTTAGAGGCCAGCAAAAAGCGTGGCTCTGCACCCCAGCAGGTCACCCCTCAAGGCAACGCCCAGACTTCCAACTTCGACGACGCGGACGATGACCACGAAGACCCGTTTGACACCATTCTCCGTGACCTTGACCTTTTTACCGACCCGAACGGTGTCGGGTACGCGACCATAAAAATAGATCGTATTTATCGTAATTGCAAAATTGGACAGTCGAGCCTGAAGAGAATGATCAAGGGCTCCTATTTTGACCTTACTGGCCGCCCTCCTAAGGAGAGCGAGCTGAAGACATTCTGTGACAAGATCGAGTACTTAAGCGAACGCCAAGGCATCACCAAAGAAGTCTATGTCCGCTTCGCCCATGTCGATGACGAGATTTACATCGACCTCGGCGACAAGCTCGGCCGGGCCGTGCATATCACCTCGGCCGGCTGGCAGGTAGTCACGAACCCGCCTGTGAAGTTCATCCGGTACGGCCACATGCTGCCGTTGCCGGTTCCCCTTCGCAACGGCGACTACCGCAACCTCCTAAAATCCTTGAACCTAAAGACCAAGGACGACGAACTGCTCGTTTTGACGTGGCCCTTGGTGGCCGCCATCTCGAGCATCTCTCATGCCCCCCTGATCTTCCACGGCGCGCCCGGAGCTTGCAAATCCGGGTCGATCTCCGCCTTGCGAGGACTGCTTGACCCGTCGGCCCCTATGCACACCTACGTCCAAAAAAACGTGGATGATGCGGCGCTGTACATCGAGCAAAACGCCATCCCGGCCTTCGACAACCTGACGACCATCACCAAGGACGTCGAGAACGTCATGTGCTTGGCAGCGACAGGCGGGGCCTTTACCACGCGGCGTCTGTACAAGAACGACGAGATGGTCGCTTACCAGCTCAAGCGGGCCATGCTCATCACGGCCCTGGAACTCCCGACAAGAGCCCCCGACTTCTTGGACCGGGCCATCGTGGTGGCCCTCGACCGCGTGACACCGGACAAGCGGCGGCCTGAAAGCCAAGTCAAGCGGGAATACGCGCAAGACCTGCCCGGCATCCTGGGCGGCATGTGCGACCACCTCTCCAAGATGCTCGACCTGTACGGCAAGGTCATCTTGCCGGCCGACCTGCCCCGGATGGGCGACCACGTCATCTGGGGGTGCGTTGCCGCAGTGGCCCTCGACTATAGCCAGGACGACTTCATCAAGGCCTATAACCGCGCTGCGCTTCGTGCCCAGCAGAATGCCCTGGAGGACGACGACTTCGCCACCGTGCTGGTCAATTTCCTCTACGACACCAAGTTGTCCGAGATGGAGAGCTATGTCTCGGAAGTTTTGGAGGCCCTCAGGGACTACGCTGCCAAGCGCGGGATCGGCCGGGGAGTCTTGCCCAAAGCGCCCAACGTCTTCTCGCGACGCCTGAAGGAGATCACCAAATACTTGGAGCTCGCGGGCTGGCAGTGCGAGCTCTTGCCTTTGGACAAGAGAGGGCGACCGGTGTCGTTCACCCAGCTCAGCCCTGCGGAACCGGACGTCGACCAGGAAGTCGACTTGGCCCCAGCCTCCGAGCCCATGCTGGAGGACTTCCCCCTGACGCTTGACCGGGACGAGTGGAGCCAGGCCTTAGAGGCTGACGCTGGCGACATCGACGGCGCGGCCGAAAACAGCGCGCCCATTCTGGCGCAACCCTAACCGCCCCTTTCTGCCCACATACACGCCCCCGCACCTGGAGATGCGCCCACACTGCGCGTCCGCCCTCTCGCCCTTCGCCGGCTGCCCTACGGCACCGTTGCGGTCGGTGGACATCGGGTGGAGATCGGCTTCCATCGCCTCCACCGACATAACCGCCTATATTTGCGGCACTTCGTCGACAGAGAGGAGATAGTGGAGATATTTTCTGCAAAACCTTCTCGCGCGCTGAAACCCAAGGTCGAGGCGGGAGGGAGCGGCTGCCAACGGCAAAAAGTTCTGAAAATTATCTCCACCATCTCCACCACCTCCACCGGCAGACCGACGCCTGCAAAATCGGAGGTGGCGAAAAATCTTGCCTATCAGAGAAGAATCGACGATAATAAAAAATTTTCTTGACGTGGTCTTTCAGCCCGCGTACCAAGAAACCGTCGAGCCCAAGCGGTTCTTGCGTTCGACCCAAAACGATGGGCCATCATTATACGCCCGGCAACGAACGAGAGGGTCTACATTTGGCCCAGATACCCGATCGTTCGCGCCGACCCAAGTAAGAACTATGGAGAAAATCATGGTTCAAACTCCGGTGTCGGCCCCCTCCGACAATACGCCCACCCCGCCTCTCGCTCACCCGGCCAAGGCCAAGAGCACCACTGCTAAGTCGAGCAAGTCCACCGAAAAGGCGGCGAAGCTCCGCAAGCTGACCGACGCGCAGATCGCTGACTACGCCCGCGCATTGGTCGACGCCGCCAAAGCGGGTGCGTTCCCTGGGAAGATGATTCCCGTGGCAACCTGGGCTGAGGAGATGCAGATCTCCGCCTACTGGATGGAACGCATCTTTCGCTGTTCGCGGCTGCAGAAGGACGACTACGACCTCGACTTCGACAAGGGTATCGACGACAAGCGCCCCTACAGGGACGATCGTGGCATGGTCATGATCGCGAACAGCGCCATCAATGCCCACAACGCGACCGCGCCCGCTGATCAGCAGTTCGCCATCGGGCAGCGCTTCGATGTGACGTTCGAACCCGACCGCATCATTCTGACCCGGTCCCGCTAACTCATTACACCTCGCAGCCGCTTCCCGGGGAGCCGACAAGGCTCCTTGGGAAGTTCCCGAGCTACCGAAGTTGATGACCATGCGTACTTGGGTTTTGTTGCGCCACGCACAGATTCTATACCAATTTAGTATAGAATAGCTACTTGTCGCTCCGAACCCGAACTTGCGCACAGTCTGGCAACATGCACCACGAGGAGCCGGCCTGGGCGCGCAGCCACCCATTGCGGCCGAAGCGACACGACAAGGCGCAGCAACCGGCCCCCCCCCCCCCCCCGCAGGATACGCCCAAAGCGTCCACGGGAGCCAGGGGGCCGAGAGACCAAGGGAGCGACAGCCGTGGGCCAACTGGCACCCCTCACGGCCGAGGCACCACGACAAGGCGCGCAAACCGGCCAAACAAGACGGGGTGTCGCCCAAGGCACCCACGCGGGCCGGAGAGGGTCAAGGCGGCTGAGGCGGCCCGAATCGACGTCGCAGAGGCCCAAACGGCGGCGGCCAGGCGGCAGAAAAAATATTTTTTTACCAAGGAGGGGTTGTGTAAAAAAGTCTCATCACGCCTGGGTAGCACCTGGGTAGCGCCTGTAGAAGACCTCATTCAGAGATTCGGCAACTAGCTAGAATAAAAGAAAAAACCGCTTGCCATTCCCCAGAAACCCGTTAAATCCGTTCGCATACCGCTCAAGGAGGGCTCACCATGAGCCGAACCCCGAAAAAGACGTCCAAGGCCAAAACCGCCGCCCCTGGCAACCACCCCTCAACCCGTCACCTCGACACAGACGGCGACGTGCTGCTCCCGCTCTTGGGCGCACAGCTCGAACCCATCGACGCCGACGGCACCGACACCCCGCTTCGGTCGCTCCCCTGCGACGAAAACGACAACGTGTTCCTCCCCCTCTTGGGCGACGAGGAAGAGGCCCCGCCCCCTGGCAACACCAACTTTCCTACGAACGAGTACCAACCGATGAACAACTGTGACTATGCTGCGAGCTTCCTTGACCTGCCGGGAAACCTGGTGGTCGTCAAAGTATGTAAGACAGATCGCGGATTACGCTTCGCTTGGCCGAAGATGAGCAGCTCCAAAATCTTGCCGAGCCTGCGTGACCACTCTAACGCCATCAAGCTGTGGGGCATCATCGACGGCAACTTCGAGTCTCGAGAGCTTCTTGTGACCATCTATCACGTTGATGCTTCTATCCTGAAGAAGGGATACATGAATCGCCTTATCGAGTCCATGATCAAGCACCACACGAATGCGACCACCATCAGCCTGCCCAAGTTCGACGACCTTCAGGCCTATATCGCCTGGAATACGCGAGCCTAAACAGCAGACGCCGAGAAAAGTAACTGACTGAGAACGAATGAGAAAGACGGGAGGGCTGAAAAGCCCTCCCGAAAATAAAAAAGGCAAGGAAGATAGACATGGCAACAAACAGTCTCTCTGCTGAAAACGGCAACACCCACAACCAACCCGCAACCCCAGAAAGGCTCACCACGAGATACTACTGGACCTTTACCTACGAAGTCGGCGGCGACATCATCGTTGCTGAAGTGCTTGACATGTACACCGGGAAATACCGGGTGATCGAGCACATCGCCTCAGACCTTTGCGACAACGACATGCCCGGACATTGCCCTCATGCCTTTCTCCGCAGCGTCCAGGAACGCAAAGGGAAAGTCATCTCCAACGAGCCCATGCACATCGTCACGGACTTTGACTTTGACGGCGTAACTCGTGCTGAGCTTGAAAGTTTCATCTCAGCTTTGATTAACCACGTCGAGAACATCATGTTTACGACGATGTCTACCAAGCACGACTTCAACGAGTTCATCTGCGAGAACAGACCGTAGGCACCATCCTGGCCTCGCAGAGATGGGCAAACAATAAAAGCTCCAACAACGTGACCCACTAAGAACGAATGAGAAAGACGGGAGGGCTGAAAAGCCCTCCCCAAATAAAAGAGAACACAAATGACCCAAAACAACAAAAATAACACGCCGAACAAACAGACTAATGCACAAACCCTCGTGAACATCTTCAAGAAAGCAAATATCGTCAGGGACGACGCCAAGCAGGTATATATTGCTGCGATTATCCCTTCGAAGATCAACAAGGTCACGCCCTTGGTCTCTGGTTTTACCCAGGGCTGGCTCCTTGATGAATTCTTCAAGGCGCGCGGCACCTTTCCTTCGCAAAGCGACACAACCAGCTCCATCGGACACGCTGACTTCCTCGCGCAGCAACAGCCGAGCATCGGAAACGTCTTCTTCCGATTTGGCTTCGCCAACAACAACCACTACATCGACATGTGCAATGATGCCGATGAGGTCATCGAGATCACCAACTCGAACTGGAATATCCTCCAGAAATCACCTGTCTACTTCAGAGAGTTCGAGACCCAGCGCGCGTTACCAACTCCCTCCAAGAACGGTGATGCTTTTGGCATCTTCAACTACTTAAACCTCGAGCACGAAGAAGATAGAATACTTCTCCTACCAACTGTTTGCACCTTTCCTCTCGCGAACATCACGAAGCCGATCATAGGCCTGCTCGGTCAAAACAACAGCGGAAAAACGACTGCTGCTCGGGTAATCCGCAGGCTGCTTGATCCTAGTGAACCAGCCGAGAACGACTTCCATCCGACTAAGCAGAACCTGTGTCTTGTGTTTTACCACAACGCGGTTCCATTGTTCGACAACCTGTCAGCCATTTCGCAAACGGTCTCTGACATGTTTTGCCGTGCCTACTCTGGAACTGGATTCCAGAGCCGCAAGCTCTATACCGACTATGCGCTTATTTCGTTCTCGTACAAGCGCAGCTTCATCTTCACGGCGATCAACCCGCCAACTGAGGCGAAGGACTTCAACGCCCGGACCATCACGATCCAGTTGAGCCAGATAGCTGGAAGTTGCCAGATAGGCGACGGAAAACTGTTCGAGCAGTTCGATCAGGACATGCCGAACATACTTGGCGGCATGCTCGATGTCCTTGTCGAAGCCAAGCGTATCGCCCCCGGCCTCAATCTGCCCTGGAAGCCCAGGTGGGCCGATGCGTTTCAATATGCCGCTGCCGCCGCTGAAGTCCTCGGCTACGGGGCAAGTCGCTACCTTGAAGCTTGCCGCGCCAACCTTGCGGAGAGACTGACCCAGGAACCGAGCAAACCGGCGGCATACAGCAAGCAGGAACCGACCCTGGAAGCCATCCTGTCCTTGATGTCCGCGCTGCAGGGGAAATTCGAGGGGACGACTTCAAACCTGCTGACGGCCATCGCCCCACACTGCCCGAGCAACCTGGGACCTGCCGCCGCAAAGAACTGGCCGGATTCGCCTGAAAAACTGGGCATAGCTCTCAGACGTATCAAGGCCGCCCTCGAAGAGGCTGACATGGCTATGACGAGCAAGCCAAGCAAAGTGGGCACCTGGGTCACCTTAGAGTGGATCACCACCGCCGCCCCCACTGCCCAGGAAGCCGCCGTTGCCGACACGAAACCGAGCGAATCGGATGTGTCTGACGCGGTCACCTTCGAGGCCGACGAACTTGGCGGCGTGGCGTTCGAGGACGTCAACTACGACGCCATAGGGCTGATCCCGGAAATCGACCCTGCCGACCTCCCTGACGTGGTTGACCTCGACATCGCCGAGCTGGTTGTCCCTGTGATCGACGAGTTGCCCCTGACGGGCACCACGGCAGCCACCGACAGCGTCCAGGACGCCCACGAAGCCGATGACGCTGAAAATGTCCTGGGTACCGAGTCGACCGATGCGCCGGCCACGTCCATCACGACGGCCCCGGTCATTCCCATGGCGACTTCGACCGTAGAACTGAAACTTCAGGAAGTTGAAGAAGTTGATGATGATGCCTGCAAGTTCTGGAGTATGGGCGACAAAGAAGTACCATGCTGCTCCGCAAAGAACGGCAAAGCCCTGTGGTCAAAGTCTGAGTGTGATTGCTGTGACGAGTTCATCGCAAAATACCCCCACCGGAAAATGTCCGTCAAGGTCGATGCAAAATCTGAAGAGTTCGGAATGTACCAGAGTGCCTTCAAATAACAGGCTGTAGTAAGAAATGAAAAGGGCGACTTCGGTCGCCTTTTTTATTTTCGAGAATAATCGCCTGCAAGACTGACCAGTACACATTCAGGACAATCTAGGCCAAAGCAATGTCGCGTCAATGAACTTTGCATTTTCTGTAGCAACACGCATAGTTACATTAAGAAAGTATCAGGCGAGAAGTCGACTACTTTTAACACATGCAGCCCTGCAAAGCGACAGGGGGGGGATGGGTGCAGGGTGGAGGGTGGGGAGGGTAAAAAAATCCCGGGTGGAAGGTTAAGGGTGGAGGGTGGTAGGTAGTAAAATTTTAAATTTATATTATAACTACATATATTTATTAGAAAATATAAAAATAAATATTTTCCAACCCTCCACCTTTAACCCTTAACCCTTATATTTTAAAAGTATGTTTTCCAACCTTTAACCCTTAACCCTTCACCCCAAAAGGGCAAAGGGGACCGATGATCAAACTTGAACAACATACTCCTGAACAAAGATCAATACGTCCTAGCCGGATCGTATAAAAACATACTCTGATATATCGTACAGTCCATTCAAGATGATCGACTTCGCCGATTCATCACGAAAATCAACATTCGGACGTCTATTTTTAGATCGTCTTCAAAAAATAAGTTAAAATACTTTACTTCAACACATTTCTTTTCAGGGATGCCTCAAAAGACAATAATCGAGGTTCGTAGACAGAAATAAGTTGATCATATCATCGTATATCGCAGAATACATATCAGACTATTTTGAATTTTCAACTTGCGTTTCTAACACGAGTTTTCGAAATCGTTTCATGTCTTTCAGAATTTACGAATGATCTTTCAAATATAAGCGTAGTTAAATCGCCATGGGTGCCTTGCATCAAGTCTGTGGTCGAGTGTTGCTGATAGTACAACCATTATATATGACCTAGATATATACTGCGGTCGAAAAATGTACTTGACTCAGAGTCATCAAACCTCTTGTCGATCTCCATCGAACAAGACTTTCTGAGCACGATCTACTCGATATGAAATAATTCAGTCGGGGGAGGGATTGAGACCGAATGACTGGCCCGTATTCATGATCTTTCATGAAGAAGCTATGGTGGCGCATGTGGTGAACGAGGTTCATGGCAAACCGAAGTTTATTGGAAATTCCAATTCCGAAGATATAGTTAGGTGACGTATCTTCTGACCATATGCAAGCGATTAGGCGTGGGACTGTCAGAAATGACCAGACTTAAGACCAAGGGAAATCCTTAGAGGATGCTTTTCAGCAGAACGTTGGAGAAGTTCATGTCCTATAAGGATGACTGCGTATCCGTAAGGGATACGGCAAGAGATGTAGCTATTTGAAAATCATTCAGAAATCTGAGAACAACATGGAACTTCGTTTCGAATCCTCAAGATACACCTGTTGGAAAACTTCGAATATTCCTGATCGTTCTGAAACTACAATGAACTTTCAATACATCTCTTGCTTCAGCCCAATACGGGGAAACCGTACGTTGGGTTGTGAAGGACGCTTGATCCGGCGACGAATCATTCGATCCTAAAGTCGCTGTCCTCCCTGGTGGTTTAGACCATCGGGGACGACGGCGAGACTACGCGATTTTGCTGAGGACCGCGCCTTCGGGCATGGTCCTCTTTTTCGATCAGAAAATGAACTGGACGGTGGCCCCATGCCCCGCCCTCGATCCTGGCCCCGGCCGGCCCACAAAACCGGCCCTGTATCCTCCCCGCCCTGGGACGTTTGGACCCCGCCTCATAGTTTACTCTCCCCCGTGACCAAAGCCCCCGGAAAATTGATTCTGGGCCCATAGCCTGTTTTCCACCGGGGCTCTCGCCGCCGTAACGGGCAACTTACGAGAGGAAGTAAGAAAGCAACACTACTTTTTTAAGTATCTTCGAGCAAATACAGAAATTATCAATTAAACCAAACAAAGGAGCTTGTATGAGCAAGAAGACTGATACTGCGGCTGTGGAAGGACAGGATGGTTTCGACAAGAAGAAGATCGAGTCGAAGTACAATCCTTCGCTTCTTCGCGAGTGCATCTTCAACGGCATGGACGCCTCGGAGATCATGGTCAAGATGGATGTCAAGCATCGTCAGACCTTGAAGCAATACGTCTTGAAGCTGATGAGCGATGACAAAACCTATTACGAGGTCAAGGGCCTTTACCTCAAGAATTCGAGGAGGCCCAAGGTGAACAACAAGATGGAACTGAAGATCTATCTCAAGAGCCTTGACCTACAAGGCCTGTCCATCGGCGAAGGCGACGAGTTTTCCATTCTGGTCGAAGATCAGAAGATCATCTTGACCAAGATCTAATACGTTTGGACTCTAACATAGTCATATCGTAAGATGTGACTATTTTTCGATTCTTTCGCGCAATATCGAGAAATATATGCAACTTCATACAGAAATTACACTTATAGCGAATGTACGTTTTGTAGGAGAAACGTACATTGGAGGCATTTACATGGACTTCTGCAAGAAATCGAAGGTGTTATCTCCAGGGGCTTTGGAGCTCAAGGGGACAGGACCAATTTAAATGCACGTTTCCGACATGGTCGGAAGAAAAACAAGCATTGGAGGTAACGATGAAGGTCGAACCCATTATTGACGTGAAGAGCATCAAGAGCATCAAGAAGATACTTTCTGACAATCTTCGCGATAAACTGCTCTTCATCATGGGCATCAATTCTGGACTTCGTGTCCAAGACTTGCTTGCCCTCAAGGTCGGCGATGTTCGGGAAGCCAAGGTCGGTGACCGGGTGATCTTGCGTGAAAAGAAAACCGGCAAGGAGAACGTGTTCATTATGAACAAGGAGATCAAGCTGGCGCTTGACGACTACCTCACCGAGTTCGGATCGGGGGACGACCATTTTCTGTTCAAGAGTCGTAAAGGACGCAACTATCCTCTTACGACCTTTGCCGTCACCAAGTACGTCAAACGTTGGGCCGAAGCTGTGAACCTTAAGGGGAACTACGGTGCCCACACGTTACGAAAAACTTGGTGCTATCACCAGCGCAAGACCTTCGGCGTCTCCTGGGAGGTCCTGGCCAAGCGGCTGAACCATTCCAGCCCGTCGATCACGCGCCGGTATCTCGGCATCCAGGAAGAGGAAGTGGAGGAGATACTGCTCCACGTCATCTGAACCCTTACCGACGGGGCCGCCCCCGTCTTTTTTTGGTGGCACGGAAAATATTTTTTTGCCCATCAGCGCCGGTTATGTCGAAAGATTGTGTTTTGCCTGAGTAAGGAAATCTCATTGCCCTGTAGAAGCCCTCATCGCCCTATGCATCCGATTTTACGCGACATCCATTTGATTTCACGGTTTTTTTTCGTTTATACCGGGGCCGATTCCATCGACGAAAGAGGCACCCCAGCATGAGCGAGAGCATCGGTCCGTTTTTCAACTGCAAGGAGGCCGCTGAGTTTTGCGGCTACTCCCACTCCTACTTCGAGAAAATGGTCAACCGCTTCAAAATCAAGCGGTACGGCCCCAGCAAAAACCGGTTCGCCCGCGCCGACCTTGAGGCGTTCATGGCGAGCCCTGAACGGTACGCCACCGGGGCCGCGCAGAAGACCCGCCGCCCCATCACCCTGGAGGTATAAATGTCTGTCCACAAGCGCGCCAACAACGACACCTACTACGTGTCCTACCGGGATGCCGAGGGCCGGCAGCGCACCAAGACCTTCGGCAAAGGCCGTGAGGGCAAGCGTGACGCCCAGCGGTTCGACGAGGAGATCAAGGCCCGCAAGCTCATCGAGGCCCCACTGCCCATCTTCGCCCCGGGCCAAAAGGCCTACATCGACCAGCTGACGCAGCTCTACATCAACGCCAAAAAGGCCGAGGGCAAGTCGCTGCGGTGGATCAGGGAGCTGGCCGTGCTGGTGAAGACCCATTTCATCCCGGTGTTCGCCCAGCGCCCTGTCGACGAAATCCGTTTCGAGGAGATCGTCGAGATCATCGGCAAGGCCTACGCCGACCGCAGCCAGACGACCCGGTCGCGCTACCTGTCCTATCTGAAGATGGTCTTCCAGTACGGCGTCGACTACGAGCTGACCACCAAGAACCCGCTGAAACGCTGGAAGAAGCCGAAGGAGCGGCCCCGGGACACGAAGCTCACCTACCCAGACCTCATGAAGCTCAAGGAAGCGGCACGGCCCCATCTCGCCTGGGCCATCGAGGTCGCCTGGAACCTTGGCGTGCGCACCGGCGAGTCCGAATTGCTGGCCCTGACCTGGAACGACATCGACTGGGACGACAGCAGCATCAAGGTCTACGCCACCAAGACGAAGACCAACCGCGTCATCCCGATTGCGCCGGAATTTCTGGAGCGCCTCAAGGCCATGCGGCAGAAGGCCCAGACCGGCTACGTCGTCGAGTACCAGGGCAAGCCGCTGCGCAAATTTCGCCGGTCCCTGAAGACGGCGGCGGAAAAGGCCGGCCTGACCTACCCCGTGGTCATGTACGACATCCGGCACCTGTTCGCCACGACGCTCCTGCGCGAAGGCGGCGACGTTGCGGCCGTGAGCAAGCTCATGGGCCACGCCAGCGTCAAGATGACAGTCGACCAGTACTACCACCTGCTCGGCGGCGAAAAACGGCGCACCATCGCCAAGCTGCCGAGCCTGAGCAAGCCCGAGGACGCCCCTTGCCCTGAAGCGGCTTCCTCTGCACCTCAACCCCCGACCTTTGCCCCGGCATAGCCGGGATCGAGCGATACGACGGCCCTGGCCCATGACAACGCCACAGCCCAACCCCAAACGCTTCGGAGAACGAACGATGAATACTTTCTGGGTATTTGCGCACATCGACGGCGACGGCATCAAGCACTACCGGCAGTTCGAGAGCCCGGCTGGCCCCTACTACGCCACTGCGCGGCAGGCTGGCGGCACCAAAGCCGTTGGCGGCAAGGGCACGATTACCGGCAAGCTCTTTCGCGCCCAAGAGCATGACGACCTCACCGTCTCCCATGAGCTGGTCCGGGAAATCGCGGGCATCGACTTCGACCGGCTCCGTGAAAAGACGGCCGCCAAGTTCATCACCGCGCTGACGAAGTACGCTGGCACCGAGAAGACCATGACCTTCGCCTCGAAGACCACCTTCGAGCGGTTCATCAGGGACCATGCCTAACTCACCGAATGAAAACTACTTTGACGCACTGAGAGCGTATTAGACACGGGGGGGCCGAAGGGCCTCCCCATTTTTGTTTTGAAAAGAACTTCCGGCCAGTATTACCTTCTGCTTGACGACAAGAACGGGGATGCAATCGAAAAGGTGCCCACTCTTGGCAAGTACAAAAATATTTTATACTTTACAATAATTCATTTTATTTACGTAAATTCTATTCTGATCCATATCTACGGATATATTCCGCCAGACGTTGAAATCGAGTATCTTGCCTAGCTTCTGGCCAAGCTTTTGCTACTGCCGCAAGACAATTACTTAATTCCTGAGATGGCCATGGTTGATTTGCAATGATTGCTGTTAAAAGTTCCAAAGAATCTTGCGGAAACTTGTCACAGTGGCTTGATTCTTGTAATAGACTTACTACATAATGAGGATATTCAATAGGCACTAACCAATCACGCAGAGTTCCTAGTGCCCTTGGAAACATATCGCCAGAAGCGATGACTAGTTGGACAAGGACTTCTGCTAATACAGGAGATATTTTTTCATGCGATTTTGGCCAAAGCATCTGCCAAAATAGTTGAATACGATTTACAAAATGCATCTCTCTTTGGTTACCAGCACCATTAAGTGAATATAGAAGCGCACGGGCAGACTCCACCAAACCTTCCTGTGGCAACGAACAAATGGCCCCATGGAGTTCTTTTAATGAAAAAGTGTCCGTTTGACCTAATGCAGCATAGGTAATTATGGCAGCATACTGCCTACCATAATCACCGAGATCAGTGTAGTGCTGGGCTGTTTCGATAAAATTATATTTTATCTCTGCAAATAATGGCCAATACAGGCGTGGCGACCAGAGATATCCTTTCCATGCAGATTGAGCTTCACGCTGAGAAACGTTCCAATCAAACAAAGGTAAAATATTTTTTATCGTCCATTGTGAGTCTACGCGGAAAAATGTAATAACACGAGCAGCTAACAACAACCTAGCATGGCGATAGATATAGACGTCAACATCACAAAGCTTCGTAAAAATAGAAACTAAGTCGGCGGGCAAGCCTTGTTGATCTTGAGGCTTACGCTGTAACCAGAGATTCAGAAGAGCTTTCGTAATATGTCCTACCGGATGATTGATAGAGTCCGACACAACATCTTCAGTATCACTATCATACAGACTTGGCATATCCAAAAAACGGAGGCATATTTCGAGAAAAATATCTTCATAAGAGTCGAGAACATTTGATACATTTTCTAGCCAACAAGACGCAGCATGCGCAATTTTTAGCAAGACTGCATCAGGCATTTGCTTCAACAATAGCGCAACATGCTTCCAAGAGAAACATATTAATTTTCCATCGTCCCATGCTTGCAGCGCCTCACGCCATCGATCGCTGGGCCATCGCTGCTCATGTGCGAGAACACAAAGACCATAAATAGCCGTAGGACATTTCTTTTGGCAATACTCCCTCCAGTCGTCTTCGTGTAAGGGACCTTGGAAGGGGGGACGTCGCAGCCAGTCCACTAGCTCGTTCCGTTGACGTGGTACTCGTTCGACTACTCTTCGCTCTTCATAGTCTGGATCACCAGTACCGCTTATCCAGAATGGAAATTCATCACTCTCGTTGATTGCGAGCTCCCATTTGGGATTGTTAATTTTAAGTCTTGCTATTTGTAATGCTGCTTCTTTACCTAACATAACACCACTAGACGACAGTTTTGCTAAACGCAACCATATCGAATGGTCCACATTCCATTGCCAATCTTCTGGTGTTATCTCATCTCTATACATCATTCGTGGCGGCCCAGCAAGTATCCCTAGCTCCAATCGCTCTCGGACAACATCCGTAAGTCGTATTCCTTGCAACACAAGCAAACGCAAAACTTCGCGTTTTGTCTCTACCGACCAAAGCCACCACCCCTCGTCAGCCAGCAACCAATCAACCCATCCAATATGTGACGATATGTCTCCTTGCGACGCCGCGAACAACGCCAGCCTTTTGAAAACTGGATACGGCTGAAGCCACCACTCACTAGCGACGTGTATCGCTTGGGATAAATTTTGCTCACGCAATACAAGCCAAGCATCGCGCAACAACTCGACAAGCGCAACCCAATCGCGATGCCTACCATTCTGACTATGCGGGCTCACAGATGGAAGATCTAAATACGATCTATCAAACATAGAATCTGCGTCACCCAACTCATGAAGTATATCTAATGCATCGCGTAATAGTTGCTCAAATTCATTCAGTAGCAACGGCAAACTATCTTTCCATTTACCACATTCAACCTTTTCACATAAAGTTAAGTAGACATGATCACTGGCCAAAACCAACTCCCAAGTCAGCTGGCGCTTAAAGTCGTTAGCGCTATTATTATCTTCTATATCTTCGCTCCACACAAAGGGTTTCTTCAGGGATATACATGGAGAAAGTAGTTTACGTAACTCTAATCGAAGCGTTGGTGTTAACCCATCGCAATTGAATCGCTTTTTCCACAGATACAAGTCAGTACGATTCCATGGGGACTTTATACGTCCGGCAAGTAACAAATTCCAAATTGACCGCATTATTGGCCGTGGAATCGCATCCGGTGCGTTAATTCTAATATTTTGCAACTCGTCAATCTTGTCATTATGCTCTAGAGATGAAATATCATTCAACCTATTGACCACTAAATAAATAAAATCCTCATGCAATTTACCACCGTTGCTCGCTAACCACAGAACTAGCTTTGGATTATCAAGATGACGAATTAACCAATGCGCAATATGATGCATAACTGCATCCCACTGGCTTCCCATTTTACTACATTTTAATAGCATCATAAAAGGCGCAAGACTATATGGAGCTGGGCGTTGTGCAAAGCTAAAACACAGTGCACTATCTTCTGAAGACTGAGGCATTACACCAAAACGAGGCAGATCAAAGTGGCAATATCGATCCTCTATCAATGGTTTTAACCAGTCCAACGACGGCACAGGATTAAACGTAGCGAAATGTTTGGCGGGCAAGCCCGAACTGTCAGAGAGTGCCCAGAGCATTCGACCAACAAAATCATCCTGAGGTGTACTGGCCATAGGCCTGGTCAGTGCATATTCAGAGACAATTCGCTCGTTGCCGAGCACACCATCACGATAGGTACCAGCCCAAGCCTTGAGAGTTCGATGCAGAGCCGAATGGTCATTAGTGCCCGTAGGTACTTTATATAGTATTGGCACCACCCCTTTGGCTTTCCATTCTATTTCTTTTTCTTTTTCTGCCCCAGAAGCAAAATCGCCTAGTGCGTAAGACCGGGACATGCTTTCGCCCATCATCCGATCTGCCGCAAGCGCATCCATCATATAGCGCAACACCGGATCGTTAATACTATATCCAACAAAACACACAATATAATGACGAAATAACTCACTGACAAAACGGGCTGCCCAGCGCTCTGTTAGATATGCTAGACCGAAGTCTCCGCTTGTAACAACAAGTCTATTAAGTGCATACTCGTCATTTGCTTCGGGTAGCAGTCCATGCAAGTACACCACACCATTCCAACGACTATTTTTAGGAATTGGCAAGAATGGTGCTGGATAAGCAGAAATACTGAGTTTATATTTTTTTCTAACTCGCTCAAATATTCTATCAAAATTCGTTGTAACCAATCTCGTTGCGCCTTTGCGATCATTCGACAACTGCAGCAGGGCACGGTGTGTTTCAGTAGCGATTTTACGTCGAAAATTTGGTTTCAGCACGGAAAATATTGCTTTGCGAACTACAAGACGTTGTCCTGGGATACGATGCTCCAGTAAATCTAATGTAGTATCAAATCTATTGTTTTCATAAGCTTCTTTTTCCCTATCATCGTCATACGGATTAGTCCCTAATTCATTATATATACTATCTACCAGACCTTTAAAGTCTGGCAAGCCTGCAGGATACGATATCCCTGCTCCGCAGAAGAATACCACTTTTCCCTCTTCTTGTGCTTGAAGCAGTACCTCAGGAATATCTGGTCCATCCTTGACAAACTGCATTTTAATACCTCGGCATTCTAAAGTAAAATATTAGTGCGCTATTTACTTATTCGTCCTGAATCCTATTCTAGTCCGTCTTAAGATGCCCGAAACAGTATTGCGATGTCGAGCGCTAAAGCTCATGTGACAATTTGAACAAATTTGCAAATTATGGTGACCACAATGGACGCGCAATAGTTAACTAGGGGACTTCGCTGATGGCTCCTATCGGAGCGCATGTTGCCTTCAAAGGACGAGCCCCCCTGACCTCCCTAACGGCGAAGCTGCCTGCAGGACGACACCAAGATCAAATATTCCTGAAAAACAAGATAGATGCCAAGATCAAACGGGCGACCGGCGGGACAACGTGCGGTAGCCGACCCCCTGACTTTTAGGAATTGGGTCGCCCCGGATAACCATTCCCCTAGAATCCCAGGCCAATAGGTTATCCAGTCGGTTATCCAACGAGAAAAGGGCCTACGGTTATTCACCGTAAGCCCTTGAAATAACTGGTCGGGATGAGAGGATTTGAACCTCCGACCCCCTGAACCCCATTCAGGTGCGCTCCCAGACTGCGCTACATCCCGACGCGAAGGAACCGGAATCTAGGAGTCATCCGCCCGTTTGTCAATCCAAAATCGCTTTTTTTTCCAAATATCCCCTCCGCGCGTTGCCGGCCCCGCCCCGGACTGCTATCCAGGACCGATACCAGGAGAACGGACAATCGCCATGCGCCAAGCCCCCATCCTCGTCACCGGCGCCACGGGATACGTGGGCGGCCGCCTCGTGCCAAGGCTCCTTGCCGCCGGATACCGCGTACGCGCCGTCGGTCGCTCTCTGGAAAAACTGCGCTGCCGTCCCTTTGCCGGCCATCCCGATCTGGAACTGGCCCAGGCCGACATCCGCGACCTGCCCGCCATGCGCCAGGCCGCCACGGGCTGCCAGGCCGCCTACTACCTCGTCCATTCCATGCACCCGGCCAACAGCGACTTCGCCGCCGCCGACCGCCAGGCCGCAACCGTCATGGCCCGGGCCGCCCATGATGTCGGCGTTGCCCGCATCATCTACCTCGGCGGCCTTGGCGACGCCGACGACAATCTCAGCCCGCACCTGCGTTCGCGCCACGAAGTGGCCAAAATCCTCGGCTCCGGCCCCGTACCCGTCACCCACCTGCGCGCCGCCATGATCCTCGGTTCCGGCAGCGCCTCCTTCGAGATCATGCGCTACCTCGTCGACCGCCTGCCGATCATGGTCGCCCCGCGCTGGGTGCGGGGCCGCTGCCAGCCCATCGCCATCTCCGACGTGCTCGGCTACCTCGCCGGCTGTCTGGACGCGCCCGAAACCATCGGCCAGACCTTCGACATCGGCGGTCCGGACGTGCTCACCTACGACGCAATCTTCCAACTCTACGCCGCCGTGGCCGGGCTGCGAAAGCGCATCATCATCCCGGTGCCGGTCCTGACCCCGCGCCTTTCCACCTACTGGATGCAGCTCATCACACCCCTGCCCCGGGCGCTGATCGTGCCGCTGGTCGAAGGGCTGCGCAACGAGGTTGTCTGCCGCGACACGCGCATCCTGGACATCCTGCCCCGAAAGCGCCTGACCTGCCGCGAGGCCATCGCCCTGGCCCTGGAAAAAATCCGCCAGAACGCGGTGGAAAGCACCTGCGCCGACGCCGGCTATGCCGCCCCGCCCGAATGGACGGCCTGCGGCGACGCTCCCTATGCCGGCGGCACGGTGCACGAATGCGGCTGGCGGGCCGTCATCGCCGCGTCGCCGCAAGACGTCTGGCGGGCCGTGGCCCGCATCGGCGGCGATACGGGCTGGTATTGGGGAAATTTCCTGTGGCGGCTGCGGGGTTTTCTCGATCAGCTGGTCGGCGGCGTGGGACTCCGGCGGGTGACCATCCGGCGCGACGGGCCCAGAGTGGGCGATGCCCTGGATTTCTGGCGCGTTGTGGCCGTGACGCCCGAAAAGCGGCTCCAGCTTTTGGCCGAGATGCGCACCCCGGGCGAAGCCCTGCTGGAATTTCGCCTGCGCCCGGCCGGCGACGGGGCCACGGAACTGGTCGTGCACTCCAAATTCCTGCCCCGGGGACTCGCCGGGCTGGCGTACTGGTACGCGTTGCTCGTGCCGCACAACCTGGTTTTCGCCGGGCTGTTGCGCGGCATTGCCGCCTCGCTCGGGGTGCGGCTTCTCAGCCCGCCCCGGCGCTTCACGCCGCACCTGCCGGCCGCCTGCCGCCTGGGCCCACGACAATGAGCGCGGACGACATCGCTATCCGGCCAGCGCTGCCCGCGGACGCACCCCGGCTGTCCCGCATCTTCGCCACAGCCATCGAAACCAAGGCCCGGGACAGCTACGGTCCGCGCGAACGCGCGGCCTGGGCGGCCCGGGGAACACCGGCCAAATTCGCGTCCATGCTGGCCGACTCCCGAAACAGCCTGCTCGTGGCCGCCATGCCGTCCGGCATCGTGGGCGTCGGCAGCCTGACCGGCAGCGAAGTGAGCCTGCTCTACGTCGCACCCGGGGCGGCCCCGGGAACGGGGGGCAGGCTGCTGGCCGCCGTGGAGGAACTCGCCCGCGCCGCAGGCCTCACCGGCCTGACCCTGACCGCCTCGCGCAACGCGCTCTCGTTCTACCTGCGCCACGGCTACGCCATCGTAAGCCCGGCCCGGCGCGATCTCGGCAACGGCATCTCCCTGGTCGTGTGCCTGATGGCCAAGGGGCTTAACGCCTGACGCCCCACGATCCCTGGAATCATTCCACGGCTTGTGGCGCCCCGGTCCAGCATCTCTGGAACGTATGAATACCGACGGCCCTGGCCGGCCCCGGTTTTGCGCTAAATTCCGGCCTGTTGCCTGGGCCGCCGTTCATTTTGAGCGACAGGGTGACACAGGCATGGCGAATGCATCGCCCGAAAAGACCATCGCATCACGCCGAGTCGCCAAACGGCAAAGAGATGGGCGCGCCCGAGTCAGCCACCACGCGCACCTATCCCGGACACAGTTCCCGCCGAAAGATAGAAGGCCGTTTCCTTACCCCGAGGGAAACGGCCTTCGCCTTTTTATTGAGGAGTAAAAGAAAGAGAAGACTGTGCGAGAGGGGAAACCCTTTAAAAAGGGTTCTCCCCTCTCGCGCTCTCCCCTTCCTAAATTTTATAACCATGCTGCCATGTTACAATAACATGGCAGCATTATTAAAAGTCTTTGGAAGGGGGTCCGGGGGAAACTTTTCTCCAGAAAAGTTTCCCCCGGCTCTTCCCTCAACCGATCGGTTGGAAATCGGGCGTGCGTTCGACCGGAACCATGCCGGCGGAGGTGATGGCGTGGCGCAACTGGGCCAGGGTCATGCCCTTGGGGCTGTCCGCGCCGGCGGCATGGCCGATGCGTTCCTCCACGATGGTGCCGTCGAAATCGTCGGCCCCGGCCCAAAGCGCCATCTGGGCCGCCTTGATGCCGAGCATGGCCCAATAGGCCTTAAGGTGCGGAATATTGTCCAGGAAAAGCCGGGACAGGGCGATAAGCCGCAGCACGGTCGTGCCGTCCGGGCCCTTGGCCCCGAGTTTGTTGTTGGCCGGCTGGTAGGCCAGGGGAATAAAGCAAGCGAAGCCGCCGGTCAGGTCCTGCAGGTCGCGCAGGGCCGACAGATGGGCCACCCGGTCGGACCAGTTCTCGATGTGGCCGAAAAGCATGGTGGCATTGGTGGGCAGGCCCATGCCATGGGCCGTGGCGTGCACCTGCAACCAGCGTTCGCCGGAAATCTTCTCCGGGCACAGCTTCTCGCGAAGCGCCGGGGAAAAAACCTCCGCCCCGCCGCCGGGCAGCATCATGAGCCCCGCATCCTTGAGCGCGGAAAGGATCTCGAATTCCGAAACGCCCATGGTGTCGGCCAGGTGGGATACTTCCACGGCGGTGAAGGCCTTGATGCCCGCGTCCGGCCGAGCCCGGGAAATAGCCCGCAGCATATCCACGTAATAGGAAAGCGGCAGGTCGGGGTTGAGTCCGCCGACCACGTGGATTTCCCGGATGGGCGCGTCCCCCCGGGCATTAAGCTCGGCCACGATGTCGTCCACGGAAAGCGTGCGCGCCCCGGCCGCGCCCTTGACCTTGGAAAAGGCGCAGAAGCGGCAGGCGTTGATGCACACGTTGGTGAAATTGATGTGCACGTTGTGGACGTAATAGGCGTTCTTGCCGTGACGGGCGAGGCGGGCTTCCATGGCGGCGGCGCACAGATCGTGCAGCGGCGCGGCCAGGGCCAGGACCAGCGCGTCGTCGGGGGTCAGGCGCTGGCCGGACCGGGCCTTTTCCAGGATCACGGCGGGGTCGCCGGCGACCTTTGCGGGGATAAGCGGTGTCATTGCATTCATGGCTGTGGCGCGGTAGAAATTATGGGTTCGCACCCCCTGTACCCCTTTTCCCCGCCGCCCGCCAGGGCGGAAAATCCTCGGAGGCCGGCCATGCCGCAAGCGAGAATCTGCGTCCTTGTCACCCTCCTGCTGGCGCTCGGGATATGCCCGGCGGGCGCGGCGGACGACGCGGCCCAGTCGCTGACCAGATTTTTCAAGGGCACCACCCGCTCCCTGCCCTCCCCGGACATCGACTTCCAGATCACCGCCGGCTACGCCGTGCTGCGCACCGGCAAACCCGACAGTTCCGGCCGCTACGCCATGACCTCCATCAACGTGGCCCGCATCGCCCCGGACATCTACCGTCTGGACCTGGAGCTGGAAAAGCCGCTGCCCCGCGACGTGCCCACCTTCGAGCAGCCCTATTTCTTTACCGAAAAACGGACCTATTATTTCTGGTACCAAAACGGGGAGCGCATCATTTTCAAGCTCGGCAACAAGAAGGTCACCCTGCCCCTGGGCCGCAAGGAGGTGTTGCGGGTGAACATCCATTCCACGGACACCTACACCCTCGACCGGGAAACCATGCTCAAAAACCTGAGCTTCGACGACGGCACGGCCACCATCCACCTGCAACTCAAATTCAAGTAAAAGGGAAACCCATGGACCAGTCCGTGACGCCCGAGTTGACGGCCCTTTTGACCACCCTGCGCGACGCCGGCGGCATCCGGGTCCTGGTCGAAACCGGCGCCGGCCGGGGCGACCTTTCCTTTGCCGCCGGGGACATCTTCGATACCGTCATCACCTTCGAATCCGACAAAGCCCTCTACGACGCCGCCCATGAACGCTTAAGCGGCCGCAAGGGACTGCTGCCCTTAACCGGCGACACCCGGGAGCTTTTGCCCCAGCTCATGCCCCGCCTCGCCGCTCCGGCCGCCTTCTGGCTGGGCTCCCACCTGGCCATGCGCCAGGGCGGCGACGCCCCGCTTCTGGCCGAAATCACGGCCATAACCACCGTGCCCATGGACCATGTCATCTGCATCGCCGGGGCCGACATCCTCATGTCCGACCGGCATCGCCCGGCCGGCTGGCCCACGCCGGCGGAAATCCTGTCCCTCCTCGGCCAGGGAGCGGCCCGCAAGGTGGAACTCCGCGACACCACCCTCATCGCCGTCCCCGACGCCAACACCAAACTCTGGGGCGCATTGTTTTCCGAGTAGTGAGGAAGAGCCGGGGGAAACTTTTCTGTAGAAAAGTTTCCCCCGGGCCCCCTTCCAAAGACTTTCAATAAAATAATCTTGGTTCGGTACACGCCGCACCTTTTAAAAACTTTAGGAAAGGGAGAGCTCGAGAGGGGCTACTGCCCTTTTTAAAGGGTTTCCCCTCTCGCATGATCTTTTCCTCTCTTCCCTCTTCGCCCCCATTGCGCCGTGGCCGGACAGGGCGTACACGGGCCGCATATTTCGTTACCGGAGGATCGCATGAAGTTCGTCTTGGCCTTGATCTGCGCCCTATGCCTGACGCTGACCGGCGCGCTTTTCGCCTTTGGCCGCGTCACGCCCGGCGAATCCTACGCCGCCTATGCCGACGCCGTCCAAAACGCCACTTCCTGCGAACTGACCTCGTGCGGCTGCCTGGGCATGAAATGCTCCTGCTTCGAATGCGGCAGCGGCTGCGGTTGCGGCGGCAGCAGCAAATAACCCGTCACACTTTTCCTTACCGTCATGGGTGGACTGCTGGCCTTCGTGCTGTCCCGGGCCACGGGGATTGACGCCTTCGCCATTCTCCAGGCCGGGTACCTGTTTCTGTCCCTGGCCGGAATGGCCGTGGTGTTTTTCTGCACCCGGCGGGAGCTTTCGACCGATCCGGCGCGCGGGCGCTATCTGCTTGTCTTCCTCGCCAGTCTTCCGCTGGGGCTGGCCGGGGCGCGGCTGATCCCCATCATCCAGGACGCCTTTTTGGCCGACCGGCTCACTTTCGGCATCATCGCCCGGGGCGGGCTCGTGTTCTACGGCGGCGCGCTAGCGGTGCTTCTGGCCATGCGCCTGGGCTGCCGGCTGTGGCGGCTGTCCCCGTGGCCGCTCGTCGACGCCGTTTGCCGCTACGCGCCCCTGGGCCACGCCTTTGGCCGACTGGGCTGTTTTTTCGGCGGCTGCTGCTTTGGCGCGGTGACAACCGGGCCGCTGGGGGTGCGCTTCCCGGCCGGCTCGCCGGCCTTCCTCCAGCACAAGGCCGCGGGGCTGCTGCCGCCCGGGGCGGTCGCCTCGTTGCCGGTGCACCCGTCCCAGCTCTACGAAGCCGTGGGCAACCTGATCCTGTTCGCCGGGCTGCTCGCCGTGTCCAGACGCCCGGGCGGCCTGCCCCCGGGCCGGGCCGCCACGCTCTACCTGCTCGGCTACGCGGTCCTGCGCTTCTGCCTGGAGTTCTGGCGCGGCGACGACATCCGCGGCATCTATTACGGCCTGAGTATGTCCCAATACGTGGCGCTGGCCGTGGCAGCCGGCGCGGCGCTGGTGCTGTTGCTGGCCAGGTTTCGAACGCAACACCCCCGTTCATAAAACGTATTCCCTTCGTCGGCGCGACATTTCAATATGAAAGAACGTCACGATTGAAACGCCTCTATGCAAGGCCGCGCTTTTGTTGTATCCAGGCCGCCGTGCGCCAAGGCCATGCTGCGCACAAGCATGCAAAAAGAGGCCGAAAGCCACATTCGGAACGCGCCTGCCGCCTGGACGGGCGGGAGGCGTACACGCAACGATTTTCGGCCGAGGGTTTGCGTCGGCAAGGGCCGGAAACGGCCAGGCGACATCCGTGCCCCTGCCCCCCACCGTTTCGGGCGCATTGCAGCATTCCGCCGCCCAGGCCGAACAAACCGGCGGCATCACCGTATTGTATTTAGTGTAGCGAGGCATGGGGCAGGATTGGGGCGGCGCGAAATGATTGTCCAAACAAAGGACTACGCCAGCATGACGGCGCACGGTTTCAATGACTTTGTCTCTTATTTTTCAAATTCAGTTGCAATCATGCGTTGCCTCACTTATATGTATTGAAAGCCATCTAGCAGGAGCGAGAAATGGAAGACTATTTGAAAGCTGCCTTGGAGATCGTCAAAGCCCAGGCCTCCGTTCGGACCATGACTGATGACGAAATCACCTCCATGTTGAAGAATGTTGCCGCCGGCATTCAGGCCGCCGCCGAAGCCGACGCCGCCCCGGCCGAACCCGCCACGCCGGCCATTGATCCGGCCAAGGCCGTCAAGGAAAGCAGTGTGATTTGCCTGGAATGCGGCAAGTCCTTCAAGGTGCTCACCAAGAAACACCTTGCCGCCCACGGGCTTACTCCGGAAGAATACCGGGCGAAATACGGCTACAAGAAGGGCGCTCCCCTGGCGGCCAAGTCCCTGCAACGGGAACGCCGCAAGAAGATGAAGGACATGCGCCTTTGGGAGCGTCGTCGCAAGCCCGCCGCCGTCACCGAATAGTCGGCCCGCTGGCGTTGCGCCAATCCGCTTCGCGGTAGCTTTTTCCGGCCGGTCCGTCCCCGGGCCGGCCGGAAGCTGCGCGGATGCGCCAAAGGCGGCCTCGGACCATGCGCCCGAGGTCTGCGGCCGACACGTTCGAATACCGTGTTCTCCTAAAAACTGCAGTATCTTCCCAGGGACGCGCCGTTATTCGTCCGCAGGGATGATGACCTTGACCGGGTCGGTGACGCTCTCGTAGCGGGCCAGCTTGGAAATGTGGGCCAGGGCCACGCTCGACAGTGCGTAGCCCTTGGGCAGAACCTTGAGCTGTTGCCCACCCCGCGTCACGAACATGTCCTCGGCCAGAATCATGTTGTCGCGCAGGCTCTTGACCGGCATCGGCACGATGACGAGGTTGCTCTCCTCTCCCAACACCTCGCCGAACGCCGCCACCACATCCGGGTCGTAGACCCCTGTCGCCTGCTTGATGGCCTTGTAGGCCTCGGCCTTGGCCTGGCCGGCGGTCAGAAGCCGGTCGAATTCGAGCAGCACCCGCAGGATGCGCGCCCCCATCGGAATGTCCTTGCCCCGCACGGCATCGCCCGGAAAGCCGCCGCCGTCGAAATTCTTCTCCTGATAGGCGATGGCCTTGGCCACGCCGCCCATGCGCGGGATGTTGGCCACGAGCTTGGCCGCCACCTCGGCGTGCTGCTGGTAGTTCGCCGCATCCTCGGGCGACAGCGCCCGCCCACGCTCCACCCGCGAAATGAGCGAATCGGGCAGGGTGATGTAGCCCATCAGACACAGCATGGCCGCCGCCTCGGTCTGCCAGGGGCTCGGGTCGCCGCACAGCTTGGACAGCGGCCGCACGTACGGCGCGATGCGCGACACCCGGCCGTAGACCTCGGGGCGCAACAGCGACAGCACTTCCGAAAGCATCTTGAGGCTGCCGCGAAGCGTGCCCTCCAAAAGCTCCCGCTCGGCCATGACCAGCCGGTACTGCTCCACGGCGGAGGTCAGCGCCCCGATCAGGTAACCGGTCTCGCACGGCTTGGTCAGAAAGCGGAAGATGTTGCCCTCGTTGACCGCCGCGATGGCGGCCTCGAGATCGGCGAAACCGGTCAACATCACCCGCACCGAGTCCGGGCGCATCTCGCGCACCTTGGACAGCACCGCGATGCCGTCCATGCCCGGCATGCGCAGGTCGGAAACCACCACCGCATACGCAGGGCTGGCCTTGACCTTGGCCAACCCCGCCTCGGGCCCGACAGCCGTATCCACCTCGAAGGCGCTATGCAGGTTGCGGCGAAACCCGGCCAGAATCCGCTCGTCGTCGTCGATGAAAAGCACCCGCTTATTCACCGTCCCCTCCTTGCAACACATCCCGGCAGGCCTCGCGCCAGGCCTCCGCGCGTCCGCCATACCCCATGGCGTCGAGGGCGACCGTATCCAGGGGATGGGGCGCGTAGGAACCGTGTATGACCACCAGCTCGTGGTCCAGGGCGTTGGCGGCATGGACCAGCGGGATGGCCAGCGGCGGCCCGTCCCCGAAGGTTCCCGGCCGGTGATGCCCGGCCACGCCGAAGACCACCGCCTCCTCGAATCCCCACAGCCCGAGCAGGTATGCCCCCACCGCGGCATGGGAGACGGCCAGAATCCCCTCCTCGGCCTCGAGGGGCGTGACGTTTCGCGTCTGCATGTCCGTCAGCACCTCGCGATACTCGGTCTCGAACAGCTCGGCCAGCATCAGCTTGCCCACGTCGTGGACCATCCCGGCCATGAAACAGGCCTCCTTCTCCACCTTGTCCGCGTCCTCGAGGGTGGCCAAAACCTTGGCCATCCGGGCCACGCGCAGGCTGTGGTCCCAAAGCCGCCCCAGACCGAAGCCCGGATAGCGGTCGGCGTCGAAGCGGGAAAAAAGCCCGTGGGCCAGCACCAGGGCCCGGATCGTTTCGAGCCCGAGCAGGGTCACCGCCTGCCGGGTGGAGGACACCCGCTGGGGCATGCCGAAAAACGAGGAATTGACGAGCCGCAGCAGCCCGGTGGCCATGCCGACGTCGCGGGCGAGGATGTCGCCTATGGTGTTGACCGAGGCGTTGGGCGAACGCAGCTCCTCGGTCAGTTCGGCGAAAATCGACGGCAGCACCGGCAGGGTCTCCACGCGGGCGACGGCGTCGCGCACCCGCTCGTCGGTGAAGATATCGGCCAGCCGCAACACCCGATTGATGGCGGTGGTCAGTTCTCGTGGCGAACAGGGCTTGCTCAGGAACTGATGGGCCGGCTTGACCGAGCGGAAGATGAAGTCGCGGTCGGAATGCCCGGACAGGATCAGCCGCACCGTGCCCGGCCAGCGCTGCCGCACCGCTTCCAGAAATTCCGGCCCGTCCATGCCCGGCATGCGCACGTCGGAAACCACCACATCCACCGGGGTCGTTTCCAGAAACGCCAGCGCCTGGGCGCCGCCCTCGGCGAAATGCATGTCCCAGACGTCACGCTTGTCCCACAGCATCCGCCGCAGCCCGCCAAGCAGCTGCGGTTCGTCGTCAACGAAAAGAATGCTTCGACGCATGAGTCGGCCTCCCGAAATAGCCGTCCCGCGGGCCAAACGCCCCGGAAGGCGGGCACGGGGCGCTTTTCCATCGTAGCCGATCGTGGGAAAAAGAAAAAGGATATTGGCGCGCCGCCACGGTATATCATCCCCGGCCAACGCCGCGCCTTGCCAGCCGGCCCGCCCGGCTGTAGGCAGAGACTCTATCTCCCGCCCCTCGGGGCGGTATCACAAGGACCAGCCGTGGCAAACGATTCTCAAAAAAAACATGACGTCATCATCGTCGGCGGCGGCCCGGCCGGGCTTTTTGCCGCCCATTACCTGTCCCGCAACACCGACTTGTCGATCCTGCTCCTGGAAAAAGGCCAACCCGCCGGCAAACGCCGCTGCCCCATGCACGGCAGCAAGGATTGCCGCAAATGCGCGCCCTGCAACATCCTCTCCGGCATCGGCGGGGCCGGGCTCTTTTCCGACGGCAAGCTCAACTTCATCCCCAAGCTCGGCAAGACCGACCTGACCCAGTTCATGCCCCTGTCCGAGGCCACGGCCTTGATCAAGGAAACCGAGACCCTTTTCTCCAACCTCGGCATGGACGGCCCCGTCTACCCGACCGATATGGAAAAGGCCCGCCAGATCCGCAAGGAGGCCCGCAAACTCGGCATCGACCTGCTGCTCATCCGCCAAAAACACCTCGGCAGCGACCACCTGCCCGGCCATATGGCCGCCATGTCCCAACGGCTGGCCGACCAGGGCGTCACCATCCGCACCGGCGAGGAAGCCCGCGACGTCATCATCGAAAACGGGCGCGTGGCCGGCGTCGCCACCAGCAAGGGCGAATACCGCGCCCCGGCCGTCATCCTCGCCCCGGGCCGCGTCGGCGCCGAATGGATGGGCGCGCTGGCCCGCCGCCACGGCCTTTCCTACAGCCAGCGCGGCATCGAGGTGGGCGTGCGCGTCGAGGTGCACAACGAAATCCTGTCCGATATCACCGACGTCATCTACGACCCCACCTTCTTCGTGCGCACCCGCAAATACGACGACCAGACCCGCACCTTCTGCACCAACCAGGGCGGCTACGTGGCCCTGGAAAACTACCAGGACTTCGTGTGCGTCAACGGCCACGCCTACATGGACGCCAAATCCGACAGCGCCAACTTCGCCTTTCTCTCCAAAGTGGTCCTGACCGACCCCGTTTCCGACAACCAGGCCTACGGCGAAGCCATCGGACGCCTCGCCACCATGATCGGCGGCGGCAATCCCATCCTCCAGCGCTTCGGCGACCTCAAACGCGGCCAGCGCAGCACCTGGAGCCGCATCCGCAAAGGCTCCGTCGAACCGACGCTCACCTCCGTCACCTGCGGCGATATCGCCATGGCCCTGCCCGAACGCATCATGACCAACATCATCGACGGCCTGGAACAATTAAACGCCGTGGTGCCCGGCGTCGCCAACGACGAGACCCTGCTCTACGCCCCGGAAATCAAATTCTTCGCCACCCAGATCGACACCACCCCTGACCTCGAAACCACCGTGGCAGGCATGTACGTGGCCGGCGACGGGCCGGGCGTGGCCGGCAATATCGTCTCCGCCGCCGCGACCGGACTCATCCCGGCCAAGGCCATCCTGCGGAAGCTGGCCAGCCGTTAGCCGCTGGGGGCTAGGGCTGGGGCTCCGCCCCAGACCCCGGCGGGGGCTCTGCCCCCGCACCCCCGCCGGGAGGCCACGGGCCCCCCGGTCCCCCCGTTCGGTGTGCTTTGGTCGGGCGGAGGGTGGGTTGGCTGGCGGGAAGGCGGAGAGTGGAGAAGATGGCAGCGGAATTTGTCGGGACGGTGCATGTCGCTTCGCGACAAGCTCGTCCCAAACAAATTCCGCCGCCACCACGCCGGTCGCCCCTGCGGGGCGACATTCGGAGAAACAACTTGTCTTAAAATGCGGCGCTTCGCCGCTGGCGCGGTTGTTGCCGCAATCGTGTCCGGCGTCGAGGCGCAAAGCGCCTCGTGCCGCCGGGCCGATTGCGGCGACAAAACAGAGGACGTCCCGCCGTCTCCCCCATGGCCTTCCACCATCCCAACCCGGAAAAGGGAGGTCCGGAGGGCATAAGCCCTCCGGCGGGGTCCGGGGCAGAGCCCCGCTCCCGTTCCCCCTTCCTCCTGGCCTACTCCTCTCCTGCTACTCCTGCCCTGCGCCGCTACCGCAGGCGGCTATAGCTGCCGGCGGGGATATCGTCGGCGAGGCGCACCCAGATGGCGGTGGCAACACCCCAGACGATATTGGCGACGATGACGACGACAGGGGTGAGCAGGCCGAGATCCAGGCCCCAAAGGCCCTTGTCGAGCATATTGGGGAAGACGATCAGCAGTTGGAAGAGGGTCGGGGCGATGCTGGCGATGACGCCGCGCCAGAAGATGGAGCCCGGCATCCAGCGGGGGGTCAGCAGCAGCCCCCACACGCCGCCCCAGACGAGTCTGGGGTAGAGCCAGGGCAGGGTCCATTGGGGGGCCATGGCGACGTTCAGGCTGCTGAACGCTCCGTAGGCACCGGCCAGGTAAATAAAAATGCTGTTGATGAGGCCTCCCACGAGGCCTCCGGCAAAGCAAACGCTCACCCAGGCGAAAAAATTGCGCATCCTCTTTCCTCCCTCCTCGCTTGGATGCCGGGCGCGGCGATTTAATAGGGACTGACCAGAATAGACAGAGACCGCACGCGATTGAGCAGAATATGGGTCGGCCCCACGGCCGGCACTTCCTCGCCGGCGCGCAGTGTGGTGACGACGGCGCGTCCGATCACGAGCCGGCCGTCGCGTCCCGTTTCACTGAACGTGTGCAGCCCCCACATGTCGTGGTAGACCACGGGATGTCCTTTGTACTCGCCGACGTAGACGAGAATGTGACCTTTCATCCAAATCAGGCTGGCAAAGGGAACGCCATGGCTGAGGATGGTCGTTTCCTTCTGGGCGTTGTCCATGTCGCCAAGGGGAATGGCGCCGCCGTAGGCGGCCTGGCTGGCGGAATTGCGCGGCAGGTAGATGCCGAAGGGCACGAAGAGGTCGTGGGTCAGGGCCGAGCAGTCGCGTTTGCCGTCGATACCGCCCCAGCCGTAGATTTTGCCCATGAACTGGTTGCCCACGGCGGCGACGTTTCGCGGCGTCATGGGCATGGGCATGGGCACGGCGGCCGTGGCCGGCAGGTGCACGCGCACGGTCTCGGCCTGGCCCGAGCCGCCCCGGCGCGGCACGAGCACGGTGACGCCCGAGGCGTCGGCCGGTCCGGCCAGGGGGAAGAACGCGCCCACGTCGGCGGTGATGCCGGCCTCGGGCAGCGACGTCTGGTCCTTGACCACGGCCGCGAGGCGCGGCGTGGAGAATTGAGCGATGGTGGCCTCGTCGACGTAGGCCACGTCCGTGGCCGGCAGCCAGCCGAAGGTCAGGGCGGATTCGGCCAGCACCCAGGAGCCGTCGCGGCTGGCGTGGGTGACGAGGATGGGGGTGCCCGGCGGCAGGGCGGTATGCTGGAGATAGTCGAAGGGGTAGCCTTCGCCGGGCAGGCTCGGGTCGGCAAAGCGCGGGGCCTTCGTGGGCATGCCGCGCAGGTTGGTGTTTTTGACGGTCAGCGCCTTGCGCATGACGTTGGGGTAGGAGCCGAGTCCGGCGGCGGCGTGGAGCGAAGCGGCGAAGGACGGGCTGTTCGGCTGTCCGTTGGCACCGAATCCCGGGGATTTTTCGAAGCGGCGGAAGATCGTCTCCACGGCCCGGCGCGAATATTCCGGCCGGCCCAGGTTCCAGGGCGTCAGCCAGGTCTGCAGGAAGGTTTCCATGCGCAGTCCGGCCTGTTCCTTGGGATAAAGCAGCCGGTCGGCGGTACCGGGCCGCAGGTAGGCGTTTAGGTCCTGGGGCAGGACGCGCAGGTCCTGGACCTCGCCCTTGCCTGTCGGGACGGACGGCGGCGTGGGGGCAAGGGGAATCTGTGGAGCCCGGGCGCAGCCCCAGACCAAAAGCAGGAAGACGCAAAGCGCGGCGAAACGCAACCGCCGTGACATGGACTGCATGGCGCAAAGCCCCCCTTCCCCAACTTGACGGCGGACGCGGCCGCCGACTATCCGGCTGGCGGGAGGGTAGACGTTGGCGCACGCGAACACAAGCCCGATAAGGACGACAAGGATGAAAGGTTGCGGTTGTGGGTATGAAACAGGCTAAGGCCATGGACGCGGCCGAGACCGCGCGTCTGCTCGCCTCCCGGGTGCCGGAGACGGTGCCTGTTTCGGTGCGGGTAAGCGCCCGGGCCCGGGGCATCGTCTTGCGCATGCTGCCGGGCAAGGGGCTCGAGGTGGTGGCCCCGGCCGGGGTGGGGGCGGGATTGTTGCTCCAGGCGGTGGAAGCCAGGCGCGACTGGATCGACCGCATCTCGCGCCGCATGGCGGCCGAGGGCGGGCTTCCGGGCCAGGGACCGGTGGCGCCGCGTCCCTCCATGCTCGTGCTGACGGCCTTTTCCCGGCAGTGGAAGCTGTCCTATCTGGCCCGGGAGATGGCCGGCTGCCTGGTTTCGAACTGGCGTCCGACGGAACTTTTGGTGTCCGGGGCGGTTTCGGACCCGGCGGCGGTGTCCGAGGCGCTGACGGCGTTTAGCCGTCGCCGGGCCGGCGAGTTGTTGCGCCGGGAACTGGCCCGGGTGTCCGAGACCATCGGGCTTGGCTACAGCGCCGTGACCATCCGGGCCCAGCGCACCCGCTGGGGGAGCTGCACGGCCAAGGGGCACATCAACCTCAATTACACCATCGCCTTTTTGCCGCCGGAGCTGTGCCGGCTGGTGCTGGTCCACGAACTGTGCCACACCGTCGAGCTCAACCATTCGGCCCGGTTCTGGGACGTCGTGGAGAAATACGTTCCGGACTGCCGGGCCATGGACGCGCGGCTCAATAGCGCCCGCCACTATCTGCCGCTGTGGTTGCCGTAACCGGCCAAAGCCCCCCTACGGCTGCTCCAGCGTGACCTCGTCGAGCTTTTCGCCGGAAAAATAAAACACGGTGATCGGCTCATCCACGCCCCGCACGACGACCAGACGGCCAGACGGCCCGTCGCCGGCGAGATCGAGCAGCGCCTCGGCCACCGACGCCCCCTCCTCGGCCGGACACTCCTCGCAGGCCACCTCGAACCGCAGCGACTCCGGCCCCGGCATCACTTCGAGGCGGGCGACATCCAGACCGGCCAACGCCCCGGCCAGCACCTCCCCGGCCTCGGACTCGATCTCCCCCACCCGTTCGAAGGAATATTCCTCGGGATAGCGTATTTCGCCGAGCAGACGACAGGGCGCATCCTGCATACCGCCTCCGCATGTTGACTTTTTGGCGAAATACCACGCCCGAAAGCCCCTCGCAACGCGCAGCGGGCTTGTGTCGCGCCGCGCGGGGCTGTAGAGGGTGAGGAGCGCGACTATTGGAGGACAGAGGATACATGACAGCAAGAAGAAGAAAAGGACGTTCCCCAAAGGGACCGGGGGCCGGACTCGACACGGCCGCCATATTGCGGATCTTCCGCGAAAGCGGCAAGCCCCTGTCCGACAAGGAGGTGGCGCGCAGCCTCCAGGGCACAGCCTTCAAATTCCACGACCTGCGCCACATGCTCGAAAACCTGCGCGAGGCGGGCAAGCTCATCCGCGTCCAGAAAGGCTGGGGACTTCTGGAAAGCATGCGGCTTCTCACCGGGGTGCTTGAGATAAGCCGTTCTGGCGTGGGCTACGTGCTTCCCGACGACAAACGCCGCAAGGACATCTTTATCCATCCCAAGGATATCGGCGATGCCTGGCACGGCGACCGGGTGGCCGTCGCCGTCACCCGCGAACGCAAGGACAAGAACCACGAAGGCCGTGTGGCCAGGGTCATCGAGCGCGGCGTTTCGACGCTGCCCTGCCGGGTGATCAAGCGCATGGCGCCCGACCTGTTCCTGTGCCGTCCGACGGATGCCCGCCACTCCATGAGCTTCATGGTGGACTACATTCCCCCGACGCCGGAGGATCCGGTGCCCGGCCCCGAGGACATCATGAACGTGGGCGTGGGGGAAAAGCTCGAATACAAGCTCTATTCCGGCAAAGGGTTGGAGCTTCTCGGCGCCCAGGGCGACGTGGCCGTGCAGGAACGCCTGGTCAAGCTCAACCACGACATCCCCGGCCCCTTCCCGCCCAAGACGATCAACGAGGCCGAGGCGCTGCCCGAAGCCCCGGGCGAGGCCGATTTCGCCGGCCGCAAGGACCTGCGCGACCTGACCTTCGTCACCATCGACGGGGCCAAGGCGCGCGACTTCGACGACGCCATTTACGTGAAAAAACGCGGCCGGGCCTATACCCTCTGGGTGGCCATCGCCGACGTGTCCCACTACGTGCCCGAGGGCAGCGCCCTGGACGCCGAAGCCCTGGAACGCGGCAACTCCTACTATTTTCCCCAATCCGTGGAGCCCATGCTGCCCGAGCGGCTCTCCAACGGGCTTTGCAGCTTAAACCCCAACGTGCCGCGCCTGGCCATGGTGGCGGAGATCGATTTTTCGGCCAAGGGCCTGCCCGGCCGCACCGACATCTACCCGGCGGTCATCGAGTCCAAGGCGCGCCTGACCTACGCCCAGGTCAACCGGGCGCTGCTGCTCGGCGACGAAGCGGAACGCGAAAAGATCGCGGCCGTCCTGCCCATGCTGACCACGGCCGAGGTGCTGGCCCGGGCCATAAACGCCGTGCGCACGGAGCGGGGCAACCTGGACTTCGATCTGCCCGAACCGGAAATCCTGTTCAATTTCCAGGGCGAGACCCAGGACATCCGGCCCAAGGTGCGCCATTTCGGCCACCAGATCGTGGAGGAATTCATGATCGCGGCCAACGAGGCCGTGGCCCGGTTCCTGACCGAAAAAGACGCGCCGGTGCTCTACCGAGTCCACCCCGAGCCCGATCCGACCAAGCTCGAAGCCTTTTTCAAGCTTCTGGCCACGACCGACCTGGCTCCCCAGCTCCCCCCGACCCCCGGCCCCGGGGATCTGGCCACCATGCTGCGGGCCGCCTCGGGCACGGACCTCGACTTCCTGGTCAGCCGGATCGCGCTGCGCACCATGATGCAGGCCTCCTACTCGCCCAAGCTCGACGGGCATTTCGGCCTGGCCTCGACCTGCTACTGCCACTTCACCTCCCCCATACGCCGCTACGCCGACTTGGTGGTGCACCGCTCCATCAAAAACGTGCTGGCCGGCAAAGCCGTACCGGAGAAAAAGCTGGCCCGGCTGGCCAAGGTGGCCGAGCACATCAGCCGCCGGGAACGGGTGGCCATGGAGGCCGAGCGCGAAATATTAAAGCGCGTCACCGTGCTTTTCCTGGCCGACAAGGTCGGCCGGCGCTTTACCGGCGTGGTCAGCTCCATTGCGGATTTCGGCTTCTGGGTGGAACTCAAGGAGGTCATGGCCGAGGGCATGGTGCGGCTGTCGTCGCTTTCCGACGACTACTACACCTATTTCCCGGAACGCCATGAACTTATCGGCGAGCGCACCGGCCGCCGGTTCCGGCTGGGCCAGCCGGTGGAAGTGGAACTGACGGGCGTGGACATGGGACGGCTGTCCGTGGACCTCGGCCTGGTCGAGGGCGGCGAAGCGCCGCTGGCCCTGCCCACGGCCAAACGCAAAAGTTCGAGGCGTCGCCGCAAATGAACCGCTTTCGCCGCCGGGACACGCTCCTTGCCGCCCTGGCCGTTATCTGGCTCGTGGCCGCCGCCGGGGCGGCCGCGATCGATTGGCCCACCCCGCTCAAGCTGGCCAAGGAGCGGCTGCAACTGGCCTATCTCGCGGCCAATGCCGTGGACAAGGATTTCCGTCCCTACGACCAGCCCGAGGCAAGCGACCCCGACGCCCAGTACCAGCAGCTCGTGGCCGATTACCGGGACCGGTTCGGGGAGCGCTTCAACATCGCCGCCGTCGAACGCCTCCATGACGACACCGTTGCCGGCATGGCCCGGGAGCGCGCCGGCATCGTCGTCTTCACGGTCGCCGCAACGGCCGTGGTCTGGTGGCTGCTTATGACCATCGGCCGATTGCTCGGCCCGGGCGACGCGGCCGGGTCGCGGAAGCAGCCGTGCCGCGGCAAGGGCTACGCCTAAGGCCGGCGGCCATGCCCGCCCCCTGTCCCTGACGCCCAAGGCCATCGCGCCGGAGCCCGAAACGCAACCGGCCCGCCGGGGATGAACCACGACGGGCCGGGAAAACCGAGCCGATGGACCGAGCCCGCCTACTTCTTCTTGCCGGAACTCAGGAAAAGCTCCTTGGCCGTGCCCGGCTCGAACTGGTAGCGGGCGGCCTTTTCCCAGAAATACTTGTCCTTGTCGTGCCCGAGCACCCAGAAGTCGAAATCCCAGTCCTCGCGGCGGTCGCCGTGTTCGTTTAGGGCCAGCCAGCCCGTCACGCCGTACATGCGCTCGCACACCCGGGGCAGCATCTGCTTGAACCGTGCGGCATCGCCGGTCCCACCCACGGCCTGGGCCGTGAAAAAGGCCGCCCAGGCCCCGTCGTAGGCGGCCAGGCTCTGGGTGTCGGGAAAAAGGTCGGCCTTGTCCTGGATGCGCTTTTCCGTCAGCGCATACACGTTGGCTCCGCCCTCGCCGTAACGCGGGCTGGCCAGGCGGACCTTCATGGCGAAGGCCGCGCTCTCCGGGTCCTTGGCGATGGGGTCGAACATGGCCGTGGCGTCGCAGCCATACCAGGGCACGGCCGCCAGTTCCGGATACTTGGAAGCGCCCTTCAGGAGGGTCACGACCTCCGGACCGCCGGCGAAATAGATCGCCACCTTGCCGTTTTTGCGCTCGCGCGAAAGCTGGCCCACCTGCTTGGCCAGATCGCCGAGGATCTCGGCGAAATCCTTGCGGTCCGGGGCGAACCGGGCCCCGGGCAAAACCTCGCCGCCAAGCTGGCGAAAGCGCGCCTTGACATGGACGACCATGTCGTCGCCGTAGCGGTCGCCCTGCCACAGCGGCACCACCGTGCCCACGCCTTCCTGGCGCATGAGGCTCGTGACCGCCTCGGCCTGATAGGTGTCCGACGGCGACAGGCGAAAGAGGTTGTCGCCCTTCTTGGACAAAAACGGCCCGGAACTGCCCTGGCTGATGAGCACCATGTTGTTTTTGTCGGCGTATTCCAGGCAGGCCTCGGCCTCGTCGTCGGAAAAGGGGCCGATGACGACCCGGATGCCCTGTCCGGCCAGGGCCTTCAGCTGCTCCACGGCCGTGGCCGGCTTGCCGCCGGTGTCTTCCAGGACGAACCGGGCCTGGCCGCCCGCGCCGCTGGTCGCCAGATAGTTGTTGATGTCGGTCTGGGCCAGCTCCAGGGCGGCCTTGGACGTCTTGCCGCGCTCGGCCAGGGGCCCGGTCAGCGGCAAAAGCGCCCCGAAGGTATACCCGCCGCCCTTCTGGGCCGCCGCCACGCCGACAAGGGCCAGCAGCGCGGCCACAGCCAGACACGCCACCGCCAGACGCCGCAGGCCGGACAAGCCGACGCGCCGTTTTCTCCCAACCCCATGCCCGTTCATATCCTCTCCTTGCCGCGACAGCGCCATGGCCGCCGCGCCGTATGTCCGCGGCCCGCGTCGAAACGCATGCCGCACTTATTGGCCCATACCCTCAACCGGGACAAAAGAAAACAGATCGCCGGCCGCCAGGCGCGCCCTTTCCAAACCAGGCCCATTGGCATACAGTACCTACGCGGCTTTGCCCGCCGCCTGTTTTGCCCCCCCATTCCCTACAAGGATTGGCCATGAACGACCCCCTAGCCTCGGAAGACGTGACGCCGAGCCCGGGCCGAGGCGCCACGTCCCCCGCAACCGGATCTCCACCAGCCATGGACCCCGCGTCCCTGTCGCCGGAAACCGTCGCCCGACTGCGTGAAGCCCTGCGCGCCAGCCAGGAAGCGCTTTCGCGCCAGGACGAGCAGTTGCGGGAGACCCGGGCCGCCCTGGCCGAAAGCCGCGACCGCTACGACAACCTCTACGAGTGCGCCCCGGTCGGCTTTCTCAGCCTGGACACGACCGGCAGCATCGTCGCGGCCAACCGCCAGGCCTCGGCCATGCTCGGCCATACGCCCGAAACCCTGCGCGGCCGCCCCTTTTCCAGATTCGTGGTCCGTGTCGACCAGCCGCTGCTGCGCGCCCTCCTCAACCGGACCAGACAGACCGGGGAACGGCAGGTCGTGGAAATACGGCTGTCGCGTCCGGACAGAACCGGCCTTTACGTGGAAGCCGTCATCACGCCCCACGGCCGGTCGTCCGACCCGGACGGGGGCCAGGGACTCCACCTCGCGCTCTCCGACCGTACCCCCCGGCGCGAATCCGAAGAAGCCCTGCGCCTGGCCGACCTCATCCTCGAAACCAGTCCCGCGTTCCTCCTGCGCTACCCCGTGTCCGACGGCGAACCCGGCCCCCTGGAATACGTCTCTGCCAACATCGCCCGCCTCGGCTTTTCCCGCGAAAAGCTGCTCAGCGGCACCGTGCTCCCCCGCGAACTCGTCCACCCGGGCGACCTGCCCCGGGTCGAGGCGACCCTGCGGGAAAACGCCGCCGCCGGCAACGACGCCTGCATCCTGGACTACCGCCTGCGGACCCGGGACGGCCAGACCCGCCACGTCACCGACCACGTCCGGCTGTTGCGCGACGCCGCCGGCCGGGTCAACGCCGCCCAGAGCCTGGTCCTCGACGTCACCGACAGCACCCTGGCCAGGCAAGACCTGGAAACCGTCCTCGACAGCGCCCCCATCCCCATCGTCAAGGTGCGCGTCGCGGCAGGCGGCGACCGGATTCTCGAATACCAGAACCCCGCCGCCGCCCGCCTGTTCGGGAAGGACGCGCTGGGGAAATCCTGCAAGGGCTTTTTGTGCAACAAGGAGACCTGCCCGGCCCTGAGTGCCGATTCGGGCGTGGTGCGCGACCGGGAATGCGCCATCGCCACCCTGCGCGGCGAACGCATCATGTACAAGACCGCCCACAAGCTCCCCGACGACTCCTGCATCATCGAGGCCATGGTGGACGTCACCGAGCTTATGCGCACGCGCCAGAACCTGACCCGGGCCATGGAGGCGGCCGAGGCCGCCAACAAGGCCAAATCGGAATTCCTGGCCACCATGAGCCACGAAATCCGCACGCCCATAAACGGCATCATGGGCATGACCGAGCTGGCCCTCCAGACCGACCTGACCGGGGAACAGCGCGAATACCTCGATCTGGCCCGCCAGTCGGCCCTGTCGCTGCTCGACATCGTCAACGACATCCTGGACTTCTCGCGTATCGAGGCCGGCCGGATGGAGCTTGCCGCGACGCCCTTTTCCCCGCGTCGGATACTCGGCCGCTGCCTGCGGCTGTTCGACAGCCTGGCCGCGCGCCACGGCAACACCTTAAGCCTCTCCGTGCACCCGGACGTGCCCGAAACCGTCATCGGCGACGCCGGACGGCTGGGGCAAGTCGTGGCCAATCTGGTTTCCAACGGGCTCAAATTCACCAAGAACGGCGACGTGCGCCTGTGCGTGGAGCCCGGCGAGACGACCGACGCCCCCTCCGCCGAGGACCATATCCCCCTGCGTTTCTCCGTTTCCGACACCGGCATCGGCATCCCCGCCGCCAAGCAGGAACGCATCTTCGAACCGTTCACCCAGCTCGACGGGAGCCTCACGCGCGACGTCGGCGGCACGGGGCTGGGGCTTTCCATCTGCAACAGCCTGGTCGCGCTCATGGGCGGACGTCTTTGGCTCACCTCCCGGCCGGGAAAAGGCAGCACGTTTTATTTCACCGCCTTGTGCGGCAAAAAGGTCGGAGCGTCCCGTCCCAGACCCGTGGCGCCCGCCGCCCGCCCGCCTTTGCCGCCCCTGTCCATCCTGCTGGTCGAGGACAACTGCATCAACCAGCTCGTGGCCAAACGGCTGCTGGAGCGACGGGGACATGGCGTCACGGCCGTGGATTCGGGGCGGGCCGCCCTGGTCCTGCTTGCGGAGACGGACTTCGACTGCGTGCTCATGGATGTGGAGATGCCGGGACTAAACGGCCTGGAGACGCTGACCAGGCTGCGCGACCCGTCCCTTTACGGGGAGCGGGCCGACACGCCCGTGGTGGCGCTCACCGCCCACGCCGTCAAAGGCTACCGGGAACAAATACTCAAAGCGGGCTTCGACGACTACGTGTCCAAGCCCATCGACATGCGCCAACTCGAGGCGGCCCTGCGCCGGGCCCTGGCCAAGCCCCGCCGCCCGGGCGACGGGCCGGCCGCTTAACAAGGCGGACCAAACAGGGTAGGCTTCACCAATTCGGCCAAACCGGAGGTGCGCCATGCGCGTGCTCATCGTGGAAGACGATCTGGAAGCCGCCGCGTACATGATCAAGGGGCTCAAGGAATCGGGCTACGTCGCCGACCATGTGGCCGATGGCCGCGAGGCGCTGTACCGCGTGGCGGGGGAAACCTACGACGCGCTGGTGGTGGACCGGATGCTGCCCGGCGTCGACGGGCTCACCATCGTGCGCACCATGCGCACGGCCGGCAACCATACCCCCGTGCTGATCCTGTCGGCGCTCGGCGACGTGGACGACCGGGTCAAGGGCTTAAAAGCCGGCGGCGACGACTATCTGGTCAAGCCCTACGCCTTTGCCGAGCTGCTCGCCCGGCTGGAGGCCCTGCTGCGCCGGGGCCGCTCCGAAGCCCCGGACACCACACTCAAAATCGCGGATCTGGAGATGGATCTGGTGGCCCGCACGGTCCGGCGCGCCGGCAAGCCCATCGAACTCAAGCCCAAGGAATTCGCCCTGCTCGAATACCTCATGCGCCACGCCGGACACGTGGTCACCCGCACCATGCTGCTCGAAAACGTCTGGGACTATTCCTTCGATCCCCAGACCAACGTCATCGACGTCCACATCAGCCGCCTGCGCCAGAAGATCGACAAGGGCCACGACAAGCCCCTGCTCTCCACCATCCGCGGCGCCGGATACAGCCTGCGTGATCCCAACTAAACTGCTGCGTTCCTCGACGCTGCGCCTGTCCATCATCCATATGGCCGCCTTCGGCCTGTCGGTGCTGGTGCTGCTGGGGTTCATCTACACCTCCACCGCCGGCTTCATGGAGCGGCAGACCGACGAGACGATAAACGCCGAGATCCAGGGCCTGGCCGAACAATACAGCCAGCTCGGCCTCACCGGGCTTATCCGCGTCATCAAATCCCGCGTGGCCAAGGACAAGGCCGGGTCGAGCGTCTACCTGCTCACCGACTGGAAGTTCAACCCCCTGGCCGGCAATCTGGCCGACTGGCCCAAGTTCAAGGACACCGGTTCGGGCTGGTTCGACGCCACGCTGGAGGACACCGAAAATTTCGAGCCGCGCCGGGTGCGCATGCGCTACTTCCTTTTGCCCGGCAACTTCCACCTCATCGTCGGCCGCGACGTGTCGGAACGCATCAAGGTGGAACGGCTCATCATGGACGCGCTCATCTGGGGCCTCGGCATCACCGTTGTGCTCGGCGGGCTGGGCGGCCTTTTAACCAGCCGCTGGACCCTCAAGCGCATCGACGTCATCAACAAGGCCAGCCGGGAAATCATGCGCGGCGAGCTGAACCGGCGCATCCCCACCCGGGGGGCCGGCGACGAGTTCGACCGTCTGGCCGAAAACTTAAACGCCATGCTCGACCAGATCTCCAAGCTCATGGACGGCGTCAAGCAGGTGTCCAACAACATCGCCCACGACCTGCGCGGGCCCTTAAACCGCATCCGCTCGGGCCTGGAAATGTCCCTGACCCGGCCGGTCGACGACCCCGAGCACTATCGCACCGTGCTGCGCCAGACCATCAGCGAAATCGACAACCTGCTGATGACCTTCAACGCCCTTTTGACCATCGCCCAGGCCGAATCCGGCACCCGCCGCCAGGACTTCACCACCGTGGACCTGACCAGCCTCGCCGCCGACGTGGCCGAGCTCTACGAGCCCCTGGCCGAGGAAAAAGGCCTGGCCTTTTCCGTGGCCCTCGCCCCGGACGTGTCCGTCCCCGGCAACCGCCACCTGCTCTCCCAGACCCTGGCCAACCTGCTCGACAACGCCGTCAAGTACACCCCCGACGGCGGGGCCATCACCGTGACCCTCACCGCCACCCCGAACGGCCCGGAACTGACCGTGGCCGACACCGGCCCCGGCATCCCGGCCGAATACCGGGACCTCGTCCTCGAACGCTTCGCCCGGCTGGAATCCAGCCGCAACACCCCGGGCAGCGGCCTGGGCCTGTCCCTCGTCGCCGCCGCCGCCGGCCTGCATCAGGCCGCGCTCCGCCTGGAAGACAACCACCCCGGGCTGCGGGTCACCCTGGCCTTTCCCCGTCCCCGCGCCTGACCTCGGCCGAAAATGAATTTTAGTTCATAAAGCGGCCATTTCACCTCCATGCTGGCAGCCTATCCAGGCAGCGTCGGATACGGCGTAGTGGCTAGGCTCACACAAACGTGCCCGAACCATACCCTCTTTGTTACATCCGCCGTCCGTACGGCCCCTCCCGTCCGGATGGCCCAAGGTCGCCCTCCCCCTCCTTGAACGAAGCCCCCGCCCCCACACGGCGGGGGCTTTCGTTTCTCCGGCATCCCCGTTTCCTAAACAACGTTCATGTTCCGGTCATGCCGGGTCCACCCTTCCGCCCTATCTTCCATCCCGACGGCAACGCGGCTACCCCCCTCCGGCCGCGCCGTCACCGCCCTTTGCCAACAAACCAGGGCCCGGTCCCCGCTCCCTTCACCCCACCCGGGACCGCAAGCCGAAACCTCCTCTCCTCGAACGCGAAGCCCCCGCTCCCCCGGCGGGGGCTTCCTCTTTCCTAACCAAAGTTCATGCGCCGGCCATGCCCCTTTCATGATCCCTGTTTATATACATCATGACGGCAACCCCGGCTTCCCCTCAAGCCGGCCCGTCAACGGCTAAGCGGTGCGCACCACGCCGCGACGGCCACAAGACCACTCTCTCTCCTCCCTCCTTGAGCAGGCCCCCGCTTCCCCGGCGGGGGTCTGTGTTTTTGCGACGTAGCTTGGGTTGGCAGGGGAGAGAGAGAATAAGCCGAGAGGGGGGACCGGGGGGCATCAAGCCCCCCGGCGGAGTGCAGAGGCGGAGCCTCTGCCGGGGTCCGGGGCAGCGCCCCGGGGCAGCCGGCACCCCGGCAACCCGCGCCCCGGCAACCCGGCTACTCGGTGATCTGGTCGCCGGTGAGGCCGAAGCGGCGGGAGCGGTGCTGGTAGTCGCTTATGGCGGCGTCGAGATGGTCGGGGGTGAAGTCCGGCCACAGGGTATCGGGGAAGGCGAACTCGCTGTAGGTGGACTGCCACAGCAGATATCCGGACAGGCGCTTCTCGCCGCTGGTACGGATGATGAGGTCCGGGTCGGGCTGGCCGGCAGTGTAGAGCTCGGCCGAGAGGCGCTCTTCGGTAAGGTCTCCGGGGGCGAGGCCCTGGCGCATAAGGCTGCGGCAGGCGCGCAGGATCTCATCGCGGCCGGAGTAGTTGAGCGCCAAGTTGAGGGTCATCTCGGTGCAGTGGGCGGTCTTGGCGATGACGTGGCCAAGGACTTTGCGCGTGGCCAGGGGCAGCGCGTCCATTTCGCCGAGCACCTTGAAGCGAATGGACTGTTTGACCAGGGTATCGAGTTCGCGGGTGAGAAAACGCACGAGAAGATCGAACAGAAACTTGACCTCGTCGGCCGGCCGCCCCCAGTTTTCCTTGGAAAACGTGTAGAGGGTGAGGTGGCCGATACCCAGTTCGCGGCAGCGCGTGACAATCCCGCGCGCGGCTTCGGTGCCGGCCCGGTGGCCTTCGCTGCGGGGCAGTCCGCGCATGGTGGCCCAGCGTCCGTTGCCATCCATGATGATGGCAACGTGCCGGGGAAGGGACATGGAATCGGGCACTATATCTCCATGATTTCCTTTTCTTTCTTGGCAAGCGCATCATCGGCCTTGGCGATGTAGGCATCGGTGAGCTTCTGGATGTCCTCCTGGCCCTTGCGCTGGTCGTCTTCGCTGATCGCCTTGTCGTTTTTCTTTTTCTTGAGGACGTCGTTGGCGTCGCGGCGGATGTTGCGAATGGCGACCTTGGCCTCTTCGGAATATTTCTTGGCCACCTTGGCCAATTCCTTGCGGCGGTCCTCGGTCAGGGGCGGGATGACGATACGGATGATCTTGCCGTCGTTGACCGGCGTCAGGCCGAGGTCGGACTTGAGGATGGCCTTTTCCACGTCGTTGAAGGCCTTGCGGTCCCAGGGCGCGATGGTGATGGTGCGGCTGTCCGGGGTGGACACCGAGGCCATCTGGTCCAGAGGCGTCGGGGTGTCGTAGTAGTTCACGCGGATACCGTCGAGCAGCGACGTGGAGGCCCGTCCGGTACGCAGACGCGAAAATTCCTTATCCAGCGAAGCCAAGGCCTTTTGCATCCGGTCTTCGGCGTCCTTGAGCACTGCCTGCATGTTATTCCTCTCCTTTGACCACCGTGCCGACGGGCTCACCGACCAGCACCCGCTTGAGGTTGCCCGGCGTGAACATGTTGAAGACCACGATGGGCAGCTTGTTGTCCATGGCCAGGCTTATCGCCGTGCTATCCATGACGCGCAACCGTTTTTCCAGCACGTCCATGTAGGTCAGGGTATCGAACTTGACGGCGTCGGGGTGTTTGACCGGGTCCTTGTCGTAGACGCCGTCGACTTTCGTTCCCTTGAGGATAGCCTCGGTTTTGAGCTCCATGGCCCGAAGCGCCGCGGCAGTGTCCGTGGTGAAGTACGGATTGCCGGTGCCGGCGGCGCAGATGACCACCCGGCCCTTCTCCAAGTGCCGCAGGGCCCGGCGACGGATGTAGGGCTCGCAGACCTCGCGCATGGTGATGGCCGACATGACGCGGGTGGACAGTCCCTGCTTCTCCAGGCCTTCCTGCACGGCCAGGGCGTTTAAGACAGTGGCCAGCATGCCCATGTAGTCCGCCGAGGCCCTGTCCATGCCGGCGGCCTGCTCGGAGACGCCGCGAAAAATGTTGCCGCCGCCGATGACCAGGGAGATCCTGGCTCCGGCCTCGGCCGCCCAGGCGATCTCCTGGCAGAAGTTGGTGATGGTCTGGTTGTCGATCCCGAAGGGGCGACCACCGGCCAGCGCCTCGCCGCTTATCTTTAGCAAAACCTGGGAAAACCGCAAATTCGACATGGCGCCCCCTTGCTGGCTGCGGAAAGTGTGGGGGGAGGCCCTGGCGTCCTGGCCTCCCCGGGAACGGATTGCAAAAAAAACGGGCCTTACGGCCCGTTGTAACCTCGATGCGCGTCGACCTAGGCGGCGTCCTCGCCCAGGGCCATGCGGCAAAATCGCCCGATCTGGACGTTTTCGCCAAGTACGCCGATCAGCTCGTTGAGCAGATCCTTGATGGCGACCTTGTCGTCCTTGATGAAAGGCTGCTCAAGCAGGCAGACTTCCTTGTAATACTTCTTCATGCGCCCTTCGACGATCTTCTCGGCGATGGCTTCGGGCTTGCCCTCTTCCATGGCCTGATGCTTGTAGATTTCCTTTTCCTTGGCCAGAAGCTCGGCCGGCACTTCCTCGGGGCAGAGGCAGACCGGATTGGCGGCGGCGATCTGCATGGCCACGTTCTTCGCGAACTCCTGGAAGCGCTCGGAGCGGGCCACGAAGTCGGTCTCGCACTTGATCTCGACCATGACGCCGAGCTTGCCGTTGGAGTGGATATAGGAACCGATCGCGCCCTCGGAAGTGGCGCGGCCGGCGCGCTTCTGGGCCTTGGCCAGGCCTTTCTCGCGCAGCCAGGCGACGGCTTTTTCCTCGTCGCCGGAGCACTCGCCCAGGGCTTTCTTGCAATCCATCATGCCCGCGCCGGTTTTGTCACGCAGGGCTTTCACGGAGCTGGCGGTAATATCGGCCATGAATCGGTCCTCCTACTCGGCGGTGGTTGCGGATTCGGTTGACGCCGCGGGAGCGGCGGCAGCGGGCTCGGCGGCAGGGGCGACAGCGGCCTCGGCTTCGAGTTCAGGCTTCTCGTCCTTGTCCGGGACCGGCTCGTCGTCCTTATCCTTGTTCTGGGCCGCGCCTTCAAGGCAGGCTTCGGCCACGCTGGAGGCAAAAAGCTTGATGGCGCGGATGGCGTCGTCGTTGCCGGGGATCACGTAGTCGATGACGTCGGGGTCGCAGTTGGAGTCCACCACGGCCACGATGGGGATGCCGAGCTTGCGGCATTCCTGGACGGCGATCTCTTCGCGCTTGGGGTCGATGATAAAGGCCACCTGGGGCAGCTTCTCCATGTCCTTGATGCCGCCGAGGTTGGCGTTGAGCTTGCCCACCTCGCGGCTCATCATCACGATTTCCTTTTTCGGAAAGCGCTTGATGGTGCCGTCCCCGAACATGCGTTCCAGGTTTTTCAGGCGATCGATGCTCTTCTTTATGGTCTGGAAGTTGGTGAGCATGCCGCCCATCCAACGGTTGGTGACGAAGAACTGGCCGGCGCGCTCGGCTTCCTTTTTCACGGATTCCTGGGCCTGGCGCTTGGTGCCGACGAAAACGACCTTGCCGCCGCCGGCAACGACGCCGGCCACGAAGTCGTGGGCCTTCTGGTACAGGCGCACGGTCTGCTGCAGGTCGATGATATGGATGCCGTTTCTGGCCCCGAAAATGAACGGGCGCATCTTGGGGTTCCAACGGCGGGTCTGGTGTCCGAAGTGGACGCCGGTCTCCAGAAGCTGCTTCATGGTTACGTAAGGCATGAGGACTCCTTGGGTTTTCCCTCCGCTTCGCCGGGGAGCGACCGGACCGTCCGGCACCCAGGGAAAAGGCGAAGCGTGCGTGTTTGGTGAACGGGAGTTTGTAGTCATCTTCCCGAAAAAAGGCAAGCCCCCGGCTCCCGGAAATTTCCGGACGCCAGCAGGGCTATTGCAGCGGCGCGAGCTCTTCTTCGGACCTGGCCGCGTTGATGAGCACCCCCACCGCGTCGATCTCCACCCGGACCTCGTCGCCCGGGGCAAGCCGTCCGCCGCCGGCCGGGGAGCCGGTCAGGACCACGTCGCCGGGGAGCAGCGTCATGATGGTGGAGATGAAGCTGACCAGCTCATACGGGGAGAGCACCATGTCGTCGGTCGAGGATTCCTGGGTCACGGCGCCGTTGACCGTGGTGCGCAGCCACAGCGCCGTGGGGTCGGCCACGGCGGTCTCGATCCACGGCCCGATGGGGGCGAAGGTGTCGAAGCCCTTGGCCCGGCCGAGCGGTTCATCCGGGGCCAGGAAATCGCCGGCCGTGACGTCGTTGGCGCAGCTGTAGCCGAAAAGATGGCGCGGCACGTCCTCGGGCGCGACGTTGCGGCAGCCCCGGCCAAGGACCAGGGCCAGCTCCCCCCAGGCCTCCACCCGGGTGGTGGCGCGGGGCAGCATGATGGACTGGCCGTTGCCGATGACGGCCGAGGGGGGCTTGAAAAAAAGCATGGGCGCGTCGGCCGGCCCGCGACCGATCTCGTGCAGGCGGCTGCGGAAATTGCCCTGGGCGCACACCACCTTGGACGGCGCGACCGGCGCCAGCACCGAGACATCCGTCAGCGGCAGCACCTCGGGCAGGCCAAGCGTGCGGTCAAGGCACTTGACCGCACGCTCCTCCAGCAGCAGCTGGGCGTAAAACGTCGTGTTCCCCCGACGCACCCGCAGGACTTTCATGCCGCCACGCCCCGGTTACAAGGTGATGACCAGCGGCACCACCACCGGATCGCGCTCCAGCACCTTGCGGAAAAACCGGCGCAAGGCCGAGCGGATGCGCTCCTTGAGCAGATCGGACTGGCCCGGCGGCACGTTTTCGTAGATGTCGAGGACAATGCACTTGGCGTCTTCCAGCACGTGGCTGTAGTGCTGCTCGAAGACGAACCCCTTGGACAGGATATTGGGACCGAAGGTCAGCTCGCCGGACTTCTCGTCCACCACCATGACCACGATGACCAGCCCCTCGCCGGCCAGCAGCTGGCGCTCCTTGAGCACGGTGACACCCACGTCGCCGACCCCCTTGCCGTCGACATAGATGTGCTCCACCGGAATCGGGTCCTCGAGCCGGATCAGCCCGCCGGAAAAGGTCACGGGCTGGCCGTCCTCGATGACCAGCGCCCGTTCCGGGGCCACGCCGCAGGAGACGCCGATGCGGGCGTGCTTGACCAGATGGCGGTATTCGCCGTGCACGGGGATGAAAAACTTCGGCGAAACGGCCCGCAACATCAGCCGCAGTTCCTCGGCGTGGGCATGGCCCGAGGCGTGGATGGCCTGGACGGACTCGTAGAGGACCTCGGCCCCGAGCTTGTAGAGGCGGTTTATAAGCCGCGTTATGGCCCGCACGTTGCCCGGGATGAACCGCGAGGACAAAAGGACGGTGTCGCCCTTTTGCACCTTGATCTGGCGATGCTCGCCGTAGGCCAGGCGCGACAGGGCCGAAAGCGGCTCGCCCTGGGAGCCGGTGACGAGCAGCACCACCTGGTTGTCCGGCAGGTTCGGCAGGTCGTCGAGGCTGGCCTCGGTCTCGGGCGGCACGCGCAGGTGGCCGAGCTCCCGGGCGATCTCGATGTTGGAAAAAAGACTCTTGCCCGAGACCGCGACCTTGCGGCCCGTGGCGTGGGCCAGGTCGTATATCTCCTGCATCCGCTGGATATGGCTGGAAAAAAGCGTCACCACGATGCGCCCGGAGACATCCTTGAAAATGTCGGCCAGAGCGGATTTGATCTCGCGCTCGGCCAGGGCGAAGCCCTCGCGCTCGGCATTGGTGGAATCGGACAACAGCAGCATGACGCCTTTTTCGGAAAAGGCCTTGATGGCCGGCAGGTCGGTGGCGTGGCCGTCGAGCGGCGTGCGGTCGATCTTGAAGTCGCCGGTGTGGACGATGCGCCCGGCCGGGGTCTCGATGCCGAGGGCAAAGCCGCGCACGATGGAATGGCACACCGGAAAAAAGGTGACCTTGAAATCGCCGAGCGTGATGGTCTGGCCGCCCTCCACCGCCTCGAAGTGCGTGAACTCCTTGAGGCTGTGCTCCTCGAGTTTCTTGGCGGCCAGGGCCAGGGTAAAAGACGAGCCGTAGAGCGTGGCGTCGCAGGAGCGCATAAGCCAGGGCAGCGCCCCGATATGGTCCTCGTGGCCGTGGGTGAGGATGATGCCTTTGAGTTTGTCCTTGTTGGCCAAAATGAAGTCGAAGCGCGGGATGACCACGTCGATGCCGAACAGGGAATCGTCGGGGAACATCAGGCCGCAATCCACGACGATCATGGATTCGCCAGACACCAGGGCCATGCAGTTAAGCCCGATTTCGCCGAGGCCGCCCAGCGGGTAGAGCGTCACGGCGGGGTTGGAATTCATTGTCGCATCTCCTGGTAGGCCCCGTTCATGCGGGCCCAAAGGTCGTTTTTAAAAGCTTCACGCTCCTTGAGCGTATAAAGGGCATGGGGATCGAAGGGGGGCAGGGCGCGCACGGTCACTTCCCCCCCGCGCACCAGCCGGGCGTGCTTGGGCAGGATGTTCCCGGAGCCGGATACGATAAGCGGGGCCACCTTGGCCCGGCACTTGAGCGCCACGATCATGCCCCCGGTCTTGAATTCGCCAAGGCGCGAGTAGTCCATGGAGCGCGTGCCCTCGGGGAAGACGAGCAGCCCCACCCCGCGCGAGACGAGCCCGGTCGCGCAGGCGATGGATTCCATGGCCTTGCGCCGGTTGGCCCGGTCGATGGCCACATGGCCCACCCGGCGCATGGCCGGGCCGAAGACCGGGATGGCGAACAGGCTTTCCTTGGCCAAAAACCGGAAATTATACCCGGAAAGCGTGGCGAAAAGGATCGGGATGTCCATATGGCTCTGGTGATTGGCCATGAAAATATAGGTCTCGCCCGGGTCGAGGGCCGACAGGTCGACAGTGACGCGCACGCCGGAGCACCGGACCAGGCATCTGGCCCACAGGCATTCCAGCCGGTGGGACAGGCGGCCGTCAGTCCCCACGCGGGCGAACAGCCAGCACAGGGAGCTGAAAACGAGGGTCAGCGGCGCGAGGCAGGCCGTAAAAAAAAGCGATCGGATCATGTTTTCCATCGTTCCGTGTTGACAAGTGGGCCAGGCGGGCAAGGATGCCGGGCGGCATCCCGATACTAGGGGCGACGGCGGAAAAAATCCAGCCTTCCCGCCGGGGCCGCATGTCTTGCACAGGTTATTCTTTTTTGGCAACAGTGCCCCGCAGTGCGCAGCGTGCGCAACGCAAGGGGACTTTGCATGAAAATTCTCATTGTCGACGACGACCCCATCTCCCGCCTGACCATGTCCACGACACTCAAACCCTACGGGCAGTGCGACTGCGCCGAACACGGCCAGGACGGACTGGCCCGCTTCACGGCCGCCCTGGACGGCGGCGAACCCTTCGACCTCGTGTTCATGGACATCCAGATGCCGGTCATGGACGGCCACACGGCCCTGGTCGCCATGCGCGAGGTCGAGCGCGCGCGCAGGGTCGCCCCGGGCCGCGAGGCCAAGGCCATCATGATCACCTGCCACGACGACGTCAAAAACGTCAGCGAATCCTTTTTCCACGGCAATGCCTCGTGCTATTTCACCAAGCCCATCGACCTGCGGGCCATGGTGGCGCGGCTCAAGCAGGACGGCCTGCTTTAAGCTGTTCTTTATCCTTCTTTTTCCAAAAAAGATTTTACATCGTCACAAAGAGGCGATACGGCAGAGTTAAGTCCCAAGTTGCGCCGCGCGACGCGATTGCGCTTCGCCGCGGCAAGGCCATTTTCGAGGAGGATGTCCCATGTCGCTGAAAAAAAAGTTCCTGAAAAGCAAACCCGTCTGCAAGGTAACTTTCGTTTTGGCCAAGGAGCAGGCCAAGGACGCCGGCAATGTCGGCCTCGTCGGCGAATTCAACGATTGGGAGATCGACGCCACGCCCATGCGCCGGCAAAAGGACGGTTCCTTTTCCGTCACCCTTGACCTCCCGACCGGTCGGGAATACCAGTTCCGCTATCTGATCGATGGGGAGATCTGGATCAGCGACCCCGAATCGGACAAGCACGCCTTTTCCCCGTTCGGCGACTGCGAGAATTCCGTCGTCACGGCCTAGGCCCGCGCCGATGACCGTGTGCCCGACCCGCGTCCTCCGCCCCGCTCCCCTGCCGGGCCGGGCACGCGGGAATCGAACGGAACCCCGCCGACGCGGGACACGCCGCAACGACATGCCGGCGATCGGAAAGAGCTCGCCCGGGGACGTGTGGAACGCGCCGCGTCGCTGCGGAACGCCATAAACGAACCGCCGCCCTTCCCCGGACCGGACCATGGCCGCCCGGATACAAAACGTCTGCCTCATCCACTCGCACCTCGGGCCGGCCCTTGCGCGCCTGGGCGTGCGCGCAACGCACCTCGACCCGCCCCAGGGAACGGCCAGCCTGCCGGAACTTCTGGCCGGCCTGCCCGAACCGCCCGACTGCATCATCCACCAGGAACACCTCGGCACCCGGCTGGTGTTGACCGACCTCGACGCCGCGCCCTGCCCGGTCATCTACTGGGCCCTCGATCCGCACCTCAACTTTTTCTGGCAGCGCCACTACGCCCGGAGCTGTTCCGCCGTGGCCTCCACCCAGCCCCATCTGGTCACGGCCTTTGCCGCCGCCGGCGCGACAAACGCGACCTGGGTGCCCTGGCACGGCGCGATCCGTCCGTTCGTTCCCCATGGCGGCCGCGACATTCCCCTGGCCTTCGTCGGCCGCATCACCCCCCAGCGTCGGCGCCGCCAGTGGTTCATCGACCACATGGCCCGCCACGGACTCGTCCGGCGCGACGACGTTCACGGCGAGGCCCTGGCCGCGATCTACGACGCCGCGCGGATCGTGCCCAACGAATCCATTGCCGGCGAAATCAACCTGCGCCTGTTCGAGGCCGCTTCCAGCGGTTGCCTGCCCGTGGCCGAACGCCGGCCCGAGGCCGTGGCCACGCTTTTCGTCCCGGACCGGGAAGCCGTTTATTATGATGATGTGCTGGAGCTCGACGACCGCATCCGCTTCGCCCTGGCCCATCCGGGCCTGACCGAAAAGATGGGGCGGGCCGCCCATGCCGCCGTGGCCGCCCGCCACCTGCCCATCCACCGGGCCGCCGCCCTGCTCGAGCTGGCCGCCCGCTGCGGCCCGCCGCCGCGCGGTCCCGATGCGGCCGCCGCGGAAGCCCTCGCCCTCTACCAGCTGCGCCGGTCCGGACAGCTGGTCCTGGCCGGATCGATGGTCTGGCGACGGCTCGCCGCCGGGCCGGACACGCCGGAGGTCATGGCCGCCCGCATCCAGACGGCGCTGGGAGCCCGGGACCGCGACGCCGTACTGGCGCTGATCGGCATCTGCCTGTCCCGGCCGGAGCTTTCGGGGCATCCGCTGACGGCATCGGCCTGCTGTCTGGCGGCCTGCCGCCTGGACGCGCCCGAAGAAGCCCGGCTGGCCTACGTGGCCCAGGCCGGACGCGGACGCCGGGACATCCCGCGCCTGTCCGGCCCGCGCGACTACCTGCTCCACTTCGCCGGGGCCCTGGAAGCGGCCGGCTACGAAGCCTCGCCAGGCATGGTGTTCGACCCGGCCCGCCAGTTGCCGGAAAACGCCGTCCAATGTCTGGTGGCGGCCAAGGCCCTCGACCCGGACAATCTCGAGCTCGACCGCCGCCTGGACAGGCTGCTGGCGCGCCTGCCCGGCAACGAAGCCCAACGCGTGGCCCTGCTCTCCAACCTGACGCTCCACCGGCCGGACGACTGGGCCCTCGGGCTGATGCTCAGTCTGGCCGATCTGGCTGCCTTCCGCCTGGAACCCGGCCTGGAGGAAATCGCCCTAGCCGCGGCCACGGCCGCGAAAACGGGACAGGAAAAACGTTTCGCCAGGCGTCTGGCCCTGGCCGATCCTTCCGGCCGGCTATCCGCGGCGCTGCATTCCCTATTGGAGGTCGCCCCCGCTCCCCAATGGGAAAAATAAGCGCGCCGCTCCCGTACCCTTGACTGCCGACCAACGGCTGGCTACAGGCATACTATAAGCGGTATCGACAGTCGGCCGCACCCAGGCCGGCAAGGAGAGGACGCCATGAGCGCCATCAACTTTTCGAGCGCCGCGGGGGCGGAAGCCTCCTACGGCATCGTGTCCAAGACGCTGGACACCATGAACAACGCCGTTTCCTCCTCCGCCACATCCTTTACGCCGACCGACAAAGAAACCATCGGCGCGGCCGTGGTGAGCAAGACGCTGGATTACTTAAACAGCGGCGGGTCGGGCTCCGCGTCTTCCACCAGCAACGATATGAGCCAGACCTACCAGGCCTCCAAGGACGTGCTCGGCGCCTACACCTCGGGCATTGGCTCCATCGCCGACGCCAACGCCTAGAAGCGGGGCAGACGATCGAGAGGGGAAACCCTTGAAAAAGGGCTCTCTCCTTTTGCGCCCGCCCCTTCCGCAATTTTTCGACCGGCCTTCGGAGGACGACATGGATGATTTGGTCGAGGTCACCATCATGGGGACGAAAGCAGGCTATACCCTCCTGACCATGACGTTGGACAAGGTGGCCGATACGAAACTCTTTGCCGTCACCAACTACGGTTTTTCCCCCGGCGGTCCGGCCTCCCAAGCCCCCAGGGACGCACTCGGCGCGTCCACCTCGGGCGTCGGCTCCATCGCCGACGCCGACGCGTGATAAGAGGATAAGAGAAGAGGGGAAAGAGATGCGAGAGGGGAAACCCTTTGAAAAGGGTTCTCCCCTCTCGCGCTCTCCCCTTCCTCAACTTTTCAATGGGTTGCCGGGATATTGCGACAAAGCGTCCCTGGGCGGACGTTGCCGTCATCCCCATTTCCCGTTAGGCATCTTCCCAATTCCCGTGTATCCCCCAAACCCTTTATGGGGGGTCCGGGGGGCCCTCGGCCCCCCGGCGGAGGGGTGCAGGGGAGGCAGCGCCTCCCCTGCCGGAAAGGTCAAGGAGAGGCGGAGCCTCTCCTTGTCTGATAAAGGAGTACCTGTGCGGACGTTATTGCGAGTGGACATCACGGTTCCCGATGCGGGCGATCTGGCCGAGCGGGTGGAGGCTTGGCTGGCCGGGCGCGCGGCCCAGGGCTGGGAGGAAACGCCTAGCGACGACGGCGCAACCGTGCGTTTCCGGGTGCATCTGGAAGACGGACCGCCGGCCCGGGATTTCGCCGCCGCCGTGGCCGAGGACTGGCCGGAGCTTCCCGTTGCCCTGGAAACCATCGAGGAAGAGGACTGGGGCGCGGCCTGGAAGGAATTTTTCACGCCCATCGCCGTGGGCGGCATTTACGAGATCCTGCCGCCCTGGCTGGCCGACACCGATACCGAAGGCCGCGCGCCCATCCTCATCGAGCCCAAGATGGCCTTCGGCACCGGGCACCACCCGACCACGGCCCTATGTCTGGAAGCGTTCGCCGCCTGCGCCGCCACCGGCCGCATCGCCGCCGGGAAGCGGTTCCTCGACCTCGGCACGGGCTCGGGCATCCTCGGCATAGGGCTCACCAAGCTGGGCCTTACCGGCTTCGGCCTGGACATCGATCCCCAGGCCGTCTGGTGCGCAGCGGAAAACCTGCGCCTAAACGCCGTGGGCGACGCCATGACCCTGGCCGTCGGTGGGGTGGGAGCGGTCACACCGGACGCCGCCTTCGACGTCGTGGCCGCCAATATCCTGGCCGCGCCGCTTATCGCCATGGCCCCCCGACTGGCCGGCCACATGGCTCCGGGCGGCGTGCTCATCCTGTCCGGCATCCTGGTGGAGCAGGCCCCGACCGTGGCCGCCGCCTACCGGGCCACGGGCCTGCCCGAGCCCGAAACCCGCATCAGCGGGGAGTGGGCGTCGCTGGCCTGGCAATGAGTTTACATTCGGAAAAAACGGGTTTACTAGGTCGCCTTGCTTCGCATAACCTTCTACCACAACCGTATTTCAAGGCTTAAGCCATGCACCTGAAAAAACGCGTTCTCGTCACCGGCGGCGCCGGTTTCCTTGGTTCGCATCTGTGCGAACGTCTGATTAACGAGGGTTGCGACGTCATCTGCCTGGACAATTACTTCACCGGTGCCAAGCAAAACGTCAAACACCTGCTCGATAATCCTCATTTCGAGCTCATGCGCCACGACATCACCTTCCCGCTGTACGTGGAAGTCGACGAGATATTCAATCTGGCCTGCCCGGCCTCGCCCATCCACTACCAGCACGACCCGGTGCAGACCACCAAGACGAGCGTGCACGGGGCCATCAACATGCTCGGGCTGGCCAAGCGGCTTCGGGCCAAGATCATGCAGGCCTCGACCTCCGAGGTCTACGGCGACCCCTCCGTCCACCCGCAGCCCGAATCCTACTGGGGCAACGTCAACCCCATCGGCTTCCGGTCCTGCTACGACGAAGGCAAGCGCTGCGCCGAGACCCTTTTCTTCGACTACCGCCGCCAGCACAACCTGCGCATCAAAGTCGCCCGCATCTTCAACACCTACGGGCCGCGCATGCACCCCAACGACGGCCGGGTGGTCTCCAACTTCATCATCCAGGCGCTTCGCGGCGAGCCGCTGACCGTTTACGGCCAGGGCCAGCAGACCCGTTCGTTCTGCTACGTCGACGACCTCATCGAGGCCTTCCTGCGCCTGATGGACACGCCCGACGACTTCACCGGCCCGGTCAACACCGGCAACCCCGGCGAGTTCACCATTCTGGAACTGGCCAAGATGGTCATCGAGTACACCGGCTCCAAGTCGGTCATCGACTACCGGCCCCTGCCCAAGGACGACCCCAAGCAGCGCCGCCCGGACATCACCCTGGCCAAGGCCAAGCTCGGCTGGGAGCCCAAGGTGCCGCTGACCGAGGGTCTCAAGAAAACAATCGAATACTTCGACGCCCTCCTGCGCAAACAGTAGCCGGGCACGGTTCGCTCAATGACGCATGACGACGCCAGCCGCCGCGCCCCCGGGCGCGGCGGCAAAATTTCCCTTGTGGTCCCCGTGTACAACGAGGGCAAGGGCCTTTGCGCGCTCCGCGACAGCGTGGTCGCGGTCATGGACGGCCTGCCCTACGACTGGGACTGCCTTTTTGTCGACGACGGCAGCAGCGACGGCTCCTGGGCCGTGATCGAATCCCTGGCCGACGCCGATCCCCGCTTCAAGGGGCTCATGTTCTCCCGCAACTTCGGCAAGGAGATGGCGCTGACCGCCGGGGTCGAGGCCTCCATAAGCGCCGACGCCGTCATCTGCCTCGACGCCGATCTCCAGCACCCGCCCGAGGTCATCCCCGAGCTCGTCGCCAAGTGGGAGGAAGGCTACGACATCGTGGCCACCATCCGCGAGAAGGTCGCCGACTACACCCTGGTGAAAAAAATCGGCTCCAAGGGCTTTTACTGGTTCATGCGCCGGTTCACCGACCTCGATCTGCCCCCCAATTCCACCGACTTCCGCCTGCTGGACAAGAAGGTCGTGCGCACGCTGGCCAAGTTCACCGAAGGCTCGCGCATGTTTCGGGGCATCATCGACTGGATGGGCTACAAAAAAACCTACATCTCCTTTTGCGCCCCGGCCAGAAGCCAGGGCGAGCCGGCCTATTCCGTCAAGAAGCTCTTCAATCTGGCGATAAACAGCTTCACCTCCTTTTCCCTGGTGCCGCTGCGGCTGACCGGCTACCTCGGCCTCGGCATCATGGCCGTGACCATCCCGCTGCTCGTGCTCATGGTCCTGGCCAACTGGTTTGTCGGAGCCAACATCACGCCCATCGCCTTTTTCACCGTCTTCAACACCCTGCTCATCGGCGTGGTCCTTTGCGCGCTTGGCATGATGTCGCTTTACATCGGCCACATCCACACCGAGGTCGTCAACAGGCCGCTTTACATCGTGCGCTGCCGCGCCGGAAACTGGGACGGGCAGCAGTGACCCGTACCGCCATTCCCGACGCGCCTCTTTTTTCCATCATCATCCCCTTCAAGGCGCCCGGCCCCTACCTCGTCGAAAGCCTGCCGCATCTGCTGGGGCTGATCGAAAAGGATTTCGAGGTCATCCTGCTGCCCGACGCGCCCATGGACGTCGCCGCCTACACGGACGACCCGCGCGTGCGCGCCGTGGCCACCGGCCCGGTTTCCCCGGCCGTCAAGCGCGATCGGGGGGCGCTCCAGGCGCTCGGGGCCTACCTCGCCTTCATCGACGACGACGCCTATCCCGACCCGGCCTGGCTGACCGTGGCCCGGGTGGCCTTCGAGGACGCTCCGGGACTTGCCGCCGTGGGCGGCCCGGCCGTGACCCCGCCCGACGATCCCTTCTGGGCCCGGGCCTCGGGCGCGGTGTTTTTAAGCCGCCTGACCGGCTTTCCCGAACGCTACCGCCCCACCCCGCCAAGCCGGCTGGTGGACGACTGGCCGACCGTCAACCTCATCGTCTCCCGCGAGGCCTTTTTCGATGTCGGCGGTTTCGACACCGCCTGCTGGCCCGGCGAGGACACCAAGTTCTGCCTGGACCTCGTGCACAAAAAGGGCGGCGCCATCCGCTACCTGCCCGAACTTTTCGTCTGGCACCACCGCCGGCCGGGACTGAAGAAACACCTGCGCCAGGTCGGCAACTACGGCCTGCACCGGGGGCATTTCGTGCGCGTGCATCCCGAGACATCCCGCCGGGTGCGCTATTTCCTGCCGTCGCTGTGGGTGCTGTTCCTCGCGGCCGCGATCCTGCACGGCCTTTTCGTGGCCGCCGGCGGCGTCTCCGTGCTTCCCTGCGCCGGGGGACTCATCGGCCTGGGGTTTGTCGCCTATGCCGTCTTTTTGCTTTCGATCCTGGCCGATCTCCTGCGTTTCGAGTCCCCGGCCGTCGCGCTTGCCGCCATGCCCTTCGTGGCGCTGACCCACGTCTGGTACGGCCTGCGCTTCCTTTACGGCCTCACCAAGAAAAAACTGATCAGCAGTCTCGGCAGGTAACATGAAAATTTCCGTGGCCTATCCGCCGCTCGCCTCGGACAAGGGGACCCCGCTCCTTTCCCAGAACCGCCAGTTCCAGTGGTTCACCAACCCGACCTACATCTATCCCATGGTGCCCTCCTACGCCGCGAGCCTTTGCGCCGCGCGCGGCCACAGCGTCACCTTCGACGACGGCATCGCCGACGAGATGACCTACGACGCCTTCCTGGCCGATCTGGTCAAAAAGGCCCCGGACCTCGTCGCCATGGAGACCAAGACCCCGGTCGTGACCAGGCACTGGAAGATCGTGGCCGACGTCAGGGCGCGGCTGCCCAAGGCCGCCGTGGTGCTCATGGGCGACCACGTCACGGCCCTGCCCCGGGAAACCATGGAACAGAGCTCCGTGGATTACGTCATCGCCGGCGGGGACTTCGACTTCATCCTGGCCGATCTGGCCGACCACCTCGACGGCAAGGACGTGCCCATGCCGGCCGGCGTGTGGCGGCGCGAGGGCGGCGAGATCGTCGACGGCGGCATGGGCTCGCTCAACCACAACCTCGACGAGCTGCCCTACATCGACCGCGACCTGACCAAATGGCAGCGTTACGCCTATAAGAACGGCAACTTCAAGTACACGCCCGGCACCTATGTCATGGCCGGCCGCGACTGCTGGTGGGGCCGCTGCACCTTTTGCTCCTGGACCACGCTCTTCCCGGGTGCGACCTACCGCACGGTCTCTCCCGAACGCCACGTGGCCGAGATCGAGCGGCTCGTGACCGAACGCGGCGTGCGCGAAATCTTCGACGACTCGGGCTGTTTCCCGCGCGGGGCCTGGCTCGAGGAATTCTGTAAGCGCCTGATCGACAAGGGGCTCCACAAGAAAGTCGTCATGGGCTGCAACATGCGGGTGGGTGAACTGACCCAGGACCAGTGGAACCTGCTCAAGAAAGCCAATTTCCGCTTCATCCTCATCGGCCTCGAATCCATGTCCCAGAATACGCTCAACCGCCTGTGCAAAGGCATCAAGGTCGAGCAGATCGAACAGACCGTGGCCATGGCCAAAAAGGCCGGTCTCGAACCCCACATCACCACCATGGTCGGCTATCCCTGGGAAACCCGCGAGGACGCCCGACGCACCATCGACTTCGCCAAGTCGCTTTTTTCCCGCGGCCTGCTCAATACGCTCCAGGCCACCATCGTGGTCCCCTACCCGGGCACGCCGCTTTTCACGGAAGCCAAGGAAAACGGCTGGCTGACCACGGAGAACTGGGACGAGTACGATATGCGGGCCTCTGTCTGGAAAAGTCCGATATCGAATGACGACGTGTTGCAATTCAAGGATGAGTTGTATAAAGCCGCTTTGACGCCGGCGTTTATCGCACGCAAGATCATGAGCATCCGCGACGTGGATGACGTGAAGTTCCTGTTTCGGGCCGCCGGCAAGCTCATGGGGCATCTGCTCAACAAAAGCCGCAACAAGGATTGCGGCTGTAAATAAGGCGAGCCCGCCACATCCTTGTCGCCGTCATGACCCGAAAATATCGCGCCGCCGCGAAACAACGTCCATACGCCAGCCGTGCCGCAGGCAGGGGGCGCTAACCTTGGACCGCGTATCGGTGGTGGTCACCACCAAAAACGAAGCCGCCAACATCGACGCCTGTCTGGCGTCCGTGGCCGCCCAGGACTACCCCCGGGAAGACCTGGAGCTCATTGTCGTCGATAACGCCAGCACCGACGACACCAAGGCCATCGCCGGCCGCCATGCCGACATCGTGTGCGAGATGGGCCCGGAACGCTCGGCCCAGCGCAACCACGGCATGCTTAAAGTGGCCAGCGGGCGCTACGTCATGTTTCTCGACGCCGACATGATCCTGTCGCGCACCGTGGTGCGCCGCTGCGTGGAGAAAATGGCCGCCGGCCATCATGTCGCCTTGCACATTCCGGAAATCGTGCTCGGCGCGGACTACTTTCCGTCCGTGCGCCGCTTCGAGCGCAGCTTCTACGACGGCACCGTCATCGACGGCGCCCGCTTCATCACCAAGGACGCATTCGCCGCCGTGGGCGGCTTCGACACCTCCCTGACCGGCCCCGAGGACTGGGATCTGGACAAGAAGCTCAAACGTATCGGCACCATAGGCCTCCTGTCGCGCTACGATTTCGACGCGGTGGACGCCTATGTCGCCGGCCTGCCGCGGCAAGACTTTCTCGAGGCCCTCATCCGCTTCGAGGAAAAAAGCGGCCAGGACACGCCCCTTCTTTTCCACAACGAAGCCGCTTTCGACCTCGTGCGCTACCTCAAGAAAAAGACGTATTACACAGGCAGCGCCGAGGCCTATATCGCCAAATGGACCGGTCGGGACCCCGATGTCCGTCGTCAGTACGGCCTGGGCTATCGGTTTTTTGGCGTTTTTGTTGAACAAGGCCGCTACCGACGGCTTCTTTCCCATCCGGGCAAGGCCTTCGGCATGTATTTCCTGCGTTTTCTCGTGGGCGCGATGTTTCTGGCCAGAAGACCACGCCAGGCCGGAACCGCGTAAGCCGTCCCCGGGACGCGCACCCAATCCGTCAAAAGGAGAACTCCTGTGGCAGTCGCCATCGTTACCGGCTCGGCCGGCCTGATCGGTTCGGAAACCGTCAGATTCTTCAGCGAAAAGGGCTTTGACATCGTCGGCATCGACAACAACCTGCGCAAGACCTTTTTCGGCGAGGACGCCGACACTTCCTGGAACCGCAAGCGCCTGGAAGACACCTACAAGAACTACACCCACTACGACGCCGACATCCGTGACAACGAGGCCATTGCCAAGATTTTCGGCCGCTACGGCAAGGACGTCAAAGCCGTCATCCACTGCGCCGCCCAGCCCTCCCACGACTGGGCCGCCTCCGACCCCTTCATGGACTTCACCGTCAATGCCAACGGCACCCTGACGATGCTGGAGAACTACCGCAAGAACTGCCCCGAGTCGGTCTTCATCTTCACCTCCACCAACAAGGTCTACGGCGATACGCCCAACTACCTGCCGCTGATCGAAAAAGAGACACGCTTCGAAATCGACCCGTCCCACGCCTACAAGGACGGCATCGACGAGACCATGTCCATCGACCACACCAAGCACAGCCTGTTCGGCGCGTCCAAGGTGGCGGCCGACGTGCTGGTGCAGGAATACGGCCGCTACTTCGGCCTGCACACCGGCGTCTTCCGGGGCGGGTGCCTGACCGGTCCGGCCCACTCCGGCACCCGGCTCCACGGCTTCCTGTCCTACCTCATGCGCTGCTGCATCAGCGGCAAGAAGTACTTCATCTACGGCTACAAGGGCAAACAGGTCCGCGACAACATCCACGCCCACGACCTGGTCAACAGCCTGTGGCACTACTTCGAAAAGCCCCGCGTCGGCGAGGTCTACAACATGGGCGGCGGCCCCTACTCCAACTGCTCCATGATCGAAGCCATCGCCCTTTGCGAGCAGATCTCCGGCAAGAAGCTCAACTACGAGTACCAGGACGACAACCGCATCGGCGACCATATCTGGTGGATCAGCGGGCTCAAGAAGTTCGAGCAGCACTACCCCACCTGGAAAATCACCTACAACGTGCCGACCATCCTCAAGGAAATCTACGAGACGCAGAAAGACGTCGTCGAGCACGAGTAGAGAAGAAAGAAGATAAGAGAAGATGCCTCCGGCGGCCGGGGGGCCACGGGCCCCCCGGTCCCCCCTTCTTGCGGGGCGGTTTGGAGGCCGGCGGCGCACGTCGCTTCGCGCCGAGCACGCCGGCCTCCAAACCGCCCCGCGACAAGGGATGTCCGACACCCTTCCCAGCCGTATCGTCGCACCCCCTTTAAGAGTTTTTTGGGAGGGTGGGGGTCCGGGGGAGGGAACCTTTTTTTGCAAAAAAAGGTTCCCTCCCCCGGTTCCTCAATCCCCAAAAGGAGTCTCCATTCCATGTCCATGTCCAAGTACCAGACGATGCTTGTCACCGGCGGGGCCGGGTTTGTCGGCAGCAATTTGGCCGTGTCCTTCAAGCGCCGGTATCCGGAGCTTACGGTCATCGTGCTGGACAATTTGAAGCGCCGGGGCTCGGAGTTCAACGTGCCGCGTCTGGCGGCCGAGGGCATCCGGTTCGTGCACGGCGACATCCGCAATCCTGAGGACATGGAGTTTACGGACAAGATCGACGTGCTGCTCGAGTGTTCGGCCGAGCCTTCGGTGCTGGCCGGTTTCGGCGGCTCGCCCAAGTACCTCATCAACACCAACCTGACGGGCACGATCAACTGCCTGGAGGTGGCGCGCAAGAACGCGGCCGACGTGGTGTTTCTCTCCACCAGCCGCGTCTATCCCTACGATCCGATCAATGCCATCCCGGTGCGTGAAGCGGAGTCGCGGTTTGTCTGGGACTGCGCCGACGGCCCGCGCGGCTGGTCCTCGGCCGGCCTGGACATCGATTTCGACCTCAACGGCCCCAAGTCGATGTATGGGGCCACCAAGCTGTGTTCGGAATTCGTGTTGCGCGAATACGAGGCCATGTACGGCGTGCGGGCGGTGATCAACCGCTGCGGCGTGATCGCCGGCCCCTGGCAGTTCGGCAAGGTGGACCAGGGCGTCTTTTCCCTGTGGGTGCAGGCGCATCACTTCAAGCGCAACCTGTCCTACATCGGCTTTGGCGGGCTGGGCAAGCAGGTGCGCGACCTGCTGCACGTCGACGACCTCTTTGACCTGCTCGACATACAGCTTGGCGACCTTGAGAAGGCCAAGGGGAAGGTGTACAACGTCGGCGGCGGGACATTTTCCAGTCTGTCGCTGTTGGAAACCACGCGCCTGTGCGAGGAAATGACGGGCAACGCCATCGCCATCCGTCAGGACCCTGTCAACCGCCCGGCCGATCTGGCCATCTACATCGGCGACAACCGGCGCGTGACCGCCGATTTCGGCTGGCAGCCGAAACGGGACGCGGCAACCATCCTGCGTGACCTGCTGGCCTGGGTCCGCGAGCAAGAAGCAAGCCTGAAGACGCTGGCAGGGTTGTAGCACGGCGGCCTCCTCGAGGCGCGCTACGGCCAAGGGGAGGCTCCATGATGCATCGCAAGGTCGATCGTACGCGCATGCTGGCGGATGCGCGTACGATTCGTGAAAACATCAGCCGCGCCCGGGGCTATCTGCGGCGCGACGATCTGTATCGCTGCATCGACGCGGCCAACGACGCCCTGGGCATCAAGAGTTCCGGCGCGGCCCTGGGGCTTGGCCGCTCCGAGGTGGACCTGCTTTTCGCGGAAATGTGCGACGATTTCAGCCGCCATCCCCGGGTGCTGGCGTTTCTGCAACGCATCGGCATCACCACTTCCCCCTTTCTGCGCTACAAAGCCGGCGACGAGATCATCCTGGTCAAGAAGCTGACCGCCCTGCGCCTCAAAATGGAGGAAGCCGAGCGGCGCGACCAGGAACGCATCACCAAGCGCCACGACACCCAGAAGGAAGAGTGGCTGCGGCTGGGCCGCGAGCATCTGGCCCAACAGAGTTTTCCCAAGGGCAAGGTCTATCTGCGGCGGGTGGCGGAGACGTTCGGCGCGGAAGAAGGCGTCATCCGCGACGTGGGCGCGCTGTTTATGGAAGCCGGGCTTTTGACCGAGGCGGCGGAGATGTTTTCCCTGGCCATCGAGCGTTTTCCCAACGACCAGCAGGCCTGGCGGCTCGGCATTGACGCCTGGGATTCGATGGGCGAATTCAAGAAGGCCGAGGAGCTCTACCTGGGGGCGATCAGGATTTTCGGCGGCCACCCCAAGACCTTTCTCAACATCGCCAAATTCTACCTCAAGTGGAACCGCAAGGACGACGCCTACGACTACGCCAACCGCGCCCTGGACCAGGACCCGAATATGGCCGAAGCCAAGGAAATCCGCGACAAGCTGGATCGGTAGGGCTGTCTATTTGCCGATGCAGAATTTCGAGAAGACGGCATTGAGTACGTCGTCTGGCGTGGTCTCGCCGGTGATGTCCGAAACAAGCGCCGCGGCGGTTTCGAGCCGCACGCCCAGCAGATCGTAGGGCACGCCCGCCCGGATATCGGCCACAAGCCCCGCCAGCTCCAGCCGGGCGGCCTCGAGGCTTGCCGCCTCGCGCGCATTGGGGGCCGTGGCGCCCGGTTCGGGCAGCCCGTCACCGGCGGTCAGGCGCTCGCGCATGGCGGTCAAAAGCCCGGTCAAGCCGAAACCCGTGCGCGCCGAGACGGCCACCGTCTCCAGGCCACGCGCCCGAAGCGCCTCGGCCGCCCCCGGCCCGGCCGCCGGCAGATCGGCCTTGTTGACCACGACCAGCACGCGCCTTGGCCCAAGAAGCGCCAACAGTTCCTCGGCCTCGGGGTCCGGGGCGTACGGGGCCGCGCCGTCCACGACATAAAGCCCCAGGTCCGCCCGGCCGGCCCTGTCCCGGCCGCGTTTCTTGCCGGCCGCCTCCACGGCGTCCGGCGTCTCGCGCAGTCCGGCCGTGTCCGTCAGGCGCACGGGCAACCCGTCGAGGTCGAGCCCCTCTTCCAGATAATCCCGGGTCGTGCCCGGCTGATCGGCCACCAGCGCCCGGTCCGTGCCCAGAAAGGCGTTGAAAAGGCTCGACTTGCCGGCGTTGACCCTGCCGAAAAGCGCCACGACCGCCCCTTCGCGAAAAGGCCTGGCCCGGCGTCCGGCGGCAAGCAGGGCGTCGATGCGGTCCATGATGGCCACAACCCCGTCGGCAAAGGCCTCCTTGGGCTGGCACTCCACTTCTTCGTCGGGAAAATCCACGGCCAGACAGACCCCGGCCCGCAGCTCGCCAAGCGCCCGGCCCAGTTCCCGGGCGGCCTCGCCCATGCCGCCGGAAAGGCGGGTTACGGCAAGGGCCGCGTCCACCTCGCCGCGCGCGGCGATCAGTTCCGCCACGGCCTCGGCCTGGGACAGGTCGAGCCGACCATTGAGATAGGCCCGCTTGGTGAATTCCCCGGGCCCGGCCGGCCGCGCCCCGGCCGCGCAGGCGGCGGCCAGGACGGCGGCCAGCACCACCGGCGCGCCATGGCAGAAGATTTCCGCCGTGTCCTCGCCGGTGTAGCTCCCGGGACCGGGCATGAAGGCCGCCATGACCTCGTCGAGCACCCGGCCCGAAGCGTCATGCACGGTCCCGTGGTGCAGCCGATAGGGCCTAAGCCCGGCGAAATCCGGCCGGGCCGCGGTGAAGAGCTTTGTCGCGACGGCCTTGGCCAGCGGGCCGCTTATGCGCACGATGCCGACGCCGCCGCGCCCCGGCGGGGTGGCGATGGCGGCGATGGTGTCGCCCGGAAGGCGGCTGGCGGGCATGGCGACGCTTTCCCTACGCGACGGCGGCACAGCTGGTCTTGGCCAGAAGCGCCTTTATACCGCGCCCCATGCGGGCGATGCCCTCCACGATGCGGTCCGGGTCGGCGTTGGAGAAGTTGAGCCGCATGGCCCGCTCGCCCCCGCCGTCGACGAAAAACGGCCCGCCCGGCACGAAAGCCACCTTTTCCTTGATGCACAGGTCGAACAGGGCAAAGGCCGAGCAGCCCTCGGGCAGCGTCACCCACAGGAACATGCCGCCTTCGGGTTCGGTGCAGGTGACGCCTTCGGGAAATTCCGCCTGGATGCGCTCGAGCATGAGGTCCCGTTGCGCGCCGTAGGCGGACTTGATCTTGGCGATATGGGCGTCGATGTCGTTGTCGGCCAGGTAGCGCACGAGCACCCGCTGCACGAAGGTGGAGCTGTGCAGGTCGGAAGCCTGCTTGGCGGTGACGAGCTTGGGCAGGGCTTCCGACGTGGCCGCCACCCAGCCCAGGCGCAGCCCCGGCGCGACAATTTTGGAAAACGTGCCGAGCAGGAAGGCATCCCCGCCGGGCAAAAACGACGACACCGGCGGCATGGGCTCGCCGGCGAAACGCAGCTCGCCGTAGGGATCGTCCTCCACGAAAACCGCGTCGGAGACGCGCAGCGTCTCGGCCACGGCCCGCCGGGCGGCCAGACTGTAGGTCATGCCCGAGGGGTTCTGGAAATTGGGCACGGCGTAAAACATCTTGGCTTTCCGGGTAAGCAGCAGTTCCGTCAGCCGATCGATGTCCGGCCCCTGGGGCGTGAGCGGCACGCCGGCAAATTCCGGCTCGAACAGCGAAAAGGCCTGTATGGCCCCGATGTAACCGGGCAACTCCACGGCGAGCAGGTCGCCCGGGTCGAGAAACACCTTGCCGATGAGATCCAGGCTTTGCTGGGAACCGGTGGTGATAAGGATATTGGCCGGATCGATGTCCATGCCCTTGCGGGCCTTGTAGCGGGCGGCGATCCATTCCCGCAGTTCCGGCTCGCCTTCGGTTACGGAGTATTGCAGGGCGGCGGGACCGTTCTCGGCCAATACGCGGGCGGCGGCGTCGGCCATGGGGCCGATGGGAAAAAGGTCGGGCTTCGGGAGTCCGCCAGCAAAGGAGATGATGGACGGATCGGCGGTGACTTTGAGGATTTCCCGAATGAACGAACGGCGCACCTGGGACATGCGTTTGGCGAAAGCGGGCACTGGTAGGACCTCCTGCGTGCAAGTGGAGGCCGGGTCTGGCGGATAAAAGGCGGGGCGACGGGCCGCCAGACACGGCCGGTCGCGGCATACTAGACCGGAGTCCTTGGAGATGAAAGATTTTTTTCAGTCGCCAAAGCCCTCTCCTATCGCCAAGAGCGCCTCCCGCCGTGCCTTCGCCCCATACGCCGCCGCCGTCAGCCGCGCATTTTCCAGCACCGTCGCCAGCTTCCCGCCGCCCTGGAGCCACAGTAAGCAGGCCGCCTCCAGATAGGCCGTTGCCCCGAAAACGTCATTGTCCGCCGCGTAAAATCCGTTCCCGCCCCAGGGGACGTCACGAAGCGGCACATCCGGCGCGTAGCCGCCCGCGCCGGCCTGACGCATGTAGTCGAACCCGCCGAACCCGGCGAACCCGGCCACGACGCAGCCGCAGGCCATGGCCTCGAGCGGCGGCAACGGACAGCCCTCGGGAAACCCGGTGGCCAGAAAAACATGGCAGGAGCGCATCGCCTCGGCCACCCCGTCCGGCGGCAGGCCGTCGATGGGCACGAATTCGAGGGGCATGCCGGTACGCGGCGCACGCGCTTCGACCATCCGCCGGATCATGCCGGCGAGCCCCTTGTTTTTGCGCGGCATGTACCCCACGCGCACCGGAGCGGGCGCGGGCCTGGCCTGGGGCGGATAAAACCGGGCCGCATCGATGACCGGGCGCAAGACCGGCGGCAGGACGCCGAGCGCCCGCTCGATATAGCGCGCCACCGGATCGGACACGGCCAGAAACGTCACCGGCAGCCTGTCCCAGGTCACGCCCTCGGGCAGGCCGTTGAAAAGATAGGCCCAGTTCTGGCAGTAGACCACGCAGCGCACCCCGGCCGAAAGCCCCGGGGCCAGGGCGTTGGGCCAGCCCTCGGGCACGAGATACACGTCCCCCGGCCCCATGCCGGCATCGGTCAGGGACACCACCGGGATGTCGGCCGGCAGCGTCAGCGGCGTGGCCCCGGCCTCGCGCAACACCAGCCTGACCTCGCGGCCCATGGCCCAAAGCGCCCCGGCCACATCGAGCAGCACCGCCAACCCGCCGGAAACGGCGCGCAACGGCGGCAAAAAAACGAACGTGCGTTCCACGAGGTTTATCCTTGAATGCCGGCGCATGGTTGCCGGCCCGGTTTCAAAAGGCTAACACCAAAAGCGGCCGCGTTATGCAGCCGTGATGCCGCAAGGAGTCGCCATGCGCAACAACAAGGATGCCATACCCGACCTGGCGCTGACCCCCGAGGAGACCGCCGTGACAACCCTCGGCGAACCCGCCTGCGACAGCCCCAAGCATGTGGGCACGTTCGTGCCCGACGACGCGGCCGTGCTGGTCGGCATCACCCGGGCCTCGGTCTCCTGCGACGGACAGGTTCCCGTCTTCTTCGAGGAAGCCGGGCCGCGACAGAAAATCTTCTTTTCGCCCCACAAGACCAAGGTCGCCATCGTCACCTGCGGCGGCATCTGCCCCGGCATCAACGACGTCATCCGTTCCATCGTCATGGAGGCCCACCACCAGTACGGCGCGGCCGCCACCCTCGGCATCCGCTACGGCCTTCGCGGCTTCATCCCGGCCTGCCGCCACGACGTGCTGGAATTCTCCCCGGACAACGTGCCCGAAATCCACCAGTTCGGCGGCACGGTGCTCGGCTCCTCGCGCGGGCCCCAGCCCGTGGACGAAATCGTCGACGCCATGGAACGCCTCGGCATCGGCTTTTGCATCTTCATCGGCGGCGTCGGCACCATGCGGGCCGCCCTGGCCATACAGACGGAAATCGCCTCCCGAAACCTCGCCATCGGCATCGTGTGCATCCCCAAGACCGTGGACAACGACATCCACTTCGTCTCGCGCACCTTCGGCTTTTTGACCGCCGCCGAACAGGCCACCGAGTCCATCGCCTGCGCCCACGTCGAAGCCCTCGGCGCGCCCTACGGCATCGGGCTGGTCAAGCTCATGGGCCGGCAGTCGGGATTTATCGCCGCCGAGGCCAGCATGGGGCTCAAACACGTCAACATGGTGCTCGTGCCCGAGGAGCCCTTCTCCCTCACCGGCCCGGGCGGCGTGCTCGAGGTGCTGGAAAAACGTCTGCGTTCACGGGGCCATGCGGTCATCGTGGCCGCCGAAGGCGCTGGCCAGCACCTGATCCCCAAAACCGGCCGCTTCGACCCCTCGGGCAACCCGGTGCTCGGCGATTTCTGCGGCCTCTTCGCCCGCGAAATCAAACGCCATTTCAAGGAACAAAAGCTCCCCATCACGCTCAAGTCCATCGACCCGAGCTACATCGTGCGCGCCGTGCCGGCCAATACCGCCGATGCCGTCTACTGCGGCTTCCTCGGCCGTCTGGCCGTCCACGCCGGCATGGCCGGCAAGACCGGCATCATGATCGGATCGGTCAACGACCACTACGTCCACGTCCCGCTGTCGCTCGTCACCCGCGAGCGCAAGCACATCGACATCAACTCCGAGTACTGGCAGGCCGTGCTGGATTCCACAGGCCAGCCGCGCTTCGCCGCCCAGACCGATCAACCCTAAAGGAGCCCTCATGCCGCTGACCCTGCCCGAGGTCCTGGCCGCCATCCGGCCGGTGGACCCGGCCCTTTTCGACGTCGCCAAGGCCCATCTCGACAGTCTGACCAAGCCCCGCGGCAGCCTCGGCCGCCTGGAAGAACTGGCCCAGCGCCTCTTCGCCATGACCGGCGGCAAAGCCCCGACCGTGGACCCGGCCCGCATCTACGTTTGCGCCGGCGACCACGGCGTGGCCGCCGAAGGCGTGAGCCTGTTTCCCCAGGAAGTCACCCGCCAGATGGTGGCCAACTTCCTGGCCGGCGGCGCGGGCATCAACGTCCTGGCCAATACCGCCGGCATCGATATCCGCGTCGTCGACGCCGGCTGCCTGGGCGACCCGTTCCCGCCCCATCCCCTTTTCGCCGGCTCCCGCGTCGCCTCCGGCACCGCCAACCTGGCCACCGGCCCGGCCATGACCATCGAAACCTGCACCAAGGCCTTGCTCCTCGGCGCATCCCTGGCCGCCCAGGCCGCCGCCGAAGGCGTCAAATGTCTGGGCACCGGCGACATGGGCATCGCCAATACCACCCCGTCCACAGCCCTTTTCTGTGCCTACCTGTTCCTCGACCCGGAAACCGTCACCGGCCCAGGCACGGGGCTCGACGCTTCCGGCGTGCGCCGCAAGGCCGAAGTCGTGGCCAAGGCCCTCGAACTGCACAAAGAGGTCATCGACTCCGGCGACCCCGTGGCCATCCTGGCGGCCCTCGGCGGCCTGGAAATCGCCTGCCTGGCCGGACTCGTCCTCGGCGCGGCCGCCAACAAACTCCCCATCGCCGTGGACGGCTTCATCTCCACCGCCGCCTACGTCGCCGCCCGGGCCATCGCGCCCTACGTGGCCGACTACGCCGTCGTCAGCCACGCCTCGGCCGAACCCGGCTACGCCCCCATCATGAACGCCCTGGACCACAAACCGCTCCTCGATCTCGGCCTGCGCCTCGGCGAAGGCACCGGCGCGGCCCTGGCCATCTTCCTCATGCGCGCCAGCGCCAACGTCTACAACAACATGGCCACCTTCGCCGCCGCCGGCGTCAGCGAAGGCTAGCCGGGGCGCTGCCCCGGACCCCGCCGGGAGGCCACGGGCCCCCCGGTCCCCCCTTCTCGGCTCTGGTCGGGCGGGGGAGGGATGGCGTGTCGGGAAACGGTTGGGTGAAGATGGAGGCGGAATTTTCCGGGACGGTGCCGCCGCTTGCGCGGCAGGCTCGTCCCGAACAAATTCCGCCTCCACCACGCCGGTCGCCCCTGCGGGGCGACATTCAGAAAGAATGGATTCTTAAAATGCGGCGCTTCGCCGCTGGCGCGGTTGTTGCCGCAATCGTGTCCGGCGTCGAGGAGCGAAGCGCCTCGTGCCGCCGGGCCGATTGCGGCAACAAACATACGGCGTCCCGCCGCCCAACAACACCACCCACCTGCCCCCAATCCCACCCCGCCAACCCAACCCGGTAAAAGGGGGTCCGGGGGACATCAAGTCCCCCGGCGGGGTCCAGGGGCGGAGCCCCTGCTGTCCCTGCTGTCCCTGCTGCTGCCCTCCAGGACAGCGCCCCGCTTCTCCTTCTCCCCTCGCGGCATCTCCTGCTCCAGCTCCTTTTCCCCGCCGGGACGCACGATAATGTAGGCCTGCACGGCCAAGCCGATGGGGAGATGCGGCGTGCCGTCGAGATCGATGACGACGTCGAGGGAGCGGGCGTCTTGGGGACCGCGCAGGCTGGGGGCAAGATGGGAGACGACGCCGGTGAAGCGGTGTTTGGCAAAGGCTTCGGGGATGAGGACGGCGCGCTGGCCCACGGCCAGACGGGCGATGTCGCGTTCGGGCACGGCGACGCGCACGCGAAGCCGGCTTGTGTCGCCGACGGTCAGGACCGGGGTGTCGCGAGAGGGGGAGACGACCTCGCCGGGCCGGCGGAAGGTGCGCAGCACGAGGCCGTGTATGGGCGAACGCAGCACGGCTTTTTCGGCCTGGGCCTGGGCGGCCACCAATGCGGCCCTGGCGGCGTCGACAGCGGCTTTGGCGTCCTGGCGCTCTTTCTTGCCGGCGGATGACGGCAGGTCGTCGAGCCGGGCCTCGCTTGCGGCCAGGGCCTGTCCGGCCGCCGCGACCCGGGCTTGATATTCCTCCCCGGCCAGTCGGGCCAGGATTTGCCCCTGTTGCACGGTGTCGCCCTCGGCCACGTCAACCGCGCCGATAATGCCTTCCCTGGCAAAGCCCAGACGAATTTCCCCGGACCAGGGTTCCACTTCGCCGGGCGAGGCGATCCAGGCCGCCGGAGAACCGGGGGCGGGTCGGGCCGGCGAAGGGGCTGGCGGCATGGCCGGAGCCACGACGGAGGGGGGCGGCGGGCTGACGCTCCGGGGGATATGGCCGCCGGTATAGAGCCACCAGACTCCGGTGAATATCATGGCGGCGGCGGCAAGCAGCAGGAGCAGGCGTTGCAGCATGGGGGAGCGCCTCCATCGGCGACGATGCGCGGATGTGGCCGGGCATGGAAGTTCTTTCCCGGCTTTTTGGGGGCTACCCCATCATGCCGGCTCCGTAAAGGGGCGGGAAGGATCGGCGAAAAATCGGCCGGAGGGCGAAGGAGGCGGCCCGCCCCCCGGCGCGAAACACACTGGAGCCTGTTGCGGCGTCAGTTGGCGATGCCGAAATCGATGAGCAGCTTTTCCAACTCGCCGATGGACATGGGCTTGGGCACCACGAACATTTCGTTGTTGTGGATCTTTTCGGCCAGGGCCCGGTACTCGTCGGCCTGCGGATGCTCGGGGGAGTAGTCGATGACGGTCTTGCGGTGGATCTCGGCCCGCTGGACCTGGTTTTCGCGGGGCATGAAATGGATCATCTGGGTGCCCAGGCGGTTGGCCAGCTCCTCGATCATCTCCCGCTCGTTGTCGACCTTGCGGCTGTTGCAGATGAGCCCGCCCAGGCGCACCGTGCCGGCGTCGGCGTATTTCACGATGCCTTTGCAGATGTTGTTGGCCGCGTACATGGCCATCATTTCGCCGGAGCAGACGATGTAGATTTCCTCGGCCTTGCCGTCGCGGATGGGCATGGCGAAACCGCCGCACACGACGTCGCCGAGGACGTCGTAGAAAACGTAGTCGAGTTGCTTGTCTTCCTGGTAGGCGCCGAGCTGTTCAAGAAGGTTGATGGACGTGATGATGCCGCGGCCGGCGCAGCCCACGCCCGGTTCCGGGCCGCCGGATTCGGTGCAGCGGGTATCCCGGTAGCCGACCTTGAGGATGTCGTCGAGATCGACGTCCTCGCCTTCCTCGCGCAGGGTGTCGAGGACGGTCTTTTGTTGCAGGCCGCCGAGCAGCAAACGGGTGGAATCGGCTTTGGGATCGCAGCCCACCACCATGACGCGGTTGCCCATCTCGGCCAAACCGGCCACGGTGTTCTGGGTGGTGGTGGACTTGCCGATGCCGCCCTTGCCGTAGATGGCGATCTTTCGCATGCAGTGATCCTCCGGTCTCTTGATGCTGAAGGTCTTTTGGTATCCGGCGGTCCCGGAAGGAGCGCGCGCATTTCGCCCCTTCCGCAAACCGCCCCCCTGCAAGAAGCGCTCGGCATGAAGCACTTGCCGTACCATTTCCAAATTGTACCGTGATTATGCAACGCTACCCTGCGTACAGACACGAATATTGTAAAAACAGTAAAAACAAAATTGTCGCTCTGTAATAACACAACTTCAAAAACGAATGAACACCTTTTTATGAAAACCAGTGTTCCTTCATCTCTTCCAATACAACAGAAAAAACAAAAACGACGCTGCTCCGTGCAACGTCGTTCTTGCCACCAAACGCGGGACCTAAAAGCCAACACTGAAAATGGAGCGGGATATCGGCCGGCCAGGAGGAGGACGCCCCATCCGGCCGTTTCCCTGGAAACTGGGGTCGCACGAATTATTACAAGCTCCGTGCCAAAATACGTTTTCCCAGAAACATGGCCGGATCAGGCCGATTTACCTTTTCGCCTCCCGCCCAGGGGACACGTTTTCCCCACGTTTTCGTACCAACAGCGACAATTTGGTAGGTAAAACCTGCCCCCCTCCTGAAAGGGCCACGGACGGGGGGGACCGCCCCTGGCGATGGAGCCGGCGAAAATGCGCTTCTTGCCGGCTCAGCGCGGGCAACCGGCCACGATGGAGCCGGCGAGCCCCTCGATTGTGGCCGGAGGCGGCAGCTCGCCGGCGGGGATGGGCTCGAAGGCCGGCTGCCCTTGCGCACAGGCGGCGGGGTCCGCCTTGCGGCCGAACCAGCTTGCGGCGACGCGACGGGCCAAAAGCTCGGCCACCCAGGCGTTGCCTTCCGGGCTCCAATGGGTGTCGCGGCCGGTGTAGGTCCGCTTACCCTCGGGCGTGTCGCCGGCCAGACAGGGCGTCAGGTCGTAGATGTCGTCCTGGGGCAGGCCGACCTGTCGGGCCAGCTCGCGGGTGACGCGGGTGGGCAGGCCGCTATCCGCCTTGGCCGGGTCCTCGCCAAGAGCGCGGGCCGCCTTGGCCCCGACTTCGGGCGAGACGGCGCATTCCGGCGGGGACAGCATGACCATGACCGGCTTGCCCGTGCCGGCCACCTTGGCTGCCGTGGCCAGAAAGAGCGCATACCAGGGCAGGTCATTCTTGTAGGCGAACATGGTGTCTTTATAATACGGCTTCATGCTGGAACGCATTTCCGAGGCCATCTGGTCCGGAGTGAGCGGCAGAAGCGAGCTGTAACGCGGGTCGACCTTGTCGGGCATCACGCCCAGCGCATCGAGGTCCGGCAAAAAGAGCATCCGGCGTAGCGCCTTGTCGCTTTGCAGCTTGAACAGCACCTGCGCCTTGACGAAATCCATGAACCGAAACGGGTACTGATGCGGCACCAGGGTGTAGGGGCCGTAGGCCATGCCGCGACGGCAGGCGTCGGCCAGACGCGCGGCAAAGGCGGCTGGGTCATAGGGCGTATTGCGCACGTCGTTGAAGTCGTTGCCGAAATAGACGTTGAAAATAATCGCGTCGTAGTCCAGGGCCTGGGTCCAGAAGGCGAAGCGCTCCAGATAGTCAGGGAAGGAGATGGAGGGGAAGCCGAGATTGACCACGCGGAACGTGCGGCCAAGGCCCATGGCGTTGAGCTTTTTTTCCAGCACCGCGCAAAAGCCGTATTCCGGCTTGGTCACGGCGTAGGTGTAGGAGTCGCCGAAGACCAGGATGCGATACTCGCCGGCCGGCTTGCGCTTGGCGACCACGCCGTGGACGTCGTTGAGCAGCATTTTTTCCAGGGAATAGCTGGCGGCATCCCTGGAGGCATACGAATAGACATGCTCCTTTTCATAATCGCGGAACACGAAGTCGACGATATAACACGCCAGCAGCACCTGCACAGCCACAAGCAGCACGATGCCGCCGATGCGAAGAAATCGTTTCATAATAAGGTAAGTCGAAAAGGAAGCCGGGGGAAACCCTTTCTGTAGAAAGGGTTTCCCCCGGACCCCCTTCCCAAAGACTTTCAATGGAGACAGGTTGTTCCCTGTTCCACAGTTCTACCAATAATAAGGTTTGGGAAGGGGAGAGCGCGAGAGGGGCTACGGCCCTTTGCAAAAGGGTTTCCCCTCTCGCACCCTCTTCCCTCCTACTCTTCCCTCCCCCTACTCCTACTCCTTGAGCACCGCGCCTTCGCCGGCGAAGAACACGCTGCCGGCCGGCGGCGGCACGGACGCGCCCAGGGCGTTGCGGGCGGAGCTTGATCCGTAGAGGGCCTTGTAGCCGAAGGAGATGCCGTAATTGCCGGCGGCCTGGTCGGCCGGGGCCAGGGTGAAGGCGAAGGGCACGACCGCGTCCGGCCCGAGCGGCACGGCCTTGAAGGTTTTTTCCGCGCTGGCCAGGACGTTGCCGGCCGGATCGCGCAGGTAGGCGGTCAGCGTCAGTTCCTCCAGCCGGTCGACCCAGGGCGGCAGGCTGGAGGTTATGGGCGTGGCCCGGCCGTGAATGACGTAGGCGTCGCCGGAGAGCGCGCCGGTAAATTCGAAGCGCCAGAATTTCATGGTGATGCTTGTGGGCGCGGTGGCGATGACCGGGCGCGACTCGAGGTGGGACACGGAAAGGCTGGAGCAGCCGGTGAGCATCGCCACGGTGAGAATCATCGCGGCCAATACGCGCGGCGCAACCGCCAAGCGGCGTGGAGACGTCATATTTCCTCCCTTTCCGGTTGAAGCCCTACTCCCCCGGCCGACGCAGCATCATTTCGGCCAGGGTCATGTCCACCTTGGGCGGCCGGCCGGCCTTGCTGCCCCAAAGCTCCATCTCCAGCCCGGCCAGACGGCGCAACAGCGGCGTGCGGTCCATGGCCTTGAGGTTCGGATTTCCCGCCGCCAGCCGCTGGCACGGTTCGCAGCCCGGAAATTCCCGCACGCCCATGCCGCCGATGAGCACATTGGGCACCCCGTGCAGCCGGCAGATCATGAGCCGCTGCCCGTAGATCCCGCACAGCCCGTCGTCGTTGAGCGGGCACATGATGCGCGGCGTTTCGCCGCGGGAGAGCGCCTCCCGGGCGGCCGCCACATACTCCCTGGCCCGGCCGAGATAGGCTTCGCGGCGCTCGGCCGGCAGGGCGTCGAGGCCCTTGTGCAGGTAGAGCCACTCCACGAGCGTGTGGTGCTGGAAAAAACTCACGCAGCAATTTTCGGCGCAGCCCTCGCAGGACAGGCCGGCGGCCGCCGCGGCGGCGGCGTAGGCCGCGTCCATGTCGGCATACAGCGTGGCCAACTTGGCCAAAACGGTCCGCCTGCGGGAAGCGGGAAACGATACGGTCACGAAGCTATTCCTTTGAGGATTTCCTCGACGCACGCCTCGGGCGTGACGCCGCAACTGGTCACGGTCACATCGGCCGCCGCCGCGTACAGCGGCTGGCGTTCGGCATAGACGTCGGGCAGGGTCAATCCCGCCGGCACCACGAAGGCGCGGGCCCCGGGGTCGCCCACCCGGGCAAGAAACGTGGGCAGATCGATGGAAAGATGGACCACCGGCCCGCTCGCCCGCAGCCGGGCCACGGCCCGGGGGCAATACACCACGGAGCCGCCCGTGGCCACCACGCAACGCTTGACGCCAAGCCCGGCCACCACATCCTCTTCCAGGCGCAGAAAGCCGGCAAGCCCCAGGCGCGCAAGCAGATCGGCCAGACGCTCGCCGGTGGTGGCCTCGATGAGCCGGTCGGTATCGAGGCTGGCCCAGCCCAGACGTCGGGCAAGCAGCGTCGCCAGGGTGGTCTTGCCCGCCCCGGCCATGCCGATGAGGCTTACGCAGCGCTCATCCGATATCCGGCTAAACAAAGGTGGTTGCATGGGTCCGCGTCGGCCGCCGTTGCGGCGAAAGGGACCCTAGCCTTTTTCCCGCCGATTTCAAAGCCGGCCTTTGCCGTCGACGCCAACGTTGTCAGGGAGGCGGCCTTTGGCTAAGAAGGTGCGGGCGCGACGTTTTCCGACGTCGCCGACCTACGGGAGAATCCATGTCGGAAACGACCCTGCGGCTGATCGCCGCCTATACCGAGGAAGCAAACGCCCTGCGCGCGCGTTTTTTTTCCGAAAACGCGGCCCTTGTGGACAAGGCGGCCCGCACCGTGGCCGTGGCCCTGGCCCGGGGCGGCAAAATTCTTTTTTGCGGCAACGGCGGTTCGGCCGCCGACGCCCAGCATCTGGCCGCCGAATTCGTCAACCGTTTCGAGCTGGAGCGCCCGCCCCTGCCGGCCCTGGCCTTGACCACGGACACGTCCATACTTACCGCTATAGGCAACGATTACGGCTTCGACCTGGTCTTCGCCAAGCAGGTCCAGGCCCTGGCCCAGCCCGGCGACGTGGTGGTCGGCATCTCCACCTCCGGCAACAGCCCCGACGTGCTGGCGGCGCTTCGGGCCGCCCGGGAAAAAGGCTGCGTCACCGTCGGGCTCGCCGGCCGCAACGGGGCCATCGTGCCGCTTTGCGACATGGCCCTGCTCGTGCCCCACGAACGCACGGCGCTCATCCAGGAAGTCCATATCGCCATCGGCCATCTGCTTTGCAAGTTGACCGACCATTATCTTTTCGAGGCTGTGGTGGAACTCGGCCCCTATCTCGACGCGGGATAATCCCGGGCCGCCACCCGCCTCATAGTTCAAGGAGCCTTAGCCTATGCCCATTTACGAATACACCTGCCAGAAGTGCGGGAACCAGTTCGAGGAGATCGTCTCCAGCACGGCCACCGAATGTCCGCCCTGCCCCAAGTGCGCCTCCACCGACACCAAAAAACTCATGTCCACCTGCCGCACCCGCACCGGTGCCGGCCAGACCGGCGCGCGCACGGCCACGTCCGCCTCCTCGGGCGGCGGCTGTGCCGGCTGCTCCGGCGGCAGCTGCGCCACCTGCCACTAGTGTTTTTGCGATTGCGCCACTGAGGCGATCCCCGACAGGCAACCAGGCCGGCCCCGGCAGGACCCGAAACGTCCGCCAGGGCCGGCCCAACCGACGCTTCCCAAGGCGTCCGGACAGCGCATGCGCGATAAACTCGTCATCGCCACACGCGGCAGCAAACTCGCCCTGTGGCAGGCCAATCACGTCGCGGCAAGGCTCCGGGAAACCTATCCCGGCCTGGCCGTGGACCTGCTCCCCATCAAGACCAAGGGGGACAAGATCCTCGACGTGCCCCTGGCCAAGGTGGGCGGCAAGGGGCTTTTCGTAAAGGAAATCGAGGAGGCGCTCCTCGACGGCCGGGCCGATCTGGCCGTGCATTCCATGAAGGACGTGCCGGCCGAACAGCCGGCCGGGCTCGTGGTCGGCATCACGCCGAAACGCGAGGACCCCTGCGACATGCTGCTCTCCGTGGCCTACGACAACCTCGACGCCCTGCCCAAGGGGGCCAAGGTCGGCACCAGCAGCCTGCGCCGCAAGGCCCAGCTCACCGCCCTGCGCCCGGACCTCGTTATCGTCGATTTGCGCGGCAACCTGGATACGCGCGTAAGCAAGCTCACAGACGGCCTGTTCGACGCCATCATCGTGGCCCGGGCGGGGCTCAACCGGCTGGGGATCACCGCGCCCAAATCCGAGCGCCTGTGCCCGCCGCGCTTTCTGCCCGCCGCCGCCCAGGGCGCGCTCGGCCTCGAGTACCGCCGCGACGACCGCGAAACCGCCTCCATGCTGGCCTTCTTCGACCACCCCGAAAGCCGCGACGCCGTGGCCGCCGAACGGGCCTTCCTGGGCCGTCTGGAAGGCGGCTGCCAGGTGCCCATCGCCGCCCATGCCGTCATCGACGGCAAGCTACTCTCCCTGGACGGGCTGGTGGCCGATCCGGAAACCGGCCGCACCTTCCGCGACGTGGCCACCGGCACCCGCGACGACGCGGTGGAACTGGGCAAGCGGCTGGCCGACTCCGTGCTGGCCATGGGCGCGCGGGCCATCCTGGACGCCGTCTACAAAACCGTATCCTGAGCATGGCCAAAACCGCCTTCAAAAACGGCCTGTTCGCCCTGGTGTGCGCCGCCATCCTGGCCTGCATGTGCACCATGGCCGTCCAGAGCCGCCTGAACGCCCACCCCGACGAGCTGGACCACATCAACGCCGGGCGCTATTTCATCCAGTACTGGGATTTTCCGGCCCTGGACGACCCGCGCCTGGCCCACACCTTCAGCAACTACGGCGTCACCTACCTCCAGCAGCTCGACGTGGTGTATTTTTTCGCCGGCAAATTCGCCCGGCTCGTCCTGCCCCTGGTGGGGAAGGACTATCTGGCCCTGCGCTTTTTCAACATCTTCCTTTTCGCCATCCTGATGGCGCTTTTCTTGCGGCTCCCGGACAAGCGCAAGATCGCCTTTGTGCCGCTTTTTATAACGCCACAAATATGGTATATTTTCAGCTACTTCAATGGAGACGCCTTTCCCTTTTTCCTGACGTTCTGCATGGTTTTCATCGCGGCCGGGTTCGACCCGCCGGTCTCTCCCCTGCCGCTCGACCTGCATGATCGCGACTTCCGGCGGCTTCTGTGGCTGGGGGCGCTGCTCGGCATGGTGTGCATCTCCAAGCAGAACTATTACGTCTTCGCCGGCTTTCTGCTGGCCTATTTCGGGGTGTGCGGCCGGGCCGTCGGCAACTTCCGCGCCGCGGCCAAAAACGCCGCCGTGGTGTTCCTCCTGGCCGGAGCGCTTTTCGGGGCGCGCTGGGGCTACAACGTCTACGTCAACCGCACGGTGCGGCCCGAAGTGCCCACGCAAAACGCCGAAAAGTACGCCCGGGATGACTACAAACCCTCGTCCCAGGAAGCGGGCACCCAGTTCTGGGGCCTGCGCATGCGCGACCAGGGCCTGACCTATCCCCAGCTTTTCAGCATCTGGACCTGGCACATCTGGTCCTTTCGCACGTCATTTGGCGTGTACGACTACATGAAGATCTACGCGCCCTACATCTTCTACCGCTACATCGCCTATCTGCTGTGGGCGCTCATGGGGGCCCTGGCCTTGGCGCTCATCATGCGCGGCGGCCCGGGCGGCACTGCGGCCGTGATGACCTTTCTGGTCTTCGCCGGCCTGACCATCTTCCAGTCCACCTGGCACTCGTGGGTCGCGGATTTCCAGGCCCAGGGGCGCTACCTCTTCCCCATCGGGGCCATGGCCGGCATGCTGCTGGCCCGCTTCGCCAAGGCCGCCGACCGCACCCTGCCCGTGACCCTGCCGTTGGCCATTGGCATGCTGCTCCTCTCGTTTTATTCCTTCATCTGGGTGGGACTGGCCAACATCCCCAGGTAGTTGCCCGAACGCAAGCCCTCGCCCCCAAAATGCCGGTGAGCATTTCGGGGGCGACACCGACCACAGCGACAGCGGGAGGCGGCTACGATTCGAGGGCCTGGTGGAACAGGCGGGACACCAGATCCGCGTCGGCCCGGACCGGGGAATAGGGCAGCAGCATGCGCGCCAGCGACGACTTGAGCACCAGCCGCGACAGCGCCGGCACGTCGGCACCGGTGAAATAGCCCCCGATGCCCGTCGGTTGCCCCACGGCCACGAAGAATTCCTTGAGCCTGTCCACGGCCAGGCGGGCCTCGCCGGGCACGCCGGTCAGTTCCGGGGCGATGGGGGCCAGGATATCGGCCAGGATTTCCGGCGCGGCGGGATACAGGGCGCGCAGCACGGCCGGCAGCAGCATGCCCAGGCCCTCGCCGTGGGGGATGTCGGCGCAAAGCGCGGCCATGGCATGCTCCAGGGCATGGGGCAGATGCGGCATGCCGCCGTCGAAGCCCATGCCGGCGATGGCCGAGGCGTACATGAGCCAGTAGCGGGCGGCCAGGTTACCGGGTTGGGCAATGGCCGTCGGCAGGCATGCGGCGATGAGGCGCACCGCCTCCCGGGCCAGGGCCACGGCGTAGGGCGAGGCCCCGACGGCCGTGGCCGCCTCCAGGGCGTGGGTCATGGCGTCGATGGTCGACGAGACGGTATGCCGGGCCGGCAGCGAGATCGTCAGCGCCGGGTCCTCGATGGCGTAGACGGGATAGAGCAGGGGCGAACGCAAAGCCGGCCGGTGCTCGCCGTCGGTCGGGGCCATGGCCAGGGCGGTGCATTCCGAACCGCCGCCGTGGGCGGTATTGATCGCGACGATGGGAGCGGCGGCCGTGACGGGCACGCCCTTTTCCCAGAAATCCGCCGCGCCCCGGATGGGATGGCGCAGCAGCACGGCCACGACCTTGGCCGTGTCGATGACGCTGCCGCCGCCGATGGCCAGCACGGCCTTGGCCTGCATGTCCCGGCCGCGCCGCGCCGCCGCCTCGCAGCTGGAGAAGGTGGGGTTGAGCCGCACCCCGTCGAAATGCTCGAAGGCCACATGGCGCTCGAGCATGGGCCGGACCGTATCCCAGGCCCCGCTGGCCGAGTAGGCCGTGGCGTCCGTGACCACGAGCACCTTGTCCCGACCCGCGGCCGCCATGTCGGCCAGGATATCGTCCAGGCCACCGAGCGCCCCGACACCGCAGGTGATCCTCGGTGCCGTCGGCCGCAGCACAAAAACTTTGTGGATATCGATCTTTCCTTCCCAGCCGCCCATGATCCGCCTCGCCGGTTCGGGTCCGGCCATGCCTGGCGCGGCACGCCGGGTTTCTCTGCATCAATTCCCGTGCCATCGTGATTCGCAAATTATTGCAATGTGTTATCCAAAACGTAGCACACCAGGCCAAGACAACCCTTCCCGCAACGCCCGGCAAGGCCCCCACCAGCCCCTCCCGCAGGCGCGCCAACAGCCGCCAGCCGGGGATTCGCGCCCATGGGTAAAGAAGAAACACCCCCCTGCCGCACCTGGGAATTAATGACCCGTTTTTCCCATAAGGAAATCTATTGCCCAAAAAAATACCGCGGCTTCGTCCGGTTTGACGAAGCCGCGGCGTTTTTTGGGCGCACGAGCAAGGGTGCGGCCCGACCTGCGCCGGGCCGTGCCCGCGACGGAAAGCTCTACGGCGCCACAGTGGTGGAGCGGGTCACGGTGCCGCTTTGTCCCTGGGGGCCGGTCGAGGTGGTGGTGTTGGTCCAGGTCTTGGTGACCGGGTCCCACTGCCCTTGCGACGTACGGTTGACGCTGGCCCCGCCGGGGCCGGTGGCGGTGCCGCTATGGGTATAGCCGCCCGGGGTGCGGGTGGTGGTGGCATTGCGGTTGACCGTGGCGCCGCCGGGGCCGGTGGTCGTGCTGCCCGTGTTCCAGGTCCGGGTGGCCGGGTTCCATTGGCCGGTGGAATTGCGGGTGGCGCTCTGGCCGCCGGGGCCGGTGGTGGTGGCACTGCGGCTGTAGCCGCCGGGCGTGCGCACGGTGGTGGCCTCGTTGGTCACGGTGCGACCGCGGGGACCGGTCGCCGAACTCTTGCGCCGGAAGGCATGGCCGTTTCCGGATTCGATCAACATCAGGCCGATGAACAAAACGATCAGGGCGACAAGGCGGATGGCGTTCATGGGAGCGCTCCTCGTTGTTGGCACGGCTTGGTTGCAAAGGGTGCGCGCCGAGGGCGCGCGGTGCTCCATGCTGTCCTCCTACCCTACTAGCCAGGATCGTGCCAAGCCTTACCCGCCCCAAACATGGCCAGGGGCCTCATTGACGCCCGGGCGCAAGCAAGGCGAAGGCGGCCTTGAGCTTGCGGACAAAGCCAGATGCATCAGGCTGCTGAAAAGGTTCGAGTGCAAGACGCAAAAAAACTCCAAGACCGACGCGTAGATAACTACGCGAGGGTTTGGAGTTTTTGAAGCAACGCAGCAATCGGGCCTTTGTCGGCAGTCTGAAGGCCGCCCGAAGGCGGCCTTGAAGGGCCGGCGTATTGCCGAAATGTCGTCGATTCGACCTCAGTCCGTGCCCGCGTCCAGCTTGGCGCCCATGGGCGGCTTTTTCATGATCCACATGAGCACGGCCAGCCCCATGAACATCATGGCCTGGGCGTGGAACACGTCGCAAAAGGCCATGGCGTTGGCCTGCTGGAGCATGAGCTTGTACAGGGCCGCCCCGGCCATCTGCGAGGCGTCGTAGAGCCCCAGCGACTTGGCCGCCAGGTAGCTTTTGATCTGCTCGAAGGTCGACTGGTAGGTCAGGTTGTAGGGCGTCATGTTCTCGATCAGCCGGGCCTGGTGGAACTGGGCCCGGCGGGCGAGCAGCGTGGTGACGAAAGCCACGCCAAAGGAGCCGCCGAGGTTTCGCAGCAGGTTGAACACGGCCGAGGCGTTGTTCATGCCCTTTTTGGGGATGAAGGCCATGGTCAGGTAGGAAAGCGGCACGAAGAAAAAGGCGATGCCCACGGCCTGGATGTTGCGGGCGGTTATGGCGGTGCCGAGGTCGATGTCGAGGGAAAAGCCGGCCATGTTGAAGAGGGAATAGGCGCTGACCAGCAGGCCCACGAACAGGATGAAACGGGCGTCGACCTTCTGGGTCAGCTTGCCGACCACAGGCAGGATGACGAGCATGATGAGCCCGCCCGGGCCGAGCACCACGCCCGACAGAAAGGCCGTGTAGCCCATGAGGTTTTGCAGGTAGAGCGGCAACAGCACGATGGCCCCGAAAAAGGCGAAATAGCCGAAGAACATGACCACGTTGCCCATGGCGAAACTCCGGTCCCGAAACACCTTGAGGTCGACGATGGGATCCTTGCGCATCAGCTCCCAGACCACGAAGGACGTCAGGCTGATCGCGGCCACGACCGAAAGCGTCAGAATGAAGTCGTTGTTGAACCAGTCGTCCTGCTGTCCCTTGTCGAGCACCACCTGCAGGCTGCCAAGCCCCAGGCTCAGAAGGGCCAGGCCGATATAATCCACGGTGTCGCCCTTTTTGCGCCGCTCCAGGTAGTCCGGGTCCTTGATGTAGAGCCAGATGAGTACCATGGCCAGCATGCCGACGGGCACGTTGATGTTGAAAATCCAGCGCCAGGAATAGTTGTCCGTGATGTAGCCGCCAAGGAGCGGGCCGAGGATCGGGCCGAGCACCGCGCCCATGGCGAAAATGGCCATGGCCAGCCCCCGCTCCTTGGGCGGATAGGCCTCGAGCAGGATGGCCTGGGACATGGGCTGGAGCCCGCCGCCACCGACACCCTGGACGATGCGGAAAAAGATGAGCATGCCGAGGCTCGTGGCCAGCCCGCACATCATGGAGGCGATGGTGAAGACCACGACCGAGAGCATAAGATAGTTGCGCCGGCCGAAGATCTTGGAAAGAAAGCCGCTTATGGGGATGACGATGGCGTTGGACACGAGATAGGACGTGAGCACCCACGTCACCTCGTCCTGGCCGGCCGAAAGACTGCCCTGAATGTGCCCCAGGGCCACGTTGGCGATGGAGGTGTCGAGGATCTCGATCAATGTCGGCACCATCACCGCGAGGGTGATGAGCCATTTGCTGGGGACGCGCTCTGCCATGGCCTCGTGCCGTGTCCTTGAAAAACAGTTGCGAAAATACGGACCGCGACACTAGTCGGTGTGAATGGTGGGCACGACGCTCATGCCCAGGCGCAGCTTGGGCAATTCCCCGTTTTCCTTGTCGAAAACGATCTTGACGGGGATGCGCTGCACCACCTTCACGTAGTTGCCCGTGGCGTTTTCCGAGGGGAAAAGCGAAAAGACCGAGCCCGTGCCGGCCATGATGGACTGCACATGGCCCGTGATCTCGCGCCCGGGGTAGGTGTCGACCTCGATGGTCGCCTTCTGGCCGGGATGCACGTGCTTGAGCTGGGTTTCCTTGTAGTTGGCCGTGACCCACAGCTCTTCCGGGTCCAAGGGGACAACCGTCATCAGCGCCTGGCCGGCGGCGACGAGCCGCCCGGATTCGATCTGCTTCTTGGTCACGTGGCCGGCCACCGGGGCCACGATTTTGGTGTACTTGAGATTGAGCTCGGCCTGCCGGACCTTTTCCCTGGCCAGATCCACCTTGGCCCGCTGGGCCGCCGCCTCCTTGGTCTGGATGACGGCCTGATCCTCGCCGGTCTTGGCCAGGGTGATCTGGGAACGCAGCCGCTTGATGCTGGCCTGGATCGATTCCACGCCTTGCCCGGCCGCCAAGACTTTGGCCCGAAGCGCCCGCAGTTCGGCCTCGTGGCCACGGCGCTTGTTCTCGATGGCGTCCAGGTCGGACTGGGACACCACGTCCTGGTGGCGCAACCGGCTGATGCGGGTGTAGTCCAGCTTGTCCTGGTCCACCTGGGCCTGGATCTGGGCCACGCCCTCCTCGGCCGCGTCGCGTTCCTTGACGGCCTGGTCGAGGCTGCGCTGCTGCCCTTCCAGATCGGCCTGGGCCGAGGCCACCTTGGAGGAGGTCTGGGAGCGCTGCAACGGCACGCCGAGATCCAGGGCGGCAAGCGAAGCCTCGGCCGCGGCCAGATCCGCCCTGGCCTGGGCCAGGGCGACTTTGTAGTCGGTGGGATCGAGGGTGACCAGCACGTCGCCCGGGGCCACCAACTGGTTGTCCTCCACCGGCACCATCTCGACGTAGCCGGCCACGCGCGGCGTGATGGGATGGACCTTGCCGTCGATAAACGCGTCGTCCGTGGACACCAGCCCCCGCACGTACAGGTAGTAGCCGAAGCTGCCGATGACGGCCACGGCCACGGCCGCGATCAGGATGCGCTTGCGCTTGCCCGGCGTCCCATCGGGTTTGTGCTTGGGACGGAAAGAAAACTTCATGGTTTGTCCTTTGCGTCGAGGATGGCGTCCAGGCGCGCCTCGATGCGACCGAGAGCGGATTTGAGGCCCCGCTCCTCGTCTTCCGTCACATCGACGAAGACCTCGGCGGCGTAACGCCGCACCAGCGGCACGAGTTTTTGC